>CALKAQ010000117.1 GCA_937983075.1 uncultured bacterium | reverse complement strand
CCAACTTTGCTCCGACGGTCTTGGGGCATTTCGTTCCGGCCTTGACACTGCCGACGTGTGCGCCTACGACGCCGTTCTCATCGGTACCGAAATCGCCTTCGTCTAATACTTCCTCAAAGACGAAGGCGGTATCATCGATACCGCCTTCGATAAGCAATAACTTCAGCTGCCCCTCAAATTCACTGCGCACCTACTCCCCCGCATAATCATTCCGTTGGGATGATGGCCCAAAATGCCGGTTTCGGCTCACCTGCGCTGTCGAACAGCAGGGGATAGTCTCGCCGCCGAACGGGGTAGTAGTTCTTCCAGCTCATGTCGTCGCTGACGCCCCACAGCGTGACCCTTTCGATCACGTCCGCATGCGTGCGGAAGACCTCAAACAATTCTGCGTAGCGCGCGGCTTGCCGGGTGGCAATGTCGTCAGGCAAACCATCGGAGTAGAGGTTCCTGCGATCACTCCACGGATATACGCTGATGTCAAGCTCAGTGATATGTACGGCGACGCCAAGCGAAGCGAAATACTGGATGGTTTCGCTTACGAGTTCCGGAGAGGGCCACGTGATGTCGTAATGGGCTTGCATTCCCACGCCGTCGATTCGAATGCCTTGCTGCTGAAGATCTTGGATGAGACGGTAGACGCGTGCACGCTTTGGCCCCTCAACCAAGTTGAAGTCGTTATAGTAAAGCTCCGCGTCAGGATCAGCCTCGTGAGCAAATTGAAATGCAAGTGCGATGTAATCGTCGCCGATGATTTGACGCCACGGGCTGTCCCGCAAATCTCCGCCTTCCACGGCTTCGTTGACCACATCCCATCCGTGCACTCGGCCCTTAAAATGGCCGACCACTTGCTTGATGTGGGTTTCCATCCGCTCAATAAGCAACTCACGCGATGCGGGATTGCCGTCCTCATCTTGAAATACCCATGCGGGGGTCTGCTCGTGCCAGATGAGAACGTGCCCGATGACCTTCAACCCGTTCTCGTGGGCAAAGTCTACAAATGCGTCGGCTGCCTCAAAGTTAAATACTCCCGGCTGAGGCTGCAGTGCGTTCCATTTCATCAAGTTTTCCGGGGTGATGACGTTAAAGTGATACGCGACCAAATCGTCGAAACGGCTATATTGAGGTCCCAAGCCATGAGCGACGCCGATAAGAAAATAATCGCTGTACACTTCGTGCAGTCGAGGCACTTCTGCCTTCGAAACAGATGGAATCAAGAGCAACGCTATAAGACTGAGCACGCAAACCCGCCGATTGGACACGTGGGCTCCCTCCAAGCGAAGTGATCAAAGATCATGGTTGTCTACAGTGTAATTGTTGGAATATATTTGTCAACAGTGGTTTTTACATTCGTGAGCCTTTATTCCGGCTATACAGTTCTGTTTCGCTCTGTGTGGGATCCGCTGGGGCGATCCCGATGGTTCCCACACGGAACGAAACAGAACCGCAGCGACAAAGTGAGGCCAAGTGTGGTGTGAATCACCAAAGGAACGTTCGGACCGTAAAAAGTTGAACGATTTGTAGCAAGAGGGGGATAACGGAGGGTTAAGAAGGCTCGACCTCGAGTTGTTCAGCCTGCTCGCTCCACGCTTCGTACGCTTCGTCGAGGGTTTGGGTCACCTCGCGGTATCGCAGCGTAACCTCCCGCATGCGATCCGGATCGTCGTACAACCTCGGATCGGCCAGCATGGTTTCAAGTTCCGTCTTTTCCGCTTCAAGTGCTTCGATTTGCGCTTCAAGTTTGCGGACGGCCTCTTTGGCGGCGCGCATCGCCGCTCGCGTTTGGGCGGCAGCACGCCTTTCGGCGTCTGATGTGCGGGGCGACCGAGCGCTTCCTCGCTTCGCCGCCGCTTGCGCTTGCGCCTTGGCGGCCTCCAGACGTCGCCACGCATCGTAGCCCCTGTCGATCAGCTGCCATTCACCCGGCTTTTTTCCGAGAACGATCAAGCGATCCGCCAGCCGCGACAGAAAATAACGGTCGTGCGAAACAAAAATCAAAGTGCCGGTATAAGTATCAAGCGCTTCCTCCAACGCCTCCCGGCTGGGAATGTCCAAGTGGTTCGTCGGCTCGTCCAAGCAGAGCAGATTCACCGGTGAAAGGAGCAGTTTGGCCAGCATCAAGCGGCGACTCTCACCGCCGGAGAGTACGCCCACTTGTTTGAACACATCGTCGCCTCGGAACAGAAACCGGGCCAAATAACTGCGTGCTTCCTGCAGCGTCATGTGACGGACGGAGAGAATTTCATCGAGGATCGTGCGCTCGGGATCGAGCCCCTCAAAATGCTGGCGATAATAACCGACTACGATGTCTCGTCCCAAATACACGTTGCCTTCCGTCGGCGTCATTTGCAGCGTCAACAGCTCAAGCAGCGTCGTTTTGCCCGAACCGTTCGGCCCGACGATCCCGACTCGTTGGCCGCGCTCGACGGTGAAATGAAGATCCCGCAGCACTTCGGTGCCGTTGTAGCGGTGACTGACGCCTTCAAAGCGAACAACTTCCCGGCTGCCTCGAACGGCAGCGCTTTGAATGGCGAGTTTCATCGCAGCAGCGTCTTCGGTAGGACGTTCCAGGCGCTCCATCCGCTCTAAGCGCTTTTCCCGGCTGCGTGCTTGAGTCGCCCGCGTACCGGCTCGATACCGGCGCACATACGCTTCCAGCCGAGCGATCTCTTCTTGCTGCGCTTCGTACTCCTTGGCCAGACGCGCCAGGCGCTCTTGCCGCTGCACCTGCGCCGCCGAAAAATTGCCGCGATAAACGGCGATTCCTTCCGCGTCGATTTCCCAAATGCGCTGCGCAACCGCATCGAGAAACGCCCGATCGTGGCTCACCACCAAGAACGCCCCACGGTAGTTCCGAAGATACTGCTCCAACCATTCGACGGCAGCAATATCGAGGTGGTTCGTCGGCTCATCGAGAATCAAGAAATCCGGCTGCTTCACTAAAAGAGCTGCAAGCGCCACACGTTCACGCTCGCCGCCCGACAGCGTCGACACTTCTTGGTGCAGCTGCTCTTCTTCGAGTCCGAGCCCCAGGAGGACGGAGCGGACACGAGCATCCATTTCGTAGCCGCCCTCACGCTCAAAACGCTCGCTGAGCATGGCGTAGCGCTCCATCAGTCGTTCGAGCTCGTGTTCCGACGACTGGCTTCGTTGCATGGCTTCCTCGCAGCGCCGCAACTCCGCCGCCAGTTCCGTTAAATGCTCAAGGCTGCGCAAGACGATGTTATACGGCGTATCCCCCGGCTCGAGCGTTCCGGTTTCTTGTGCGAGATACCCCATTTGCAGCTTGGCGGCGCGAGTGACGCTTCCTTCATCCGGAGCGTCCAAGCCAGCAATCAAGCGCAACAACGTCGTTTTTCCGGTGCCGTTGCGCCCGATCAGCCCAATGCGGTCACCCGATTCAATTGAAACCGTCACCGGCCCGAACAGTTTTCGAGCGCCAACATATTTGCTGACGTTTACCAAACGAACGAGACTCACCGAGGCAAATCCTTTCCAGCTGCGACATCCAGACGAGACTCAGCGCCGGCCGAAAGAATCACGCTTTCGAGCTCTTCAATGCGCTGGCGCAATTGCGCGATCTCGCGGAGCGCTTCAGGTACTTTTTGGGCCGCCGCTTGCTGCTTGAGCTGCTCGCGGTGCGGCCGTGCAGGAGATCCCGACACAAATGCACCCGCAGGAATGTCTTTCGTGACCAAGCTTTGTGCGCCGACCGTCACGTCATCGCCAAGACGGGTATGTTGGGCGACGCCGACCTGGCCGGCAATGGTCACACGGTCGCCAATGCGTGAGCTGCCTCCGATTCCTACCACTCCGACGATCAGGCAGTCTTCGCCGATGACGACATTGTGCGCGACCTGCGTCAGATTGCCGATCTTCGTGCCGCGACCAACACGCGTAGAGCCGCAGGTGGCTCGGTCGATCGTGACACAAGCGCCAATTTCTACATCATCGCCGATGATGACACCGCCGATTTGCGGCACCTTGTGATTCAAGCCGTCCACTTGCACAAAACCATAACCGTCGCTGCCGATGACGGCATTCGCATGGATGATGCAACGTCGCCCGATCCGCACCCCTTCACGAATGACGGCATTCGGATACACGACCGTTTCGTCGCCGATCTCGCTTTTCGGACCGACGTACGCTCCGGCGTGCAGCACGACGCCACGCCCGATGCGGGCGCCGTCGGCAATGGTCACGTGAGGTCCGATGCTCACATCTTCAGCCAGCTCAACACCGGCTCCCAAAACCGCGGTCGGATGAACTCCCGCAGCCACCGGATATTTCGGGGCAAAAAGCGCCAACAACCGGGCGAATGCAAGGCGAGGATGCTTCACCCGAATCACGGGTACGGAGATCTCTTCGACGTCAGGTCCGACAATCCAGGCCGCTGCCCGCGAACGAACTTCCCCACGAACGTACTGGGGCTTCAGTGCGAGGGTAATGTCCGTCGGACCCGCTTCCTCGAACGGAGCAATGCCCTCGATGACGGTGTTGGGATCTCCGATCAATTCGCCGTCCACCAGCCGGGCCAAACTCCCCAATAGATGCATCGCACTCTCACACTCCCGCCACCATGATAAAAAAGGGACCCCTGGTACACCAGGCGGTCCCCCGCAGAGCTCGTTCGAGCCTTGAGCTCGCGCACTCCAACGACACGCTAGCCGCCCAACTGCAAAGAGCCACGGCTACAGCGTTCCCCGAGTGCGAGCGTTAAAAACTCAAGTTGAGCCGCAAGTCGCTGCCAGTCGTCGGCTGAGCCATCACAGCCTCCGCCATGGCTTGAAGCTCACCGAAGTCAATGGCGTCGAGCACCGCCGCTGTCATATCCACGCCGCCCCAGAGTACCGACTGCGCATCAATGACAATCGTGACGCCCATGGCTTCAGCCACTTGGCCAATGACCTCGCCGACATAGAGGAGCATCGGATCG
Source organism: uncultured bacterium (assembly GCA_937983075.1). Lineage (GTDB taxonomy): Bacteria > Bacillota > Limnochordia > DTU080 > JAAYLA01 > CALKAQ01. Next base: position 53,577 of record CALKAQ010000117.1, on the reverse strand, counting down.
AGCAGCTGCTGCTGTCGTGCATACAAGCGGCCTTGGTATTCTTCGAAGAGTGCCTGACGTTCGGCTTCCGACTTGCCTTCAACCAGTTGGTCGAGCTCTGCTTGCAGACGCTCCGTTTCCGCTTGCAGCGGCGGGTCCAGCGCCGGCAAGAGGGCTTGTGCCCAAATCCGTTCCAGATTCACATAGCCGACGCTGCCTTCGGGTCCTTCCCCCAGTACTGAGCTCACAATTGCAACCGCACCGAGGATCAAAACAAAGAGTCCGACTTTCAACCGTTGATTCGTCATCCGCTAGAGCTCCTTTCATCGTGTACCCGTTCTCCGCCGCGTCGGCTTGTTCGCTTAGAACATCGGGCCTAAGCTGAAGAATGCACGACCTCCGTCATCGCCGAACCCGTAATCGAGACGCATGAGTCCAAGCGGCGTGTCAACCCGGACACCGATACCGTAAGCCGTGCGGAGTTGGCTCAAGTCGATCGGTTCATCGTAATCCCATGCCTGACCGGCATCGGCGAATACGACGCCTTGGATCACGTCGTTGATGTGGAACCGATACTCGATGTTGGTGACGAGCTGCTTATCCCCGCGCATCTGACCGAAATGGTAGCCGCGAACGGAGTCGGCACCGCCAACGCGGAAGGCTTCGGCATCCGGCAGTTCGCTGCCTGCGAATCCGCCCGTTAAACGCAGCGCAAGCACTTGATCGTTGCGGCCGACCTTGAAGTACGTGCTGACCGAGCCACGGTACTTCGTAAAGTTGAGATCACCGCCGAGGAAGTTGCCGGCGTTTTCAACCGAAACGTTGTATCGCAGACCCTTGGTCGGGTAGAACGGTTGATCCGTCGTATCGCCCGATAAACCGAGCAGCAAACTGCGCAGCCTGCGCGATTCGGTGGGCTCGTTTTCAAACGTTCTGTGCTGATTTTCATGACGATACTGCATATCGCCGCGGAGGAAATCGGTGAATCGGTAACCGAGTCCCAAATAGCCGCCGACTTTCTTCAAGTCGTATACGTTTCCTTCTCGATCCTCCAAACCCTTCGTGGTTTGATTATAGAGGCTGAAGCCGGCGGAAACTCCCGAACCCGCTACATTCGGTTCCCGGAACGAAAGATCGTAGGAGCTTTCTTTCTGACCGAATTCCCAGCGCAAGCCGGCCTGCTGCCCGCGGCCGAACAAGTTGTCATCCGAAATTTCCACGTAGCCCATCAAGCCTGAAGAAGAGCTGTAGCCAGCACCGAAACCGGCGGATCCGGTCTGACGTTCTTCAACGACGTAGGTCAGTTTCAACGTCGGCAGTTCGTTGGGATCTTCGCTGAATACCCATTCGAGCTTCGGCTCCCCGACGTTCTTGAAGAATCCGAGATGGAACAAACGCCACATATCACCCTGAATGACATGCCAATTGAGCGGTTCACCCGGCGCCGCTTTCAGTTCACGTTCAATGACGTAGTCACGCGTCTTTTGGTTGCCTTCCACCGCAACCTCACTCAGACGAATCGCACGGACGGTGAGATGCCTCGTCCCGGTCGCCAAGTCATCTTGCATGTCCACCAGGTGAATCAAAAACCCTTCTTCCAATTCAGCTCGCTCGAATGCTTTCACAATTCCTTCATCGACCGCCACGACAGACATGCCGGGCTCAAATTCCATGGCCGCCAAAAACCACTCTTCGCTGAGAACGTCAATATCGACGGTCACCTCGGTGACGGGCCATGCTTCAATGAATTCCAGCTGCAATACAACACCACTTAAGGTACTGACCGGTTGCACGTAAACGTCATAGAAAACCCGCTCACCGTCTACTTCATACTCCATTAGAGACTGAAGATCTTCGATGATCTTGTCGATATCGAATGGCTGACCGACAGCAATATACTCGAACTGATCGAGAATCTCTTCTTTTGTTAGATATCGCGTATCATTCACTCGAATGTCAACGATCTTCGGACCTTCTTGTCGCTGCACGTTCAACAACGCACTCAGGGGATTCTCCAGGGATTGAGCCGATCCAATGGATCCCATGGCTGCCACGGCCGTCAGAGCCAGCACGAGTGCGATGACTCGCTTCCACGTCAACGGAAATTTTGCCACATATCGCTTCAACACCGACGATTAACCTCCCCAGATCAACTCGAAGCCTTTGGTCATTCGTCATGCGTACCCATGGTTGGTGAGTGCGCCGACGGTGTGCGCATCCCATCGTTCACACGAAATCGTTGGACATCGAGCCGCCACCGCCTTGTAGACTAACCAGGGCACATCTTCTCCTCGGAGGTGGGTGCTTCCTTCCATTATGCTGATGTATTTGCTGGCCTGACAGCCAAATGTACGTGCCGATGGTGAAACCTTGGGAAGGCCGGAATAATCAGCTTCTTGGCCGCCTAGTCTCTCCGTACGAGACTGCTGCGCCGAATATCCTTGCCGGCCGGCCCATCCGATGCCTCATCAGGTTCAGCGGCGACAATTTCCAGGGTAAAGCTGGTTCCCCCTTCAATAACATAAGCGGTGCGCTTTGAGACGACCACCGGATCCGGCCATTCATCCCAGTCGTAGCCCATATAGTCCTGCGAGTCGCCTTCTTCCCCGAAAGACGGTTCATCAGCGGGAGCCTGAGCAAACGGCGGATAATATTCAAGCACGATTTCATCGTTCCGCTCTTCGTTGACGAATGCTTCGATCAGCTGTTCCAAACTGTCCACGGAAGTGTAAAACTCATCGGTGAGCTCCTCGAACACGATGTCTTCTGCAGACAAATACGGGAACATTCCGGGGCGAACGACGACCACCACTTCTCCCAAATTCGAGTCGGCCGGAATCACCAAATCAACGATTTCGGTTTGGAGTTCGCCCCGATAAGGTCGAAGGGTCACTTCAACCGGGACGACATCTCCCGGATGAACGACCGTCCGTTCCGGAACCGCAGCTACCAGCCGGGCGGTTCGCCGCTGTTCGCTCACTTCAACGTCGATGCGGATTTCCTCGAAATCGATCGCACGAAATTCGTTCCAAGTGAATTCTTGCAGTCCCCACAAAAACTCGCCTAGCAATTCCGCAGCGATGTCGTAGGTGGAGTAGAAGACGTTCTCACGTTCGATCGGCCGTGGCAAACCGGCGCCATGCATGTAGACTTTGACCCGCGCCCAGCCCGGCCCGATGCGGTCGATGCCGCGGTCGACGGCTTCAAGCACGGCCGAAGAAACCAGCTCGACCAGCAGCGCTTCGCTGTTGATGATTTCAGCCTCGAACGCGGTTTCGCGGCCCAGCGAGTGGTCCACCACACGGACCGTCAGTTTGACGGTCTTCGGGATCTCCCCCAGATGCCCCGCCACGCCTGCACCACGATCTTGCAGCACGCGCCCAATCGCATCGAGCGGAGCGCCCAATTTCATGGCGCTGCCGATTCTCCCGATGGTGCGATGAATGTACGCTTGCGCCGCGATGTAGTCTACCGTGCCGAAATTGAGCAGCGAATGTCCGAAAGCGAGGAACTGATCGTCATGTATGTAAGTGAGCGTCCCGACGTAGCTGACGTTGATGTCGCCGCGCACGAGCTGTGCCGCAATGGCACTGCCCGGTTCCAAAGGTGCATTGGCGGACTCCTGGCCGACACCGGCGGAACGAATGGGCACCAAATTGTAGGGCCGCAGGCCCTCGGTCAAGCGTTTCAATGCTCGATCGCCCAAGCCTGAAACAAGCAGCGGACTGGTAATCGGCACGACGTTGCCGGAGTTCTCGCCCTCTGCCGTACCGTGGTCACGTCCGCCCCGCAGCGCGGTTTCAGCCGCTTCCATAGCGCGCAGCAGGTCCAGCATCTGCTCAATTGGCGTGACCAAAGCGATCGACGGATCAGTCGCATACCCGTATGCAATCGCGCCCAGCAGCTTGCCGTCAATATACACCGGCGATCCGCTCATTCCAGAGGCTAGCCCACCGGTGCGCTCGATGACATCGCCCGCTACTTTGACCATGATGAGATCGCCGGAAGGCCCGGCGTTGTCAAGAACACCGAGCACTTCGACACTGAACGTTTCGATTTCGGTGCCTTGGATGACCGTCCGTGCCGTCCCCCATTGGCCCGGTCGGACGTCCTCAATTGGAAAGAACGACCCCGCCGCTTGGGTCGAGGCCGTCCATCCGATGACTAGGAGGATACCAAAAATGAGGAAAACTGAAGCAGCGCGTCTGAGGCGCGACATGCTGGTGGTCATATTTTCAGCCCTCTCTGCTACGAGAAGCGCTCCGCCGGCACAGAGATGTATTGCCGATGTATGGCCGTTCAGCGCCAGAGCGTTCGTCGACGGTGGTTAAACAATCTCGAAATGACGTACTTCGTCTAATTTCTGGAGAACGTCTGGCAAGTCCTGCCTCAATAAACCGACAATTTTGCCGACAGTTGGGCAACGAGCAAGTTTGCCAAGCCGATGCCACCAGCACGAGCCATCTCGCCCGCCAGCGCCTCATCGAGCATGCCTTCAAAAATTTCATGTGCGTGATCTTTCTTCAAAAAGCCGCCTTCGGGCACGGTCCGCCTCATCACGCTGAGCATCTGCTGCAAGAAGAAAGCTTCGAACTCTTCAGCTGCACGCTGCAAGGCTTCCCGATCGTATCGTTCTTCCGTGCCTGCAAGCCGGCGCACGGCACCGTCATACCGTGCCGCTTCGCTTTGAACCATGGCTGCAGCATGTACCTGCATCGGTTACAGCACCTCCAACTCAGCATACAAAGCACCGGCGGCTTTGATCGCCTGCAGCACGCTGATTACATCTCGAGGACCGGCGCCAATGGCATTCAAGGCGGCGACCAGTTCTTCCACCGTTGCTCCGGACTCGAGAACCACAAACTGAGCGTCCTCTTCGATCACTTCAATACGCCGCTCCGTGCGGATTTGAATCGCATCGGCGGAAACGGCGTCATCACCGTCGGACTGAATTGGAGCAACATCGCTTCGCTCTGCGATGGGGATTTCAATTTCACGGTGCGCCGTCACCTTGACGTTGATTCCACCGTGGGCGACCGCAACGGTGCCGATGCGCACATTGTGCCCGATGACAATCGTACCGGTACGCTCGTTGATGATCACCCGGGCAGCAGCATCCGGCGTTACCTTCAGCTCTTCAACCAACGACACGAAGAGCACCGGGTCATTCAAAAACAATTCCGGAATCTTGACGCGAATGGCGGTATGATCGAGAGCCAACGCTGTATCCGGCGTGAAATAATCGTTGATCGCCTTGGCCACCCGCTGAGCCGTGCTGAAGTCGGGCTCCCGCAAAACAAGCGTAATCGTGCCGTTCTGAATGATGATACCCGGCCCTTCCCGCTCCACGATCGCTCCGCCGGGGATGCGTCCGACCGCCGTGTGATTGCGTTGAGCGCTGGATCCTCCGCTCCCCGCGTTCATACCGCCGACGGAGATCGCTCCTTGCGCCACTGCATAGATGTCGCCGTTCCCCGCTTGAAGGGGCGTCATCAGCAGAAAGCCTCCCTGCAAACTGCGGGCATCGCCGATTGAGCTCACCGTTACATCTATGCGGTCGCCCGGACGAGCGAATGCAGGCAACTCTGCCGTTACCATGACGGCGGCCACGTTGCGCGAACGCAGCTCATTGGGACTGATGGACAGCTGAAAACGTTCGAGCATATTGGCCAGCATCTGAATGTTGGCCTGGCTGCTCGCGCTGTCGCCGGTTCCCGCAAGACCGACTACAAGGCCGAGACCGACTAGTTGATTGTCACGTACCCCTTGCAGGCGAGTGATATCTTTGATGCGCACTACCGGCTCGTTGCCCAGCACGGCTTGGCTGCCGAGCAGCACGACCAGCAGTCCGGTCAACAGTACCAACAAACGACGACTCATCCGATCCCCGCCTCCTTGGACCACACAGCCTGTGCTTTAAAACAGCCAGCTGAAAAATCTCGTCAGCAAGCCCGGCTTTTGTGTTTCACCGAGTGGTCCGGTTCCTATGAACGTAAACTCGGCATCCGCCACATAGGTCGACAAAATCGTATTGTCCGGACGAATATCCTCCGGACGGATAATTCCTTTCACACGCAAGATCTGCTCTTCGCCGTTGATCTGGATCAATTGATACCCTTCAATGACCATGTTGCCGTTTGGCAAAATTTCAGTCACACGCGTGGTCATACGGGCCACCAGGCTGCCGCCCCGCGTGGTCGTACCAACCGCTCGCGAGCTGTCGCCTCCGCCGACGCGCAATTCGGGAATGATATTCGCCAAGATGCCCAAGCCGGGGCCCAAGTTCACGCTGCTCTCCTGCCCGGTCCGCGTTTGGGCATTTTGCTCCGCGCGTGTTTGTTCGGCAATGATCAGAGTGACCAAATCACCGACGCGTTGAGCTCGTACATCGGAAAACAAGGACACCCCATGGCCCCACAGCGATGTCGCACCAATTGGCCCAGCAAGCACGAACACGGCCAGCAGCGCTGCTGCTGCAGCCCCGAACAATCTGCGTGCTTTCATCATGCTTCCACTCTCCTTACCGTCGCGGATCGTCAATACAACACTTGGACTTGCACATGATCGGGCCCGACTAATCGACCGTACACTTGAGCTCCGGACGCGAGATTGCGTACAGGAAGGAGATCACCGACGTATCCGTCACGGAGCAGTTCTCCCAAAGCGCTCACCATGACCCCCGCAGTTTCCGCGAAGATGACGACTTGATGTCCTTTGAGCGCATCAGGCACCGGCTCAACAAACCGTTCTTCAATGAGGGCTCCCTGCCGAATTGCGCGCGTAGCCCGCAGTCCACGTTCGTCTATGAATGCAACGGGCCGCAAATGGCTTTGCAGCGGTACCTTTTGCAGTTCCGTGTTGTGATCGCCGAGATGTTCACCACGCGCGATCGATGTGCTTGCAACGAGTGCCCAGGTATAAAGTTCCACGTGCGCCCGAACCCTGATGGTCTTGTATCGTGTGCCGTCAACGCGGATGTTCACGGAAACGTTTGAGCTGCCGTGCCATACCACAGGCAGCTGGCTCACCTCGAGTTCCACGGCGGCCCCAACCGGCACGTGTACAACCTCGGCCTCTTCGACGACCACATGTACTTCCGCGCCGGGAGGCGTGGTCGCCAACAAGGCTTCACGCACCGCCGCTGCGATATCTTCTCCGGACACGACGTCAGCCAGCCGCTCGACGGTGAAGGCCCCGCTCTCTGTCGCTTGCAGCTCGATTCCGTCCGTCGGGATGCCCGCTTGACGGAGCCGAAGCGGGATCACGGCCGCGGTGAGCACGCGTTGGTTGCCCAAAAGCGGAGCGCTCCCGAGATAGACGTGACGCAATCTTTCGACAAGCTCGGGTTCACCTGAAATGCACGCCACATGCTCGAGTCGAATGTCATCGCCCTCGACAACCGCTTTCTCCAAAACACGTACCACTGCGGCAGCCCGCGGCTCGTCCGTGCGCTCCGACAAGACGTCTCGACATATGTTGGGCCCCACCAAAACGTGGGGAACTTCAGTTGAATCCTGCAGCTCCCCACTTGTTTTGTTGGGAGGCCAGACTAAGAAACTAATCAGGAAACCAATGAGGAAACTGCACACGATGAGGGCGCGGTTCCTCATGGCGCATTACCGCCCCAAGTTGTTCGCGGTCTGCAGCATGTCATCCGATGCTTGAATGGCTTTGGAATTCGTTTCGTAAGCTCGTTGACTCGTGATCATGTTGACCATTTCTTCGACGACTTCAACGTTCGACATTTCCAAAAAGCCTTGGGCGATCATTCCGAAGCCGTCGAGGCCAGGTGTGCCGATGACAGGCGGTCCCGAAGCAGCGGTGGCCAGATACAAATTCCGTCCGGCGCTATGCAATCCGGCGGGGTTGACGAACTTCGCCAACTCAATTTGTCCCACCATTTGGGGCTCCGGATTGCCGGGAATCGTCACCGAAACCGTTCCGTCGCTTCCAATCGTGATGTCCGATGCATCTTCCGGAATGATGATTTCAGGCTCCAGGAAGAAACCGTCAGAAGTGACGATTCGGCCCTCACTGTCCGTCTTGAATGCTCCATCACGGGTATACGCAATTTCGCCGCTTGGCAGCAAGACCTGGAAGAATCCATCGTTCTCGATGACGAGATCCAACGGGTTGTCCGTCTGCTGGAAGGTGCCTTGGGTGAAGATTTTTTGCGTCGCGACCGGACGTACGCCGTGTCCCAGCTGAATGCCCGTCGGGATTTGTGCCCCGTCCGTCACCGGAGTACCTGCGTGGCGCACCGTTTGGTAGAGCAGATCCTGAAATTCTACGCGGCTTTTCTTGAATCCCTGGGTATTGACGTTGGCCAAGTTGTTCGCAATGGTATCGATGTTAAACTGCTGAGCTTTCATCCCTGATGCTGCTGTGTACATGGACCGCATCATGTTCGATCTTCCTTCCTAACCGTCGGATTCTTTAGCGCACGACTCCGAGTTCGTTGACCGCCTTTTCCAACGTTTGATCATGCGCTTGGATGACACGCTGATTGGCCTCATAGGCGCGTTGGACTTCAATCATCGTCACCATTTCGCTCACGAGATTGACGTTGGAGCGTTCAAGCGATTCCCCGCGCACTTGGGCGGCAACCGGCACCGCTTCACCGCTCCATTCGTTCGCCTGCCACAAGTTCTGCCCAAGACGCTCCAATGCCCGGGGATTCTCGAAATCAACCCGCTGCAGCTCGTCCACCCGGTTGCCATCGACATAAACTCCCCCGTCGTCGCTGAACGAAATGCTGCCGGGGGTCGCTCCCGGAGCGACAACCTGAATCGGTCCCGCCGTGCCGAGGACCCGATTGCCCATCGAATCGACGAGCCAGCCGTCTGCGGATATGTTGAACCGCCCGTCTCGCGTATAGGCGACGCCGTCCTCGCCGTGCTCCACGACAAAAAAGCCGGATTCCACCAATGCGACATCCAGCGACCGGCCCGTATGCTGCAGCGGCCCTACCGTCCAATCGGCACTCGCTTCGTCAATGGCCGCACCGGTGCCCAATGTACCTATCGCAGGTGCTCCGGCGGGCTGACGTCCTTCAATCCGGTAGATCAACATTTCCGGAAATGCCGCCACCGCTGCACGCTGTTGCTTAAACGCCACCGTGTTGACATTGGCCAAATTGTTTGCCGTGACGTCGGCTCGGATGCTTTCGACCAACATCCCCGAGGCGCTCGTGTACAATCCGCGAATCAAATCTACCGCTCCTCCGCGAATAGACTTCACTAGGTTTATCGGCATAGCTGCAGGCGTCCTTTAGGGAAAAGAAAGAGCTGCCCCAACGCCACGTTTGGGACAGCTCCGACTTGCCCATCGCAATATGATCCGGATTCGTTTATCGCCGACTGCCGACCAAGACGTTTTGTCTCAGTTTATCGACATTTTCGAGCACTTTGCCTGTTCCGAGGGCAACACACCATTTAGGTTCATCGGCGAGATGCGCCGGTATTTCCGTCGCTTCGGTGATGACCTCAACTAAACCTTTGAGGCAAGCGCCGCCGCCGGTTAGAATAATGCCTTTGTCGATAATGTCCGAAGAAAGTTCGGGCGGCGTCCGTTCGAGTACGCCACGGACCGCCTGTATGATTGCACGGACGGATTCTTCAAGCGCTTCGGCGATTTCGTACTGTGAGACTTGAATCGTCCGCGGCAGCCCGGTTACGGCGTCCCGACCACGCACTTCGGCGTACTGGTCGGGGCTCGGGCGGTATACGTCGGCAAGTTCCATTTTCAACCGCTCAGCGCTGCGTTCCCCGATGAGAAGATTGTACTCGCGTCGGATATAGCGCACCAAGGCGTCGTCAAACTGGTCGCCGCCTATGCGGATGGAATCGGAGACGACCTCTCCGCCAAGAGACAGGACGGCAATGTCGGTGGTGCCGCCCCCGATATCGACAACCATGTTGCCGCTAGCCTCTCCGACGTTGAGGCCGGCGCCGATGGCCGCCGCCATGGGTTCCGATATAATGAGAACCTTCTTGGCGCCTGCTTGCATTGCAGCTTCCAAAACCGCTCTTTTTTCGACGCTGGTCACACCCGTTGGTACGCATATGACGACCTGGGGCTTAAACAGGCGACGACTGCCGCATACTTGATTGAGAAAATACTTGAGCATAGTTTCGGTAACGTGATAGTCGGCAATCACGCCGCCTTTGAGGGGACGAATGGCGCGAATGTTCCCCGGAGTACGCCCAATCATGGAGCGAGCTTCTTCACCAACCGCCAAAATTCGATTGGATTCGACATCGATCGCCACCACAGAAGGCTCGGAAAGGACGACGCCTTTTCCTTTCACATATACCGAGACAGTTGCCGTACCCAGGTCGATCCCTACGTCTTTAGCGAACATGGTGTAGCCCCCCGCATGGCCTTTGATGCGAGTCTTTCGTGATTGCGAATGCGTGCACTACGAAAAGCTCTACGGTATCATTCGCTGATTCATCGAAGCGATCCTTCTACGGGAGGGAGGAATCGGAACGCGCGCAACCGGCTGAAACCGCAGCCGGCTGCACGCAGACGCTCTTTTCGAGCAGATCAAACTGGAGGTATTTGCCCAAGGCAACTGATCTCGTTCCAACGCCAACGTTGGTTAGGAGGCATTCGAAGATTTTCGGTACTTTTTGCGTGTAGCTTCGCCGCCTCGAATATGGCGCTCCGCTTTGTTTTCTTCTAGGACACGCTTCACTTTGCGGGCCAGTTCGCGGTTTATCCTGGGCAATCTTTCTGTCATGTCTTTATGCACGGTACTCTTGCTGACGCCAAACTTTTCGGCCGCCTTGCGTACCGTAGCCTTGGTGTCGACGATGTAATGGGAGATGTCGACCACCCGTTTCCGGATATAGTCCCGCATCGCCCAGGCCCCCTCGCGCTGTTTGCCTCATTTATATGCGAAGGAGCCCTTCATATTCGCCTTTCTTCGCAGTGCAAAGCCCGAGTTCAGCTCGACGAACGGCCCTGTGCCCGCTTTATGGATACGGGGTTTTCACTCCGGTCAGGACGCGGGCGAATACAGGTAATCCAGAGGATTTACCGCTTCTCCGTCCCGGTAGAGGCCGAACCATAATGTCGTTTCGCTGTCAACGACACCCACTTCACCGATCACATCGCCTGCTGCAACTACCGCGCCCGTTTTTACAGCGACGGTGTGCAGACCAGAATACGTACTCGACCAGCCCTCCGAATGACGAATTCCCACCTGATAGCCGTTGCCCGCGACGTGGACAGCTTCGACAACACCCGCTAGTGATGCGCGAACGGAGGCATGATCGCGTCCAGGCCTCATGAGCAGTCCCGAATGAAACTGCCATTCGTGAGTGACAGGATCCCGATGCCAGCCAAACCCTCTGACAACCTCACCCGTCACCGGCCACACCATCTCGCTGAAATCGACCACAGCAGGCAAGTTGGTGAATGCCGCAGCAAGTCGTGCGGCTTCATCGACGTCATCTTGCTGGTCGGAAGCTGCCGAAACGGCATTAAAATCAGCTAGATTGTATAAACCGCCGAGATGGTCTGCGCCATAGGCGGCAAGCCGATGGAGGGCCGGACCGAGCAATGAGCCGCCTTGCAGGGAGATGTTCTCCTCGGGTACATGCTCCGAACGTGCCAACAAGCGGTCGTTGCTGCCCGCCGGCAACCGCCCGGTCTGCCATATCACTAAACCAAAGCCCAAAATTAAACCGAACAAGGCCAGTTTGACTTGCATGCGAGCTTGTGGGGATGTCCGCAAACGGGTCGACCATTGGTGCCACGCTTTGCCCACCGCTTGCCGACAATACCCAAGAATGCCGTGCTCGCGAATCTTTTCGGCACGGACTGCGGCAGCTTGGCGGCGGCGCCGGTTCGAAACTTTCTTCCCTCGCTTTTCCATGGCTCATCTCACCTCTTTGGCCATAGTTTGGCCTGAAATATTTGGGTTATACACATACAAGCTGCCGGCTGCGACTTGCATTTCCAGATCTCCCAAACCAGGCGTCCCCAACGTGATGCGTGCGATGTCGCCTTCGGGGACGACGTGTACGATTAAGTTCCCACCGGTGCCGTCGTCGGATCCGACCGGAAGCTGCGGCGAATAAAGCGCCGCTCGCACATCCGCGCCTTCGCGATATAAACGCCGCATTTCGCTTCCCATGACTCGGTTGAGCAGCCCCTCAATCTCAAGATCCGAGGGCATGCGACGAAGGGCGTCGGTTCGCCCGCTGATCATCAAACGAGGCTCACGCAGGCGAACCGCCACGCCTGCACCGCGTTGGAGCTCACTGCGAAGCCGCAGAAGATCACGGCGCAGATCATCCGGAAGCCACCGGGTTTCTCGACGCACAGCCAAGCGAATCTCACCGCCGCGCCGATAGGCCGTAACGGCCCAGTACGTTCCGTTTGCGCTCAACCCCTCGTAGCGAACCAGTTCGTAAATGTCGTTGGCTTCGGCATGCAAGTGCCAGTTGTCTGGGCTGTCGCTACGTCGTGCGAACCGTTTTTGGATCGATTCTGCTAAGCTTTTGAGATCACCCAAGCCGACATCCAAATCCGTGACCGGTTCGAGCACGGTTGCCTCGACCGTCACAGCATAGAAATCAACCTCAATCGGGGCTGCAGCCGCCAGCCGTTCAAAAGGATGCAAATGCAAACCTTGTTGAATGAACGTCGCCTGATACCCCAGCACTGCCAAAACGGCCCAAACGATGGCCACGTTCCGGAGGCAAACGAGACTAAACCGACGCAGACGCACACTCCATCGCAAATCCTTAGGCGACGTTGAGGGCGATGCGGGTGCTGCCACGTTGGCTGTCGACGACTGGGCATCGGACACGGCTAACGCCTCCCTTTCCTCCCAGTCTGGGCCATCCTGCCGTGGCATATGCGACGAGTTGGTTTCAAAACAAAATCCTCAGGGAATGGATCACCCTGAGGATGTCACATGAAACGGCAAGAAGCCGGCAAAGCTCATTTCCTAGCAATGTTTCGGCTCTTGGCGGTTACAGAATCCCAGCGCACGAAGTTTGCTTTGTTCCGTCAGAAACGAAAAGGCTTCCGGTGTTGCTTGGCCCGGAAGCCTTTTCATTTAGGAGGTTACTTGCGCAGAGCGTCTTCGAATGAACCCTTGGCCGCGGGAGCCGGGAACTGATGCTGCTTGACGTAAGCGCATGATTCGGTTGCCCCGAACTCGCGATCCATGCCGTTGTCTTCCCACTCGACCGACAAAGGCCCGTTGTAGCCGATGTCATTCAGTGCACGGAAGATCGCAGAGAAGTCGACGTCGCCGCGACCGACCGAGCGGAAGTCCCAACCACGGCGCGGATCACCGAACGGAAGATGCGAGGCGAGAATGCCTGTGCGGCCGTTCAAGTTGACCGCGACGTCTTTGACGTGAACGTGGAAAATTCGATCGGGGAATTCGTAAATGAATTCGACGGGATCGACACCCTGCCATAGCAGATGGCTCGGGTCGAAGTTGAAGCCGAACGCTTCGTGGTGGCCAATGGCCTCCAGCGCCATGTGAGACGAATAGAGGTCAAAAGCGATTTCCGTCGGGTGGACCTCAAGGGCAAACTTGACGCCGCATTCCTTTGCAACGTCGAGAATCGGTCCCCAGCATTCCGCAAAAAAGTCGTAGCCCCGCTTGATGTCTTCCTCCGTGTGCGGGGGGAACGGATATACCAGGTGCCAAATGGAAGAACCCGTAAAGCCATTCACAACGGACACGCCAAGCTTCTGGGCTGCGCGCATGGTGCGCTTCATTTCCTCAATAGCCCATTGCCGCTTGCCCTCCGGATCGCCGGCAAGCTCCTTCGGTGCCAAAGCGTCGCTGCGAGCATCGGTGTTCGGGTCGCATACGAGTTGGCCCGTCAAGTGGTTGCTGACTGCAAAAACCTGCAAATTGTGTTTCGCCAACAGTTCTTTTCGCTTCGTGCAGTAATCGTCTTCTTCAAGCGCCTTGGAGACTTCAAAATGGTCGCCCCAGCAAGCGAGTTCGAGACCGTCGTACCCGAAAGAAGCAGCCTTTTCGGCCATTACTTCAATCGGCAGGTCGGCCCACTGCCCTGTGAACAATGTGACCGGTCGGGACACTGATTCATCACTCCTTTGACTTGTTGCAAAAAAAAACTATCCAATAACTGAGGGTTCTCTTCCTGGCCCTATTTTCCTTCTTCCCGTCGGTCACATGATACGTACATTGGAAGCGGCCGATGCGCGCCTTCGGCGAGGCTGCATCGGCCTTGACGTATTACGAAACTTCAACCTGTCCCCGGATTTCACCGTCAGGAAACGTTGCTGTATGGACGTTCACATAAACGAGTCCCGCCCGCATGAGCCTGATGACATTTTCGAAGTCCCCTGCGGACAAGCCTTGACTCGGGATCGCCAAGATATCGTCGGGCTCAATGGTGCCTGATATTGTACCGCCTCCTCCCGGACAAGCAGGCGCATCTTCGCCTCCGCACAAAAACGCAATGATACCTCCGTTGTCGAAACGGTGGCCAAAATGGATGTGAGCCGCGGTTGCAGGCGCTGTAAGATTGGCGTAGGTAAGCTCATACCGGAGCGACTTGCCGTCGTCAGCCAATTCGGCCCGGAAGGATCCGCTTCCGGGACTGAGCACCGGCGGCACTTGCTGCAGTCCGCTGAGCCGCGCGTGAAAACCGGATGCTCGTCCGTTTGGCGGTTCTGCAGGCTGCTCCACGTCCGTATCCCCTCGACGGCCTGGTCCTCTGCGCCCCGGCCCCTGCCGAACGGCACTCCACGATCTCGTTGCCATGCTAACACCCCTCTTTTTATTTTTTTCGTACTTTATGCGCAGCACAATGAGGTGTGTCACCTGGTCCAAGCACCATTTGGTGTGCTGCGTACATACAATGGTCCATGTTCCTCACCACATGGCTCGAAAACGCAGCGCACCGCTATCCGGAAGCTGAAGCCATCATTGAAAACGGCCGCCGCCTGACCTACGCTCAATGGAACCTGCGGGTAAACCGTGTCGCAGATGCGTTGGCGCAGCTGGGCATCCGACGCGGAGACCGGGTCGCCCTTTGCGCCGCAAATTCGGAAGCCATGGCGACCATGTTTTTTGCCGTCATCAAAAACGGTGCCGTGGCAGTTCCCCTCAACACCCGCTGGAAAGCCGGTGAATTGGCATACGCGTTTGCCGATGCGAACGTCCGGGCCGTATTTTTCGATCTTCATGCTTCCGACGTCGTCAATGAAGCCTTAGTGCATTACTCTCATCCAACGCTGAAAATTTGCACCGCTGAAGCTGCAGCGGTCAACGAAAATGCTTATCCATTCGAGCAGTTGGCGTCCCCTGCAAAGCCAAATGATCCGAATCGCAACGGACTGAACCGACGCGTGGACATCACGGACACCGCCACGATTCTTTACACTTCAGGAACCCTCGGCAAGCCAAAAGGTGTGCCGCGGTCACATCTCAACGATTTCAGCGGCATTTTGGCCATGATTGTCGCCCACGGCTGGACCATGTTCGAACGCACGCTGATCGTGATGCCGTTTTACCACGTGATGGGACTGCACACGCTGCTCGCCATGGTCGCCCTCAACGGTACTAGCGTAATCGAACCCAAATTCACTCCTGCCGGCGCCGTGAGAGCAATTCGCGACGAACGACTTTCTGCGCTCTACCTAGTTCCGACGGCTTTTCATGATCTCGTCGCCTATATCGAAGCGAACGGCGGATTGAAAACTTCGGTGCTCAAATTGGCTTATGCCGGCGCCCCCATGTCTGAACGGTTGATTGCAACATGCCGAGCGGTCTTTCGTCCTCAAGTGTTTGTCAATCACTACGGCTGCACGGAGGCCCAAATCATCAGCGCCCATCCCGGGGTACACAACAAGCCGGGTTCGGCTGGGCGTCCCGCGTTGAACTCCCGCATTCGCATCGTCACAGCCGATTCAAGCCGCAGAGTGAGCCCCGACGAGGTAGTACCCACAGGTGTTCCGGGCGAAGTCATCGTCGCCGCGTCATCACCGCAAATATTCAGCGGCTATCTCCATCGCCCCGATGCAACGGAACGAGCGCTTCGCGACGGATGGTATTTCACCGGTGATCTCGGAGTATTCGATGCCGACGGCGATCTCCACATCATCGGACGTGTGGACGACATGATCGTCTGTGGCGGCGAAAACATTCACCCGGCCGAAGTGGAGACCGTGCTGCGGCAGCATCCTGGCGTTCGCGACGTTGCAGTGGCAGGCTTGCCTGACAAGCGATGGGGTCAGATCGTGACCGCATTCATCGTCCCGGCGGACCCAGAGCTGTCATCCGAAACGCTCGATGAATTCTGTCTTTCCCATACCGAATTGGCGCGATTCAAACGCCCCCGTCGATACATATTTGTCAGTTCGATTCCGCGCACCCCAACCGGAAAAGTACTGCGATCCCACTTGCGATCCGGTCTATATCACACACTCCGATGAAAAATGGGGACCACAAGAGTAGTCTTTTATTCCTATCACCTCAATGAGACCTGAGAACTAAAATAGCCCGAACTTGAAACCCAAGTATCATCAATGAAAGGATGACGACTTTTGATGTCAACGCGCTTGTCTCATTTTGAGCTGCCGCCCCAATGGTCGACAATGCGTGAAGCCGCGGCGATCAAACGCCGCACCGGGCGGACGATGATTCATATGGAGAAAGGCGACTACGTTTCCACCGAGTTCAAGCCGCCGCAGGAAGCCATTGAAGCCGTCGCACGCTCTTTGGCTGACGGTTTTGTGCGCTATTCCCCAGGCCCCGGCTTGTGGAGCCTGCGAGAAGCACTGGCACAGGAAATGACCCAACGCGGCAGACCTACCCGGCCCGAAGAGATCATCGTCACACCGGGCGCAAAATTTGCGATTGCCGCTTGTCTGCTGCTCTTTCTCGATGACGGCGATGAGGTCATCATGCCCAATCCCGGCTATCCTCCCGACGAGTTTTGGGCACGCTACCTGCGGGCACCCATTCGGCACCTTTCATTTCGCGATCCGCGCCATGTCGATGTCGAACATTTGGAATCGCTCATCACGCCGCGCACTCGGCTGCTCATTTTAAATACGCCTCAGCGACCCAACGGACAGTTGATACACAACTTAGACGAAATTGCCGCGGTTCTCCGCCGCCATCCCCACGTGACCATCGTTTCGGATGAAATCTTTTCACATATCGTGTACGAACCGCAGCGGCACCAATCGTTGGCCTATGACCCTACTTTGCGTGAGCGTACGGTCGTCATCGACACGTTTTCCAAAACGTTCGCAATGACCGGCTTTCGCATCGGCTGGTTGACTGCACCGGCTCATTTGGCGCAAAATTTCGACATACTTGTACAAAACAGTTGTACCAACGTGCCTACGTTTATCCAAGAAGCCGCTTTGGCAGCACTCCAAGTCAAAGACCAATATGTACCCGGATTGCTGCAAGCCCTGCGGAGAAAACGGGACTTGGCTTTTCAAATCCTCTCCACATCGCAAAAGCTGTCGGTGGAAAACGCTCAAGGCAGCTTTTATCTCTACCCGAACTTGCCCCGGGGCGTCGACGACCGTGCCGTCGTCCGGCTGCTGCTCGAGCACGGTGTAGCCGTCGTACCCGGATCAGCATTCGGGTCCGCCGGTGCAGGCTCTCTGCGGCTCACCTTCACGCTGGAGGATCAGGAGCTGGCAGAAGGCGTCAGTCGACTTGTCGAAGTCGTCGACAACAGCATCAGCGAATACGAACACGCCGCTGAGCAGTGAAAACATGTACGCGCGGGAAGTGATGGAATGCCGCCGAATTGCCCGAACAAAAAGGGCTACCCGATAGGGTAGCCCTTTGACTGTCGACTCTTGACTTTCGACGGGGAGAGCGACTACTTCCTCGTTCGAACGCCGGCGGCCTGCAGCCGTGCGAGAGAACGGTGCAGCGCGAGTTCCGCTCGGACGTGGTCGATCTTGCTGGAGTAGTCACGGAGTCGCCTCTCGGCCCTTTCACGAGCCGCGCGGGCCCGCTCGACGTCAATTTCGTCGGCACGTTCGGCGGCATCCGCCAGCACCGTGATGCGATTGTTCGAAACTTCGGCGAAACCGCCGGAAACCGCAACACGCGCCTTTTCCTTGTCGATGTCGCCATACAGCAGAACTCCAGGCCGCAAACCTACAACCATGGGAGCGTGGTTATACTGGATGCCGATATAGCCTTGCATCCCAGGGACGATGACGGATTCGGCTTCTTCTTGGAGCACCGTGCGCTCTGGCGTAACGACCTCAAGATAGACTTTGCGGGCCGCCATTTTAGGAAGCCGCCTCCTGCTCCAACTTGCGGGCCTTTTCGAATACATCGTCAAGCGTACCGACCATGTAGAAAGCGGCTTCGGGAATATGGTCGAGTTCGCCTTCCAAAATTGCCTTGAAGCCTCGTACCGTCTCGGCCACCGGGACGTACTTGCCCGGAATGTTGGTAAACACTTCCGCGACGAAGAACGGCTGTGACAAGAAGCGTTCGATCTTGCGAGCTCGGCTGACGATCAGCTTGTCTTCGTCGGACAATTCGTCCATACCGAGGATGGCGATGATGTCTTGCAGGTCCTTGTACCGTTGCAGCACCTGCTGTACGCCACGTGCGACATTATAGTGCTCCTCCCCGACAATCTGCGGGGTGAGAATGCGTGACGTCGACGCCAACGGATCGACTGCCGGGTAGATGCCTTTGTCGGCAATGCTGCGTTCCAAGTTGGTCGTCGCATCCAAGTGAGCGAATGTCGTGGCCGGAGCCGGGTCCGTGTAGTCGTCAGCCGGCACGTAAATGGCCTGAATCGACGTAATCGATCCGTTGCGGGTCGTTGTAATGCGTTCCTGCAGCTGACCCATTTCCGTTGCCAACGTCGGCTGGTAACCTACCGCGGACGGCATGCGGCCCAGAAGTGCCGACACTTCGGAACCGGCCTGAGTAAAGCGGAAGATGTTGTCGATGAACAACAGGACGTCCTGACCTTCTACATCGCGGAAATGTTCCGCCATCGTGAGGCCGGTCAGTGCAACACGCAGACGGGCACCCGGCGGCTCATTCATCTGCCCGAAGACCATCGCCGTCTTATCGACGACGCCGGATTCGGTCATCTCCTGATACAACGCCGTACCTTCACGGGTACGTTCACCGACACCGGCGAAGACCGAGAAACCACCGTGTTCGTACGCGATGTTGCGGATGAGCTCCATAATCAGTACCGTCTTGCCGACACCTGCACCGCCAAAGAGACCGATCTTACCGCCGCGTGCATACGGAGCCAGCAAGTCGACGACTTTGATGCCGGTCTCCAGCATTTCAGTAGCCGGCTGGACATCTTGCACTGCCGGCGCAGGGCGATGGATCGGCAAACGTTCGTCGGTATCCGGCGGCTCTTTGCCATCAATCGGCTCGCCGAGGACGTTGAAAATCCGCCCAAGAACCTTTCTGCCTACCGGCACGGTAATGGGGCCTCCCGTGTCATGCACCGGCATGCCCCGCTTGAGGCCGTCCGTGGAGTCCATCGCGATGCAGCGGACCGCATTGTTTCCCAAGTGCTGCGCGACTTCAAGCGTCAGATCGATCGACATCCCGCCATCGGTCTCCGCCTGAATCTTGACGGCGTTGTACAATTCGGGGAGTTCCCCCGGCGGGAACTCCACGTCGACGACCGGTCCCAACACCTGAAGGACGCGTCCCCCGGCCTTTCCGTTCTTGCTCATCTCGATCCCTCCGAAAAAACCTAACCGCTGATTAGAGCGTTTGCGCCCCCAACGATTTCGGCCAACTCTGTTGTAATGCTCGCCTGACGTGCCCGGTTGAACGAAAGCGTCAAGCCTTCAATCAATTCCTCAGCATTGTCGCTCGCATTGCGCATCGCCACCATACGTGCGCCGTGCTCGCTTGCTTTGGCTTCCATTAGGGCTCGATACACCAGCGTTTCCACGAATCTCGGCAGCAAGATCCCCAGCAGCGTTGACGCATTCGGCTCGTAGATGTACTCCATTTCTTCGCTCTCGCCGGATTCGGCGGCGTTCGGCTTGGCGGCATCCGAATCGGCGGATGCTTCCGGCCGGGCAAGCGGCAAGAGGCGCGTCACCGTAGGTCGATGCACGCTTACGTTGACGAAAGCGCTGTAAACCAAGTAAATTTCGTCGAACTCGCCTTCTTTGAAAGCATCCATGAGACGGCGAGCAAGCTCCTTGGCTTCGGCAAAATCGATTTCGTCGCCGATTTGCGTGTATTCATCATAGATGGGGTAATTGCGTTTCGCGAAAAAGTCACGTACCCGCCGCCCCACCACAATCAGCTCATATTCACGTTCTTCTGCGGACAGCGTTTCCGTCGCTTTGCGAATCAAGTTCGCATTATAGCCGCCTGCCAAACCCCTGTCGGCGGCAATGACCACGTAGCAAACCTTGTTGACCGGTCGTGCGGCGAGCAGAGGATGTTCGACGCGCCGTTTCGCTGCGGCAGCTGAGCTGAGCAGGCGTCCGAGCGCCTCTTGCAGCTTTTCGGCGAAGGGACGACCGGCTAATACTTGCCCCTGTACGCGGCGCAGTTTGGCAGCAGCCACCATCTCCATAGCTTTGGTAATCTGCTGCGTATTTTTTACACTGCGAATCCTGCGCTTAATATCGCGCATGGACTGACCCACACCGGCTCCCCCCCTACTCTTCGGTGAACCGTGCCATGAATTCGCCGATGGCGTTGTCCAACCGGTTTCTCAAGTCGTCGTCGAGTGCCTTCTTTTCGCCGATGTCATTGAGAATGTCGGCCTTTTCAGTGCGCAGGTAGTTCAGGAACTGCCGTTCGAACTCACGTACCCGAGCCGTAGGAATCTTGTCGAGATGTCCGTTGACCGCGGCGTACAATACGGCAACCTGTTCGGTGACCGGCATCGGATTGCGTTCATCCTGTTTCAAGATCTCGACCAGGCGTTCGCCGCGTGCCAGCCGTGCCTGTGTTGCGCGATCGAGATCGGAGCCGAACTGGGCGAATGCCGCCAACTCGCGATACTGCGACAAGTCCAAACGCAAGCTGCCTGCGACCTGCTTCATCGCTTTGATTTGGGCGTCGCCACCGACACGCGATACCGAAATACCGACGTTGATGGCCGGTCGCACACCCGCATAGAACAAATCGGATTCAAGGAAAATTTGTCCGTCCGTAATGGAGATGACGTTTGTCGGGATGTACGCAGAAACGTCGCCTGCCTGCGTCTCGATGATCGGCAAAGCCGTGAGAGAACCGGCACCGTTCGCATCGTTGAGTTTGACCGCTCTTTCGAGGAGACGGGAGTGGAGGTAGAAGACGTCACCGGGATAAGCTTCACGACCCGGCGGACGGCGAAGCAAAAGCGACAACTCACGGTAAGCGGCTGCATGCTTGGACAAGTCGTCATAGACGCACAGGACGTGGCCGCCCTTGTAAGTAAAGTATTCGCCGATAGCGCAGCCCGCGTATGGTGCGATGTACAGAAGCGGAGCCGGATCGGATGCGGTTGCCGAAACGACGATGGAGTATTCCATCGCGCCGGCGTCTTCGAGAGCTTTCACGATTGCAGCGACGGTTGAGGCCTTTTGTCCGATGGCAACATAAATACAAATGACGTCCTGGCCTTTTTGGTTGATGATTGTATCGATGGCGACGGATGTCTTACCGGTCTGGCGGTCGCCAATGATCAATTCGCGCTGTCCACGCCCGATCGGAATCATCGCGTCGATCGCCTTGATCCCGGTCTGCAGCGGTTCGTGCACGTTTTTGCGCTCGACGACACCGGGTGCCTTGCGTTCAATCGGCATAAACTCTTTCGTCTCGATAGGTCCTTTCCCGTCTATCGGCTGTCCCAACGGATTGACGACCCGACCGATCATGGCCTCTCCCACAGGGATCTGCATAATGCGCCCCGTGCGCTTTACCACGTCGCCTTCGCGAATTTGGTTATATGGACCGAGGATAACCGCACCGATGTTGTCCTCTTCAAGGTTGAGGGCCATCCCGTAAATGCCACCGGGGAACTCGAGAAGCTCACCCGCCATTGCATCTTCCAAGCCGTAGACACGGGCAATGCCGTCGCCAACCATAATGACGGTACCAACGTTATCGACCTCGATGTCGGCTTCAAAACTTTGAATCTGCTCTTTTAAAATGGCGCTGATCTCGTCCGGCCGAATCGCCATTCCTGCTCACCTCATCATCTAATTGAGTTGCGCCGCCTTTAGAGTCCGCTCTAAGCGTGCCAGCCGTGAGGCTGCGCTGCCGTCGATGAGAAGATCGCCCACACGCACCTGCACGCCGCCAAGGAGGTTCGAATCGATCGATGTCCGCAGTCGAACTTCGGTGCCCAACACCGCGCTCAGTCGCTGGCGCAGACTTGCGGAAAGCGTGTCGTCCAACTCTTGGGCACTAATTACTTCTACATCGAGAATTCCGCGCAGTTGATTCGCATACGCGACATACGCATCAATAATTTCCGGAAGATACGTCTCGCGCCGCTTGCGAATCAATAAATACAAAAAGTTTAGAGTTTCCTTTGCCAGACGTCCATCGAAGAGCTTCTGCACCAGCTTGCGCTTTTGGATGGAAGGAACCCGCGGGTCCATGAAAACTTTGGGAAAATCGGTCTCGCCTTCAAGGATGGCTCGAATCGATTCCAGATCTTGTTCGACCCGCTCCAGCAGGCCCCTTTCATTCGCAAGCATTCCAAGGGCCTGAGCGTATCGACGGGCTAGTTTGCTCGTCGCCCTCACTGTAATCCGCCCTCTTTCGCCTGCCGTTCTTCAACGCTTTGCAGCATTTCGTGGACCATGCGGCTATGATCGTCGGCACGAATTTCACGACGGATGACACGTTCCGCCGCTTGAATGGTCAGCGTCGCCACCTCATCGCGGATGGATGCGAGCGCTTTGAGCCGTTCCGTCTCGATTTCATTCTTGGCACGCTCGATCATGCGCTCAGCCTCTTGTTCCGCTTCGGCCCGCCGGCGGCTGCTGTATGCCTCCGCTTCCTGCGTTGCGGTTTGCACGATTTGCCGCGCTTCGTCTTTAGCGTGTTTCAGCTGTTCGCTGTATTCGGCCAGCATCCGTTCCGCTTCCTCACGCTGCGCTTTCGCTTCGGCGAGGGAGTTTTCTACGAAGGCCTGTCGCTCTTCGATGATGTTGCCGATGGGCTTGAAAAGAAACTTATAAAGAACCAGCACAATGACAAGGACGTTCAAAGCGCTAAAAACAAAGGTCCAAATATCAATTGACAGCGGATTTGGAGCCAAAGGAACCAAACCTATATCCATCGCCGCGGTCCTCCCCTGCAATCCGGATGAGGCCGAGAGTATTAACCTCGTTCCGGCGTTCATCCTCGTCACACACTAATGCCCGACGCCGTTTCCTTGTGAATTGCGACGCCGGGAAAACAGGAAGGATAGACGGAGGGGCCTGCAAAGAGAACCCCTCCGAGCTGTCCACCTCGTTCGTTGCTCATACCTTGCCTGACATAACGATGGCGATAACGAAGGCAAACAGCGTCAATGCTTCCATAAATGCGAGAGCAATCAACAGAACACCTCGCATGGCGTCCGCCGCTTCCGGCTGACGGCTCATGGCGTGCATTGCCGACGAGGTTGCCCACGCTTGAGAAATGGCAGAAACGGCTGCCGGAATCAAAATGGCCAAAGCAGTAGCAAGAGCTACACTCATTGTACTCGTCCCCCCTTTCGACTGAAAACCTGCAGCCAGCGTCACCCAAAAACACTACGACCTGGCATAATACAACAATGCTCGTTCCGTTTTCAAGACAGGCCGATTGGATGAGCCCATGCCTTAGTGGCCTTCGACCATGGTAGCCAAGTAGGTGACGACAAGGATGCTAAATACAAACGCTTGCACGGTACCGAGCAGCAATCCGAGCATCATAACGGGAACTGGAACGAGCAAAGGCACTAGCAAAAACATAATTGAGGCGACCATGCTTTCCCCGAACATGTTGCCGAAAAGACGAATGGCAAGCGAAAACGGTTTGATGATTTCTTCGAGGATATTCATCGGCAACATGATGGGCGTGGGAGTGATGTAGTGGCGCACATAACCGCCGAACCCTTTCTTCCGGATCCCCATGGCGTGAACGAGAACGATCGCCACGACCGCTAAGGCGGCTGTCATCATGAGGTCCGTTGTCGGGGAAGTGAAACCGGGTATAAACCAAGACATGTTCAAGAAGAAGATTGCGGTAAAGAACGAACCGACAAGCGGCATGTATTTGCGCCCGGCTGGTCCCCAACCCTGCTCAATCATCGAATAGAAGAAGGTGACGATGACTTCCACAATCGCCTGGACCGAGGTATTCGGTTTATATTCGAATCCACGGCGGCGAATCAGAAAAACGAGCAAAAAAAGGACCAGCATAACGACCCAAGTATTCACCACTGTGCTGGTCACCGGAATGGGCCCAATATGAAATACAACTTTGCGAATAAGTCCGGGAAGGACTTCATTCATCTGATCCATCGGCTCTATGCACTCCCTCGTCGCAAGATCGCCCAAAGGGCTTCCCCGAAGTAGGTCAGAACCTCGATATTCAGGCCCAATAAGACACCGAGCATGACATCCACACCGAACTGCGCACCGATCAGCAATGCCGTACAGGCGATGACTGTCCGAATCAACGCACGGACGACGACATGCTTTGTTTCAACATCCGGCTCCGCCAAAATTTTGGCGAGAAACCAGTGGTTGAAAACCGCTACGGGCGTAGCAGCCAGCGTACCGAGCGCCGCCCCGGATTGTCCAATCGCCCACAGCAGACCTGCCAAGACGACACCACATGCACTGACCCACGAGAGCAGTCTGCTATATATATACATACAAGCGAGCTTTCACTCTTTTCTCGCCCGGGGATTGTTATCCCTTTCACGATCTTGGGCGTTGTCGGCTCCTTCCGCTTGACTGCGTTTTGCAGCGCGACGGCTGCTTTCAATTCGCAACAAGCGGTCGACGAGCCACCAAAAGCTTAAACCAACGGCGGCGATTAAACCAAGCACGAAGAACATCGGCTCAGTGCCTAACCGCTGGTCGAGCCACTGGCCGGCCCATTTGAATATGTAAATATAGACGACCGTGCCAGCAACCCAAGCGATCCCTATGGTGCCGTATTCGGTGTACTCCCGCAGTCTGTTCACAGTGGCACTCCCAGGTCAACGGCTCCGATTATAGTACATCGGGGAATGAATTTCAATGCTTAGTTTAAAATTGAAAATGCCCCTTTGACCCTTTCGGCAACGGGTTCAACTGCGTCAACCCCATTTGCCTGCCGACAACAAAAGCGCTGAGAGCGATGGCTACAAATACACCGGTTGCTTGTAGCGTCGGCAGCCCGAGCAGCAAGATGGCCACTCCGCCCGAACAGCAGCCGAGCGCATACAACGTCAGCACCGCTTGTTTGTGGCTGAAACCGAGTGCCAAAAGCCGGTGGTGTACATGGCCTTGGTCAGCCTCGTACACGGGGCGCCCCGAAGCGTAGCGGCGTACAATCGCAAAAACCGCATCGAACATCGGCACGCCCAACACGAGCACGGGAATCGTCAAAGCAATTGCCGTCGCGCCCTTCAGCGCACCTTCAATCGAGATGGCTCCTAACATAAAGCCGAGAAACAGGGAACCCGAATCACCCATAAATATGCGGGCGGGATTGAAATTATGCGGTAAGAAGCCAAAGGCCGTCCCGCCGAGAATAAAAGCCAGAACCGCCGCAAACGGCTGACCGCTTTGCAAGGCGATGAGCGTAAGCGTAATGCATGCGATGCCGGCAATGCCGGCTGCCAGACCATCGAGCCCGTCGATGAAATTGACGACATTGGCCACTGCGACAAGCCAAAGGATGGACAGCGGAACACCCCAGTACGCCAAATAAATCATGCCACCGAACGGATTCGTCAAAAATTCGATGCGCGGACCGAAACTGACGAAAACAACGGCCGCAGCAATTTGGCCGATCAATTTCCAGCCGGGACGCAGTGAAAAGCGGTCGTCAATCATGCCGACGATGACGATGACCATTGACGCAATGAGCCAAGCCCACAACTCAGATTCCCAAACACCGGCAATCAGCACAGTCGCCCAAAACGCAGCAAAGATGGCCAATCCACCGCCGGAGGGAACAGGGCGCGTGTTGATACGCCGCTCGCCGGGTTCATCGATCAAGCCGAAACGAATGGCAGCGGCGCGCGCAATTGGCGTCAGAAGAAACGTGATGAGTACCGCAATAGCGCCTGCAACAATAAAATTGCCCACGTTCTCCCCGCCTTTCCAATGTTAAACCAATACAATGAACTTCGTTTGCGGGAAAAGATCCGAAAAATTAAGCGAAATTTGCGGCTCACACCGCGGCGATTTTTAAGAAAAGCAGCCACTCATAGCTTAAAGGAGCCGATATACAGGGTCAAGCCATGCTGGAAATTGGCCGTAGAGGCGCGTTCATCCGCCTAGTTGGAATTTTCGAGTGCCGATATTTTTTCGATCCGCCGCTGATGGCGACCGCCTTCAAATGCCGTCTCCAGAAACGTCGTAACGATTTCTTGCGCCAAGCCGGGTCCGATCACTCGAGCACCGAGTGCAAGCACATTGGCGTCGTTGTGCAGGCGGCTCATGCGGGCCATGTATTCGTTGGCGCACAGTGCCGCCCGAATGCCGGGGACTTTGTTCGCGGAAATGGAAATACCGACACCCGTTCCGCAGACCAAAATACCGAAGCTGCATTCGCCGGATTGCACCGCCTCGGCAACCTTTTCGGCAAAATCGGGATAGTCCACGGATTCACGCGAGTACGTTCCAAAATCGACGAACTCATGACCAAGTGCTTGCACCGCCGCCGCGACCGCTTCTCTTAATTCAACGCCGGCATGATCACAACCAAAGGCAATTTTCATTTTGGTCCCATTGTTTCGTGCATCACGTTCGCTCAATTCAATCCGTCCTTTTTGAGGCGATCTACAACTTGCACAAGAGCCGAGCGCAAATCACGGCTGCACGCCTCATATACTTGCCGATCGCCGCCTATCGGGTCGGCAACTTCCCAATCGGCGCCAAACGGTTCACCCGCGTATTCGCCCAACGTATACACCCGGCCGGCGGCCTCGGGAAAACGCCGGATCATTTCGGATTTATGACCTTGTGTCATCGTCAGTATGAGAGCCGCCTCTGCGACGATTTCTTCCGTCACGGGCGTCGACTGATGATCTTCGAGATTGAGCCCATCAGCCGCCATGGTTTCGACGGCATGTTGAGCCGCAGGCGATCCCGGCGCAGCGGCCGTTCCCGCGGATGCCCCCCGAAACTCGGCCGCAAGACCATGCTCTTCCAACAAGGAGTTGAAGATCGACTCAGCCATTGGGCTGCGGCATGTATTTCCGGTACAAACAAATAAAATTTTGGCCGGTCGGTTCACCAACATCAGCTCCCGAGTATCATTTCCACAGAAGCGCTCCAAACCCTCCGTTTGCCATTAAAACAACGCGTACAAAAAGCGCAGTGCAACTGCGATGAGCAGCATTCCACCGACTGGATGCAGCCTTCCTCGGACATGGCGATCCAGCGTGCGCCCCAAGCCTAAGCCGGTCATACACATGCCGCCGTTGACCGCTCCGACGACCAAAGCGGCTTCCATCGCCTCACCATGCCTTAACATGCCCAGCCCGATGCCCGCCGTCAATGTGTCGATACTGACGAGCATCGCCAATGAAATCAATCCCCACACTCCTCGCACGGACATAGGCTGCTGCAGCGTCCACGGCTCACCGCCTCGCCACCACATCCACATCCAGTGCAAACCGATTCCCGCTAAAATAGTGGCCCCAAGCAAGGAGAGCAATACGTGCAGCTGTTCGCTCAATACTTCGGGAGAAACCCCTTGCATCGAAAAGTTGACTTTGTCCGCCAACATGGCCAACCAAACAAATGCGCCGTGGAACATGCGAGCGAGCAAATAGCCGCCCGTCACGAGGGCGGCACTGGCAACCGCAAACACCGCACCGATTTGGACGATCCGACGCCGTGACGGACCACCGACGCCTAAACCGACGGAAACCGAGAGCGCATCGACGCCGAGTGCCACAGCCAGCGCAAAGAGTTCAAACAGCCCCAACGCAAGCCCCCCCGTCTCAAGCCAGAACACTTGAGGCACTTGGTGCTCTCCCATGTATATGGAAGCCGAGGAAGTGATACGCTTTGGAGTAGAGGTGAAGCCCGTGGCAGACGCCTACTTGTGCCCTATATGCCAAACCAACCGCACCCGGTTTGCCTTGATCTACAAGTTCGTGCAAGAGGTGCAGCTCGATCCGCATACTGGGCGCGTCGTTTATGAAGCCCATGAACTCGAAAGCCCGCTGCGGCCCGATGGCAGGCTGGATATCGATGTCCGTTGTCTCGAATGTGATTACGTTGGGGCTGAGATGACGTTCATCAAAACGCAAAAACGGGAGGCCAAGCTGGCCAAACGCGGTCGTGAAAACCGGCCGGCGGCGTCGTCATGAGCCAGGTGCCAACCGGCGGCGTCACGAGTTGCGGGAATGCGTCGCGCTTGGTGCAACGACCGTTGCCGCGCGCCGCAGTCGATTCATGACCGCCAACCCCAAACCTTCCGGCCGAATTCCTTCGACGACGACCCAGTCCAGCCCGGCGTCGTCCAGAGCGCGCAAATTTTCGAACAAACGGGCGGCTATGTATTCGGGATGACGGCGAGGTCCCATGCGGCTGACGACAAATCCATGACCGTCGCCCAGCATTTCGGCCGTCTCGTCTGTCACGAAAAGGCCGATACGGCTTCCCGGATTGGCCTCCCGCAGCGACTGAGCCGCCTGTTTGATTCGAGCCGCCATGGGTTCCCCGTCATATTCACACAGCAGCAGCGGGGTCGACGGTGCATAATGGCGGTATTTCATGCCCGGAGACCGCACCGGCCCGGCATCCGCCGCGGCGTGGTGATGCCCGAAAGCGCGCGGATCGATTTCCACCGGCATCTGCAAAGCATCGGACAACGCCTCTTGGGTGATCCCGCCGGGGCGCAAGATCAGCGGAACCGGTCCGGTAATATCGAGCACCGTGGATTCCAAGCCGACGCCGCACGGCCCACCGTCGACAATGCCGTCAATTCGGCCGTCGAGATCCGCCAACACGTGGTTGGCCAACGTAGGACTCGGGCGTCCCGAACGATTGGCACTGGGCGCTGCGATGGGACGGTCGGCCAGCTCGATCAAACGGCGTGCAACAGGATGAACCGGCACCCGGACAGCAACCGTGTCGAGTCCGGCTGTCACTTCGTCCGGTATGTGGCCCGCTTTGGGAACGATCAACGTCAACGGACCTGGCCAAAACGCTTTGGCAAGGCGCTGCACCAGCTCAAAAGGAGTTTCGGAACCCATCAGCGCCTTTGCCTGTTCAAGAGATGCAACGTGGAGAATGAGCGGATTGTCCGACGGCCGCCCCTTTGCCCCAAAAATGCGACGGACTGCTGCAGGCTGCAAACCATCGGCACCGAGCCCGTATACGGTTTCCGTGGGAAATGCGACAAGCCCCCCACGCCGCAACGTTTCAGCAGCCGGTTGAAGTGCATCCGGCTGCGGGACCTGTGGATCGACATGCCAAATCTGTGTCACGACGCCTCACTCCGAGCACGCGATGTGGCTGCAGCTTATGTAAAGGCAACCACACGTCCTTTCCCGGCTAAATCGTTGTGAACGACGTATTTACTCCATCCGGCCTTCCGTCCGATGGCAGCGACTTGCTCCGCCTGACCGTCACCGACTTCGACCGCGACCATACCACCCGGTCCGACGACGTGCCGCGCCGCGGGCAGCAGTTCCCGATAGGAGTCGAGTCCATCGACCCCGCCATCGAGCGCAAGACGCGGTTCAAACAACCGGACTTCCGGCATGAGCTGCTCGATCTGCGCCGACGGAATATACGGCGGATTCGAGACAACCACGTCGAATGGTTTCTCTGTGGCTACGGGCTGCAGCCATTGCCCCTGGCGGAACGTCACCCGATCGCTGACACCTAAACGCGCCGCGTTTTGCTGAGCGACCCGCAACGCGTCGGGCGAACAGTCAATGGCCCATACATCGGCTTCCGGCAATTCCGCGGCAAGTACGACCGCGATTGCGCCGGATCCCGTGCCGACGTCGACAATGCGTGGAACATGACCCGGACGCCGGGCTTGCAAATGTTTCACGTACGCGAGCACGGTTTCGACGAGCAGTTCCGTTTCCGGGCGGGGAATGAGTACATCAGGCGTCACCGTCAGCTCGTACGAATAAAACTCACGTACACCCGTAATTTGTGCGACGGGTTTGCGTTGTCCGCGTTCAGCGATGACGCGCCGGTACGCGTCGACCTCGTGTGTTTCCAAAGGTCGATCGAAGTTGACGTACAATCCCACGCGATCCAGACCGAGCGTGTGCCCCAACAACACTTCAGCATCAAGACGCGCCGAATCAATGCCCCGACCTGCCAAGTAGCCGGCGGCCAACTCAATCAATTCCAAAACCGTATGCTGTTTCCGCAATCCGAATCGTCCTTATGCACCCATTTCCTTCAGACGTTCCTCTTGCTCTTTGGCGAGCAAAGCGTCGATAATTTCGTCGAGCTCCCCCATCATAATCGCATCGAGCTTGTACAAAGTAAGCCCGATACGGTGATCAGTGCAGCGCCCTTGAGGGAAGTTGTACGTACGAATGCGCTCACTGCGGTCCCCCGTGCCGACTTGGCTGCGGCGCACGTCCGCACGTTCCGCCGCCCGTTCCTGCTCGAGTTTGTCGAGAAGCCGTGCCCGTAAAATGCGCATCGCCTTCGCGCGATTTTTGTGCTGCGACTTCTCGTCTTGGCAAGTAACCACCAAACCCGTCGGCAAGTGGGTGATCCGCACGGCGGAATCGGTTGTATTCACGCTTTGCCCGCCAGGCCCGCTGGAACGAAAGACGTCGATGCGCAAGTCGTTCGGATCGATTTCGACTTCGATCTCTTCGGCTTCCGGCAACACAGCGACCGTTGCCGTCGATGTATGAATGCGTCCGCCCGCTTCGGTTTCCGGCACGCGCTGGACGCGGTGAACGCCGCTTTCATATTTCAAGCGACGGTAAACGTCTTCGCCCTGAACTTCGAATATGACCTCTTTAAAGCCGCCGAGCTCCGTTTGGTGGCTGCTCAGCAGCTCCACCTTCCAACGCTTGTCCTCAGCGTACCGGCTGTACATCCGAAAGAGGTCGCCGGCAAACAGCGCAGCCTCGTCGCCTCCGGTACCGGCGCGAATTTCCACGATGACATTCTTGGAATCGCTGGGATCTTTGGGCAGGAGAAGCTGCCGCAGCTGCTTTTCCAACTCGTTTTCGCGCTCGCGCAATGCCTCGGCTTCGAGTTCAGCCAGCTCCCGGATCTCAGGTTCTGAATCGTGCAGCAGCGCTTCGGCATCGGCCAACTGCTTTTTAACTTCCTGATACTGATGATACACGCTGACAATTTCAGCCAGAGCCGCGTGTTCCTTGGCCACCGCTTGATATTCACGTGCGTCACTGAAGGAATCTGGATTCGCAAGGCGATCATTTAATTCGTTGTAACGTTTCTCGACCTCACCAAGCTTATCCAGCAAAATCTGCCACTCCTTTGCGCCGCTGATCGTCCAGCCTGGCGATCGCGGCCTCTGCTTCACGATCTCGAGCAATGACCGCATTCAACGAATGAATAGCCACTTCGACCTGTGAATCGTCCGGCTCTTTGGTTGTAATCATCTGCGTCCAAATGCCAGGCCTCGACAACCAGTCAAAAATACGAGGTGCTCCTTCTCGGCCGGCCATGCGAATAATCTCGTAGGAAATGCCTGCCACAATCGGCAAAATCGCAATTTGATACAGCGCCCGCAACGGGAACGGAGGCTTGCCGAAAAATGCAAAGACGACGATGCCGATCAGAAGCACGAAGACGATAAAGCTCGTACCGCAGCGTTTATGAAACCGGGTGTGGCGTTGGACGTTTTCAACCGTCAATTCGTCGCCCGCCTCATAGCAGTTGATGGCTTTGTGCTCCGCACCGTGATATTCAAAAACACGGCGGATGTCTTTCATAAACGAAATGCCCCAAATGTAGGCGAGGAAAAACGTCATCTTGATGATTCCTTCAGCAAAGTTGATCACCAAGGGGTTTTCGAAATGCGGTTGCACGAAGGTGGTGATCAAAAAGGCAGGCAGCACAATGAACAGCAAAATCGTCAAAGTGATGGCAAACAGCGCCGAGAAAACCAGTTCTTTCGTTCCGAGCTCTTCCTCTTCTTCGTCGGCGAATTGCTGTGCCGAATAGGTGAGGGATTTCATTCCCAAAACCATCGCTTCAATCAACGCCACGGTCCCTCTTATAAAAGGAAGCTTTAAAATTGGATAGCGGCGAGTGATTGAACCGATCGGCACTTCACGCATCACGATCGAGCCGTCTTGCTTCCGGACTGACGTGGCCATGGTGTGACGGCCTCGCATCATCACGCCCTCTATCACAGCCTGACCACCATAATAAAACGGCTGTTCCTGCTTTGCCACCGAGCTTCACTCCTTTCCGCTGCATAAAAGCGGATCCCAGCCTCTGCGGACGCACTTGTCCGTATTGACTTCCACCGACCGCGTTTGGGTTATTGGTTAGCATGACTCGGACAAGCCTTGCTTATTTTCGCCTTTGGTAATCGGGGCAGCTTGTAGCATTCGGACGTTCCGGACGCCAACACGCATTCCCGTAATCATACTTGCATGTATCGCAGAGAAATTTCTGGCCCTTGAGCTTCCGGAAAAATGCATCAAATACGTCGCCAATGCGTCGAAACCACTGCAAAGCCCTACCCCCTATTGCTCAAGGTCATGGCTCCTGCACGACACGTTCTATTCTACATCAATCGTTGGAATTCGGGGGATCGAATTTATGTCAAACGATAGCTTTTCACCCGCTCTGCCAGGCTGCGCGGCAACTCAACCCGCATCGAAACACTGTCACCCGAATATTCGATGGCATGGACTTTTCCATTTCGGTGCAGCCAGTCGATCGTACGTCCGTCAGTGTAGGGCACGACAAGATCACACGTAATCCACGGATCCGGAATGACCGCCTCCACTTTCTTAACGAGCGCGTCCAGTCCTTCACCGGTCAGTGCCGAAATGGCAACACTGTGAGGCGTGCGGCGCAGCGGTCCTGCAAGCGATGCCGCCCCGCCTTCCAGACGGTCGACCTTGTTAAAAGCCGTAACCATTGGATATTGATCGACGCCTAAATCTTTCAGCACGGTGCGGACCGTTTCCGCTTGAGCTTCCCACCCAGGAAACGATGCGTCAATGACGTGAATGAGTACATCGGCCACGACGACTTCTTCTAGAGTGGCCCGAAACGCGGCGATGAGCTCGTGGGGCAATTTGTTGATAAAACCGACCGTATCGACCACAAAAAATGAAGCGCCGTATTTCGGATCGAGCGTTCGTGTTGTGGGATCCAGCGTCGCAAACAACTGATCTTCAATGTACGTGTCTGCGCCCGTCAGCGCCTTCAAAAGCGTTGATTTGCCGGCGTTCGTGTAGCCGACCAGAGCTGCAATCGGCTTCTCGGATTTTTGCCGCAGTTGTCGCTGCAAATCTCGGTTGGCGCGCACACGTTCCAGGCGGCGACGCAAGCTGGCAATTCGCTCCCGGATACGCCGTCGATCCGTTTCCAACTGCGTTTCGCCCGGCCCACGCGTTCCGATGCCGCCCGCCAGCCGGGACATTTCGGCCCCACGGCCCGTCAGCCGCGGCAGCAAATAGCGCAGCTGCGCCAGTTCAACCTGCAGTTTGCCTTCATTGGTTTGAGCCCGCTGCGCAAAGATGTCGAGAATGACTTGCGAGCGGTCGATCACTCGAACATTGAGTGCCTTTTCCAAATTCCGCACCTGGGCGGGAGACAATTCATCGTCAGCGACAACCAAATCGGCTTCTTGCATTTCAATGATGCGTTGAATTTCTTCAACCTTCCCCGTGCCTACGTAGGTGCGTGGATCAGGATTCCGGCGTCGCTGAATGACCTTTCCGACAGTTTGGCTGCCCGCGGTCGCGATCAGTTCAGCGAGCTCAGCGAGTGAATCTTCGACGCTCCATGAATCGCCGTTTGACCGGTCGACCCCGACCAGAACGGCTCGATTCGCTCGATTGCCTTCGAGCTCGGGTTCGACTTGACGGGTCGATGTTGTTTCGGTGGGCAATTGGGATTGATCGCTCACGCTAACCCTCCCATGTTTGCGCTTGCATGGAAAAAAGGGCCGCCCTTCGACGGCCCTGTTGGACTCAGATTTACGTAATGACTCCCGTTTTGTGTCTTTCCAATTAGGCGTCTACGTCGCTGGAGCTTGCCTCGCTCTGCTTGCTGAAAGCAGGGCTCCGCAAGTACGGGTAGCGCTGACGCTCCAACTCGTTGCGAATTTCCCGGTTGAGAATGCGGAGGTATGTTCCCTTCATGCCCAACGAGCGGGATTCGATGACGTTCGCCGATGCCAGCTTCCGCAGAGCATTGACGATGACCGACCGGGTAATGCCTGCCTGATCGGCAACTCGGGATGCGACCAGCAGACCCTCATCGCCGTCGAGTTCATCGAAAATGTGCTGCATCGCCAAAATCTCGGAATACGACAGGCTGCGAATCGCCGACCGGGCCATACGCTTTTCTTCGGCTTCGCCCTCTTCTTCCTCATCGATGGCGTAAGCAATGATGATACCGGCGGTCGTGGCAACAAATTCAGCCAGTACGAGCTCATCATCGCCGAGTTCGGTACCGACAATCAAGAGCGTTCCTACACGGCGTCCCGAACCGACGATCGGGAAGATGCCGGCGTTCGGAACTCCGAGGATTTTTTCGGCTTCACGTCCGGTTGACGGCGCACCGACCTTCAGAAGCGAGGTGGCCAGTTCTTCCGGCATTTCGCCGGTGTGCAGCCATGCGGCGTCGAAATCGGTTTCTTCGAAATCGCCTACGAGCGAGTAACCGAGAATTTTACCACGACGGCTGACCACATAGACGCTCGCACCGTCGATTACTTCACACAGCACCTTGGCCAGATTCTTGAATTCGATGCTTGCGCCTTCATTTTGCAGCACCTGAGCTATCTTGCTCATTTTACGTAACAGCATTTCTTGACCCTTCCTTTCTGAACTCTCTACAGCATTCCCATTTGACGCCCGGATATACAGCCTTTTTGTCTGTGGGAACCGAATCGATGGAAACTGCCCGTGTGCCCCGATTGCTGAAGGTGGAGATAAAATGAAGATTCAGTGTTACATACTCAACTTCGAGAGCAACCAGCACTCAGCGTTTGCCGCGATGCCGGCCAGCAAGATAGCGGGAATCTCGTTGTCAACGCCCGAGTTTTGGAGAGGTTGCGGCAACAATCATCCGGAGCCCAAACCTATTTTCTGTTGCGAAAAGTCGTTCTAGTATCTCGTTTTTTTATTGTAACCATTGACCCAATCAGCGTCAAGCTTCATTTTTGAATCTTTTGAGCAAGTGCAATGTTCGCCAAATCACATTAGTCGCGCCGCGCGCTTTAAGCGCGACTTAAGTGACTTCACCGCTACTTAAGTGCGACTTAAGCAGTGCATAATGATTCGGAAACTGCTGTTCCTTTTCAGGAACCGTCCTCATTATAACGGGTCAAAAGATGACCCGCAAGGGACATTTGTACCACAGAGCACGAATATGGCACGACAAGAACGTTATACCATTAATTCGGCAGGAAATTGCCAATCCATTAGGGGGAGTTGTAAGTCAATCTTTTTGGACCGATCGCAGATGGGTTATACTGAGAATAAAGAAGACTCGTGCGTGCGATGAGGGCGACTTTGATCTTGACGTATCATCCATCAGGTGGTATGATAACAGAGTCAAGTGAATTGATTGCACGCCGAAGTGGTGGAACTGGCAGACACGCTGTGTTCAGGGCGCAGTGGGCGCACGCCCGTGGGGGTTCGAATCCCCCCTTCGGCACCAGCTTTGGAAAAACCGCTCATCGAAGCGGTTTTTCTTCTATAACTAAATGGGTAAAGCTCCGCTTGATCATCACGCCGTCTCCACCCTCTTCGCTGTCCTATCCACAATCATGGAATAGCCGCCCCGTATCGGCCTTACACTTTGAATTCCTAGCAGGGTCTAAACCATCGATGCGGAATAAGGGTAAACGCAACCAGCCAATTCAACATTACTTACTTTTTTGCTGGTGACGCAAACCAGCGGAACGGAGGAAAAGCAGTGCCACTTATCCCAATGGTTCAGTGTCTCGAAGAAGCCGAAAAAGGAGGCTACGGGGTTCCTGCCTTCAACGTCAACAACATGGAGCAAATCCAGGCGATCATGCAGGCAGCCCGTGAAGTCCGCTCTCCGGTGATTCTTCAGGCGAGCCGCGGAGCACTCCAGTACACCAACGGCGTCTACCTCAAGCACCTCGTCCAAGCTGCCATCGAGGAAAATCCGGATATCCCGGTCGTGCTCCATTTGGACCACGGCAATTCCCTGGAAAGCTGCAAACGTGCCATTGAATTAGGCTTCACTTCGGTAATGATCGACGGCTCCCATCTTCCCTTTGAAGAGAACGTCGCCTTGTCGCGACAAGTCGTCGAATACGCCCACGAATTTGGCGTGTCAGTGGAGGCTGAACTCGGCACGCTTGGCGGCATCGAAGAGGACGTTGTAGGCGAAGTTCAACTGACGGATCCCGATCAGGCGGAAGAATTCGTCGAACGCGTAGGCTGCGACTCTTTGGCTGTCGCCATCGGCACTTCGCACGGCGCCTACAAATTCAAGGCCGAACCCAAACTCGCTCTCGATCTCATCAGCGAAATCAAGCGCCGCGTCGGCATTCCGCTGGTCATGCACGGTTCATCGTCTGTGCCGCCGGAGCTCGTGGAGCGTATCAATAAGTACGGAGGCAAGATCGAGCATAGCTACGGAGTACCGATCGAAGCCATTCAGCAGGGCATCAAAAACGGCGTTCGCAAAATCAACGTTGATACGGACACTCGCCTTGCAATCACGGGTGCAGTGCGCCAGGTGCTCGCCGAAAATCCCGCGGAGTTCGACCCGCGCTCCTATTTGAGCGAAGGACGCAAAGCCGTTTACGAAGTATGCAAAGAGCGGATGATCCAGTTCGGCAGTGCGGGCCACGCTGATGACTACAAGCCGATGACTCTCGAAGACATGATTCGCCGCTATAAAAACGGCTAATCAGCACTCGGCACAAGGTCAGTTTTGCAATGAAACCGCCCGGAAAGAGAGGCCCCCTCTCTCGGGCGGTTTTCGTTTTGCGAAAGCGAACATGGCAACAATCGGCTCCCCCACGATGTTCCGGTTTAGAGTCGGAACATCTGGACGAATGCACAATTTGCGTTATAATGGAGGCGTACGCGCCGTGGCCCGGCGGCGCCAGTGCGGCCCGATCCGTCCTAGCGGTCGGACGGAATTGAGCCGTCTAGGGAGGCATTATATGACCGTTCACGTACTACTGGATACAATGTTCTTCCGCTCTTCGATGCCAATTGGTCCGCAGCAACGTCTCCTCCCTTTGCCTTCGAACCGTGGCTTGAACGAGGGGGATACCATCTTCCTCCGCAACGAAGCGGGCTCCCTGACCTGGGTCGCTGATGTCCTCGCAACGGGCGAAGTCGATAGCACAGAAGGATGGGCGGGCGGAGAAGCCAAAACGGAACGTTATGCAATTACCGGCTACCTGGCCCGCATCCACGAAGGAGTCCTTCCTCCAGGCAAGTCTCGCCTGCAATCACCTTGGGTGACGCTAAACCGCCGTACGCTCGAAAACACTCTCCCTTGGTGGGATACACACGTTTTGCTGTTTCACTCGACGCTGCATCTCGTCGAGGGACTGCTGACACTTGAAGAAGTTCGCGAGGGCTTGAGACTCAATTGTTTAATGCAGCACCCAAGCGGACACATCGTGGTTCCGCACGGAGAAGCTCGAAAGCGCCTTCTGGTTCAAGTTCGTGGCGTCCAATTGCAATGCGGACTTTGCCACGGGCCGATCGCTTCCTTGGAAGAAGCAACACAGGATCACGTCATTCCCATCAGCCAAGGCGGGCCGGACACGCTCGCGAATATCGAGCTCGCACACCGCACATGCAACGAACTGAAAGGGAATGCTCTTCCTGAACAATACCCGCCGTTCTTCCCTGTTCCGGGTACGGATGATGGTTCGTGGCGCAATGGTTCCTTCCGCAACGGTCGACATGTGCACCAACGTCGAGGCCGACGAAACGGAGCCCAAACCAAACGTCCGCGATATGGAACAGGTCTCGTCACTGCACCGGTTCGGGGCACGGGTGTGCCAACGGTTGCCCAAGAAGAACCGGTGTTGGAACCAGTCGGGGCACCTGCCGAAACGGCCGCAGCGAGCAATGGCTCCAAGCCGCATATGGCCCGAGAACGCAGCCGTGCGCAAGATCAGCGAGGTGCCAATGAGCAAAGCAGTGCTGCAGGGAGTCCCGCAACGGCTAACGCAGACAACAAACTGACGGAAAATCAGCCTGAAAAAGAGCAAGACCGAAAAAATCGCAAAGATGCAACAACCGAAAACGGTTCGCCGCGCACAGACAACGCCGAATCCAATGCTAAAGGCGGCGCGGTTCAGGTAGACCCCGAGTGGCTGGCCAAAGTACAGCGCTGCAACTGGGAAGAGCTCACAAAGCTCGCCGGCGAACGGGATTGGGCTGCCAAAACTGCCGCTTTGCGCACGTTGGAGCAGCTCTCTCGAGCCGAAGGCAAAGCAGCGCTTGCCGAAGGCACGTTGCTCATTGAGGACGAAGGTCCTAAGGGACGTTTTCAACTGTTTTCCTGGCGAGATCAGATTGTTCTCACCGAAGAGCGTGGTAATCGTCGCAGCTTTTTCTTAGTGAAGGAACTTGCAGCGATCACGTGGGAAACGTATATATGGTATCTGAAATATTTCGGCCGCACGACTCCCCTTGCCGTTGCGATGTCGCTCCTCGCTCTCTGGCGACAAGGCAACGGTGGAGCGGACAATCGCGTTCGTGCGGACAAAAACGACCGCCACTTCGAAATGACGTTGACAGACGGTCAATTGCATGTAAATGAGTTGGAAGCTCCTTCTGATGTAGCATAGAACAGTCTATATCGGGCCGTTATATTTTGTCAGCCAAGGAACACCCCGTCCTGTGCCGCGAGCCGGACGGGGTGTTCTTATGTTCTAGCTGGTCCCACTCGAGATTATATTTCTATGGCAGAGGCTAGCTCACCGATCGGAGCGGCCTGTTGCCGGATCCGGTGTCCATGCCGCCACTGCCTCTGCATCCAGACTGGAGGCGATGTAGGCAATGTGGTGGAAACGGCATCCTCTCATTGCTGGGGCGATCACGCTTTTTTTGTCCGGGCTGTTCACGCGCGCCGTCGGTACGATTTACCGCATTTTCTTGGTTCGCTCCGCGGGCGAAGAAGTTTTGGGCTTGTTTCAAATGACGCTTCCGCTCTACCGAGTCGCCCTGACTTTAGCGACGTTAGGTCTTCCGGTTGCCATTGCCCGACTGGCGGCTGAAGCGAGTGGTCGAGGGCGCGACCATGAAGCTGCACGCTATCAACACGTCGGCCTCACGCTCACCTTGTATAGCGCAGTAATTGTGGCGATTGGACTCATCATCAGCAGCGATTTTCTCGCCACCACCGTCCTCACCGATCCTCGCACCCGCCTTCCCTTGTTGATCATCGGCCTCCTGCTCATACCGTCTTCACTCGCCGCTTCCTACCGCGGCGCACTGCAAGGCAAAGAGCGAATGGTCCCTATCGCGGCTTCATCCGCTGTTGAGGCGGTGGTCCGCTCGCCGGTCGTACTTTACTTCGTTGCCCTATTGATGCCGTTCGGTGCAGCTTGGGGTGCGAGTGCGATCGTCCTCGGCCTCACCGTCGGTGAGCTGTTTTCACTTTTTGTCCTCATTTGGGCCCTCCGGCAAATA
The DNA here is from genome assembly GCA_937983075.1 of uncultured bacterium. Lineage (GTDB taxonomy): Bacteria > Bacillota > Limnochordia > DTU080 > JAAYLA01 > CALKAQ01. The sequence goes on along the minus strand of CALKAQ010000117.1, from coordinate 13,606 downwards.
CAAAAATCACATCCTGGCAGATGGAGCACCGATTTGTCGACCGCTCCCTGGGAGCGCAAACCTCCGGTGCGTTTTCACTTGTTCGATCATATTCCCGTCAGCAAGCGACTGTTGCGCCTCGGATTGCCTGTCAGCGCTTCGGGGTTGCTGAACAACTTGCTTTCTTTAGCCTCCGTCGCCATGATTCCGCGCCGGCTTGCCCTAGCCGGTTTCACCATGGAAGAGGCTGTGAAAGCATACGGGCGCCTTTCCGGCATGGCGCTTCCACTGCTTTACATGCCGATGGTCGCCATTCATCCCATCATTCAAGTGACTCTGCCCTCCGTGTCGAGTCGCATCGCCACGGGAGGAACCGCAGCGGTTCGCCCTCTGATTCGCAAGTCCTTTGCAGTCGCGCTTGGCATCGGTGGGCTGGCGTCGATGCTATTCGCTATGTTTCCTACTCAACTGTCACAAATTCTTTACGGTGTTTCCGACTTAGACCCGCTTGTTCGGCCTTTGGCCATCGCAGCTCCCTTTGCGTATATCGGACACGTTGCCTCCGGTATTTTGTACGGACTCGGGCGCACCCGTGCCGTGATGACCAATTCGGTCATCGGCAACACCGTGCGGCTTGTGTTGGTGTGGCACCTCGGCGCACAGCCGGCATTGGGCATTTACGGCGTTTTGATCGGCTCACTCGCCGATTACGTCGTGACAGCTGTTCTCAATCTCATCACACTGTTCTCGATCTTGCGCCGTGCTTCAGCTTGAGGTCTCCGACATCCCACACCGAATGCAACAGTGCTGTAGACGCTCAACAACGAAACGACCCGCTTCGTCCGTTTTTTATCACTCCTTCGCCAACACATTTGTTCATTGCAAGATTGCACATATTTTGATACACTTGCCGCAAGAATGACGAAACTTCCAAGGAGGAAGGACGATGCCTCGATCGACAGCTGCCGCTTTGCTGCTCATCATCCTCACTGCACTCAGCGGCGGAACAGCAGTCGCCGCAGCCGGCAACGTCATTACCTTAACGGCGAGCTCAAGTTATCCTATCGACGAAATCCCCGTATCGGTTCTTTGGGAAGGGTCCGCTCTGAATACGGATACCGCCATTTGCCTCGTTGACGGCGCTGAGCGCACTCCGGGCCAAGTTGAGTTGACGGCCGACGGGAAAACGAAAATTTGGTTTCTCGCCAATGTGCCGGCGGGAGAATCCCGCAGCTATGAAATCGTCGTCGGCGAGCATTGTGCCACGGCGTATTTCGAGTGGGTAGCCGGAGACGAATATACGACTCGACTTCGCTACGGTGAAGTTGGCGTTCTCGATTATGTCCACCCCGTTTATGATCCCAGCAACGTCACCGGCACCAAAAAGCCTTTCCACATGGTCTATTCGCCCGATGGCAGCCGGCACATCACCAAAGGTGTCGGTGGGTTGTACACACACCATCGGGGCATCTTCTTCGGCTATAACAACATATCGTTCGCCGGCGCCAGCGGCGTTGACGTATGGCACGCCAATGCCGGATCCTACCCCGAACATCGGGAAATCGTCGCCGCGTGGGCCGGGCCCGTTATGGGAGGACATATCGTCGTCATCGATTGGATCCACAACGGCCAAGTCTTCATCACCGAAACGCGGCGTGTCCAGGCATTCAAGCGCTCTGACGGTGAAATCATCATCGACTTCCACTCGACATTGGAATCCCACGTCGGCGATGTCGTGTTGGATGGCGACAACCATCACGCAGGCGTTCAATTTCGTGCCGCACAATATGTAGCCGATCATCCCGGGCCGTCTCGGTTCTTGCGTCCGGAAGGCTGGGAGCATCTCGATCCTTACGGCGAATTTGCCGGGCAGCTTGAAATGCCTTGGAACGCTTTTCAATTCGTTATCGAGGGCGAGACATATACCGTCGGCTATTTGACAAATCCCCTCATCAATCCTACGGGCACGCGGCCGCGGGAGATGTCCGAGCGCCTTTACGGCAGGTTCGGCGAGTTCATTCCCACCGTTTTGCCGGGCGACGGAACGCTCGATTTCAAATATCGCTTTTGGATTTCAGCCCGCCGGGATGACATTTCCCGTGAGGAGCTCCATGCTCAATATGTCAACTACCTGCTGTTCGAAAGCACACCGACCGTCACCGCTTCTGCCTCGCCGTGGTCGGGTCAAGCTCCTTTGACCGTCGATTTCGCGGCGAGCGCTAGGTTTGATTACGTCGATGCACTGCCGAACGAGATTCAGCATATCAGCTATGAATGGCACTTTGGGGACGGACATACCGCGACAGGTGAACGAGTGACCCATACGTACGAGAGCGAAGGCGATTACGCGGCTTATGTCGTGGCGAGCAATCCGTTCGGACAAGCTTTTGCTTCGACCCCGATACGTATCGTCGTCGGCAATACCGCCCCTGAACCGCACATCGTCAACCCACCCGTCGGCGCCGTATATGATCCCAACCGCCCCATACGGCTGCTGGGCCGCGCGACGGATCCTGAAGACGGCGTCCTGCCGCCTGAGGCGTTGTCTTGGGAAATTTCCGCCGGTGAGCATAAGGTTGCAGCCGAGACCGGCGCTGAGTGGGTTTTCACTCTCCCGAATGACGAGACATTCAATTGGCACGGCGACGTGACATTTACGGTACGTCTGACGGCCACAGACAGCGAAGGCCTTGCAGAGAGCACCGAGCGGGTTGTCCGCTACGCCCGCCTGCAAGCCCAAACAGCCGACGTCATCAGCGGTTTTCAACTGACCGATACGGACGACGAGGACGGGCAAATGCACGCTTATGCCGATCGACAAGGCGCCTACCTCGGCTTTGAACCACTCGATCTTACCGGACGCGGAATGATGTTCATCCGCGCCAAATCCGAAGCCGGAGCCTTAATTTCCGTGCGCACCGGCGTCCCGGACGGCAACGTCATCCGCATGCATCCCGTTTCTCCCGGCAACGCATGGGAACTCTTGTCCATTCCGCTCGCCGATATCGACGCTGACAGCTTGTATATCGTCGTCGAAGTCATTCACGAAGGCAAAGTGGCGATCAATTGGCTGCAGCTCGTTGGTGCTGGACTGCCGCAATGATAAGGAAAAAGCACGGGCCTCTCTTCTATGGGAAGGGAGACCCGTGCTGTACATATTAGATGGGATATCCCGTATGTACCGCGGTATCAAGTCGGATGATGCTTCAGCGTCGTGCAGGCAATACGCTTAAGGGATCAATTCGTTCACCGTTGACCTCGACTTCGAAATGCAGGTGAGGTCCGCTGGAACGGCCGGTGTTCCCGACATCGGCAATGTGCTGACCGGCTGTGACATACTCCCCCACGCGCACCCGGATGCGGGAGTTGTGCGCATAAGCCGAAACAATACCGTTGCCGTGATCGATTTTGACGAGATTTCCATACGTTCCGGCAGACCCAGCATAGACAACCCGGCCCGCGGCCGCGGCATATACCGGCGTTCCGGTTGCCGCCGCAATATCCAACCCGTAATGCATGCGGTCCCCTCGCATGCCGAACAGTGACGATATCACGCCGCCTTCAATCGGCCAACGCAAGGAGACGCCATTGAGGCGCCGATTTGACGCAATGGTCTGCAGAGCACCGTCGCCGCCTGAAGGAGGAATGACCAGCACTTGGCCGACCATCAGACGATCGGGATCGTCGAGTTCGTTAAACACCGCCAAGGCCAACACCGTGACGCCATATTGCGCAGCCAACTTGCTCAAAGTGTCGCCGGGCTGCACGACGTGCTCTTTCAACGGCGGTTGTATTAAAAGGAGCTGCCCTGCTTGAATGCGGTTCGGATTCGACAAACCGTTGAGTTTGGCCAACGCGCTGACCGAAGTGCCGTACGTGCGGGCGATTTCGCTTAACGTTTCGCCCGGTCGCACTTCATGGGTGGTGCTGATCGTCGACGCGACAACAACAGTGCCGATCAGCAGGTTGAAAAGCAAGCAGCTGATCAGCACCATTCCCCGCCACGGTATCGAGCGCGATGGATGATGAGAAAACTTCATGCTTTCGCCCCCTGTTGGTTGCCCGCCCCCCAGGTTGCTCTGTCGGCGACTAGCCTTCCCGGTCGGAGGCGAAAACATGCAACGCTGCCATTCCATACATGCTTCCAGAGCTTCAGCCACAAGGCGACAATCGGGTGCGAGCTTCACACATGTCGGCGTTTCAGTTGTTTTCGGACGGTTGTGCCGCAGTTTCCTGCAACAGCCATTCCAAATACGGCGGATGGACGCTTTCCAACGGAATCGCACTGATGGCCGGTACACTGTACGGATGCATTTCGGCTACCGCCTTGCGCAGTTCCGGCACCAAGGTGCTGCGGGTTTTGGCAAGCAGCAATGCCTCGCTGTCGACCTGCATCTGCCCTTCCCACCAATAGAACGACGCAATCTGCGGGACCATGTTGACACACGCAGCAAGACGGCGCTCGACTAATGCTTCCGCAATTCGGCGGCCAGCCTTTTCATCGGGAACGGTGATATACACGAGAACGGCCGCCTGAGACGACGCACCATGCCGTCCGTCCGTCGATGCATCCACTTCATCCCACGAGTTCGCCGTCATCAGCCCTACCTCCTTTTATATCATTTGCCTGAAATGTATTATCTTCTGAACGAACAATGATACGTCCCACCATTCCCGACAAATGGTGGGAATTCACGGTGCACATGTAGTCGTACACACCTTCTTCTTCGAAGGTAATGGCCCATTCCGACAACGCCCCCAAGATGGGTGACCGAAACCCCGCATCGTTGGTGCGGTCGCCCGGCTTGCCGGCGACGACGTTGTGGCTCATCCGATCCATATTCACGAAGACGATTTGCGTCCCCGGCTCGACCACGATTTCCTCGGGTACGAAGCGCATGTCCCGCATCTCAATGACAACGTGGCCGGGTTCCCGCTCCACCTTGGTCGGACCCGAACCGCACGCGGCCAAGATTCCTGCGAGCACCACCACGCTCAACGTGCCCATCCATTGCCGCATGCGCATCGAAACCATCATCCGTCTTTCTCACCTTCCGTCTGCCATACGCAATCCTTACACATCGTACCAAAGTTATCCGTTTGTGCCTAGACCACGTTCCCTACCGCAAACGAACGACATGTGCCCCGATTTCGTTCGCCGCCGCCTCCGCCAACCATGAATGGCAAGTGAAAATGAGTATTTGTCGGGTCTGCGCCAGCTGCCCGAGAAGGCGCAAGCCGAAGCGCAGCCGGTTGCCGTCCCAATGGACAAGGGCTTCGTCGACCATAAACGGCAGCGGTTCTTCGCCCGCATCCAAATGGTCGATGACAGCCAGACGCAGCGCCAAGTACACTTGATCGAGCGTACCGCGGCTCAGGGCGGCTTGCAGCGGTATCGCTTGAGCCTCTCCCGCCGACATGACGGCTAAGTTTTCGAATCCCCATGTGTTCAACAACGACACACCGTTCTCGTTTTCCGAATCGGCGCCGCTGCCGGCGTCACCGAGCAGCCGGTCGTAGCGCCCTCCGGTGAACGCGTGCAAATAGGCCGATGCACGCTTCAACACATCCGGTTGATGATCGCGCAAATACTGCCGCTCGGCTTCACGCAAGAGAGCTGCCTGCAGGAGCAGGCGGTCGCGTTCGCGTGCGGCGCGCTGCATTTCTTCTTCGATGACGGCGATCGCTCCGTCGATCTCGCCCAGCGTCTGCCCCGAGCGCCCTTGCCGCAATTGCTGCTCCAAACGGCCGATTTCACGCTGCAGTTCATCCCGCTGTTCCGCCAGTTGCCGGAGATGATCCCGCATGTGCGCGATCAACTCGGTGCGCGGCATGTGTTCACCCGTGAAAAGTTCATGCACACGGGCCATTCCCGCTGCTGCGGCTTCCGCCGCATAATCGGCGGCGTGCCCAAAAACGGCCTTTTCCTGCCGCATCAGGTCTTGCTCGAGTTCGCCCATTTCCTTGACCAGAGCATGCAAGCGCTGAATTTGATGGTACAGCCCTAGGTCAGCCTGTTCGATGAAATCCTCGGCGATGGGAATGCCTTGGAGCATTCGCTTGAGCTCACCTTGAACCCGAGTCCATTCGTGCCGCGCCGCCTGAAGCTGGGACTCGATTTCCTCCTGCCGTGCGGCATCCTCTCTCACGCGCGCTCGCCATTGCTGCGCCGCGACGAAGCGCTGCCAAGCCAACCATCCGGCAGTGCCTGTGAGCGCGATCCCTCCGCCGAGCAGCCAGCTCCAATCCCGCAGCGCCCCGAAAGCAGCCAACAGCGCCCCGATGATTCCCACGGTGACTGCCGCACGCACGCCGGGAGGACGCTCCCGGTCGAGCAGATCACGCCGGTGGGCACGCGCCGTCGCCTCCAGCTCGCGCAAGCGGTTCCTTGCGGTCTCGCAGCGCACCATCACGTGCCGCATCGCTTCCAACGAAAGTCGGCGCAGCCGTTCCGTCGCCGCCTCGGTCCAAGGACCGTCGCACAAGCCTTCCGCCTGCGAGATGAAACGGCGCTGCAAAGGCAGCCATTCCTCCGCACGCCGGACGCGCACCTCAGCCGTCGCCAGCTCCCGTTCAACTTGCCGCAGCATGGCCCGTGCCTCGCGCAGACGACGAGCGGCTTGCCGTTGTTCCGCTTCGTGCGCCGCGGCCGCCTGCCGTTCGTGGCGCAGCCGTTGCAGCTCCGCTTGCAGCGTGCGATACAGGGGCTTTCCACGCCGGTCGGATCGCCACAGGCGTGCCGCTTCCTGCTCCAATTCCGCCGCGACTTGCCGCGGCGACCGCAACACCGCCCATTCGGCCTGTCCGAACAGGCGGTCGCGCAATGTTTCGGCCTGCAACTCTTCCAACGGGGCGAGATCTTCCAGCCGCAGAGCATACAATGTTTCGTACAGAGAACGGCCGACGTGCGCGGCTTCATCCAACGGACGGTTGCGTATTTGGACGATTTGTCCCTCGGACTCGAGCACCCCTTGCGGCCGATCCCGCAACCGACGGCGCACTATCAAGCGGCGTCCGGATTGGGTTTCCAGTTCCGCTTCGATTTCGGGGAATCGATCGACCGTCCACGAACGATAGGGAAACTGTTCGAGATTTGCCGGCGAAAATCCGTAAAGAACGGTCTTGAACACATGAAACCACGTAGATTTGCCCGCTTCGTTCTCGCCCCACACAATGGCCACGCGATCACGCGGGAGGTCGTCCAAAACGGCGTCGTGCAGCTGGCCGTAAGCCGTGGCACGCAAGCGTAAAAACCTCATGGCCTGTCCTCCGGAATCAGCCGCTCGAGCAAATCAGCCGCGGCTTCTTTGAGCAGTGCCCGCAAGTAATCGTTCGGATCAGCTCCGACAGGCAGCCCGGCGAGCACATCCGGAGCGAGCTGCTGCAAGACGGCTTCATCTGCATCCGCTGCGTCACTTAAACGCTCGATGATTTCAAGCAGTCCACCTCGTGAGCTGTATGCTGCGAGGTCGATGGGACGCCGCACCTCGGTTGTGTCGATCTCGACGTAAGCAAGTCCAAGCCGCTCCTGCAGCAATTCGGCAAGGACGTTTTGGTTGTCTTCGTTGCGCAGCGCCGCGAAAAGCGGCGTGGGCCCCCGCAAATGCAGACGGACCATGCGCTCACCTGCCGCCTCCGCTGCCGCATGCTCGGCCACGATGGCCTGCACGAGGCTTTCGAGGTTTTGTGTTCGCGGATCGCACACGTGCTCCCAACGCTCCCAGACGATTGGCGCCAGAGGGACAAATCGCACTTGCACCGCCGATGGTCGGGAAACTTCGACCCAAAGAGCTCCTTTCGGCCCGGTCTCATTTGGGTGGCGGCCTTGCAGATTGCCCGGATACCACACATCGGGATTGTCCAGAACTTGCTGCCGCTGATGCACATGCCCGAGCGCCCAATAGGCGTAGCCGCGCCCTTGAAAATCGGTGAGCGCCGCGGGCGCATAGCGCTGGTGAGCCTCAGCGCCCTCAGCCCCGACTACCTGGGCATGAACCAAACCGACATGCGGCACATCGGCATCGGCGACCGCGGGAAAGCGGGCAACGAGATTGCGGGATTCCACCGGCGATACGTGGCCAATGCCGGTCACCTTGCCTACGAGCATACCGTCTCGGTAAATGTCAACGGTACGTGGCGTATCGCTGTCAAACTGCTCGACGTTGCTTGGCCAAGCCAACGGCTGACTCATGGTGCTGCCGGCGGCGTCGTGGTTGCCTCGTGCATAACACACGGTGATGCGCGCCGCTTGGAGCCTGCGCAGCGCTTCCATGAGATAGCGCTCAGCGGAGAAGGACAACCGTTCCGAGTCGAAAAGGTCTCCGGCAATCAAGAATGCGTCGGCATGACCGTCGATGGCCAGCTGAACCGCCCGCGAAAACGCCTCGCAAACCGCGTCACGCAGTTTCCGTCGCATGGCGGCGTCTCGACCTCGAAACGGACTTTCCAAATGAACGTCGGCAATGTGTACGAACCGGAATCCCAAATCTTCCGGACTCCCTCCCCAACGGCACATTCCGCAAATCCATTTTCCCCTGCCCACTTGGGGGCCTTCGACGCAAACACCTGCTCCCCCTTGTTTTCCAGCGAAATTCACAATCTCCGCGCAGACGGGTTCCACGTTGTGTCCTTGCGGCGTAGTCTGGAATGCGATCAAAGTACTATTTTTCGAGGAGGAATACTATAATGTCAGATCGCGGGATCACACTTTGGTTTACCGGCATGTCAGGAGCCGGCAAAACGACGATCGCCGTCGAAGTCGAAAAACGTCTCAGGCAACGCGGTGTGCGGGTCGAACGCCTTGACGGCGATGTCGTGCGGGAAAGCTTAACTAAGGATCTCGGCTTTTCGAAGGAAGACCGCGACAAGAACATCGAACGTGTCAGCTTTGTGGCGAAGCTGCTCACACGGCAAGGCGTCATTGTGCTCGCTTCGTTCATATCCCCGTACCAAGCGATGCGGGAATTTGCACGCCGCCAAATCGGCGAGTTTGCCGAGATTTATGTGGACGCCCCCCTGCAAGTCCTCATCGACCGCGACGTCAAAGGCTTGTACAAGAAAGCCATTGCAGGCGAAATCGCCAACTTCACGGGCATCAGCGATCCGTACGAACCTCCCGAACAGCCCGATCTTCACCTGCGAACCGATCGGGAAACGGTGGCGGAAAGCGCCGCAAGGGTCATCGCCTTCCTCGAAGAACGCGGCTATATCCCATCTTCCTCGCCCGCAGGCAACGTGAGCGTCCGTTCGCCGCACGGTGCGGCCGTCCATCCCTTTGATCACTCCAGTGAATTCAGCAATTCCGTCCTTCCCCACGGGGGGCGTCTCGTCGACCGAGAACTGCGGGGCGAAGCACGCCTCGAAGCCCTCGCACACGCACAAAGCCTCCGGCGGATTCGGCTGGATGCCGTGGGAGAAGCCGACGTGGAAATGCTCGGCGTTGGGGCGCTCAGTCCGCTGGAAGGCTTTCTCAACGAAGCGGACTACCGCAGTGTCGTCGCCGAGATGCACCTGGCCAACGGACTGCCGTGGACGATTCCCATCACGCTGGCCGTTTCCGAAGCAGATGCCGCTGACATTGCCGCAGGCCAAACCGTCGCCCTCGAAGACCGCGCGGGTCGCATCGTCGCTCTCCTCGACGTCGAAGAAAAGTACCGGAACAACAAGCGTTGGGAAGCACGCAACGTCTACGGCACGGAAGATGAAAACCATCCGGGCGTCGCCCGCCTTTACGCTCGCGGCGACGTACTTTTGGGCGGCAAAATTCACGTCGTCGAACGTCCCGGCGCCACAGCGTTCCCTGCATACCGGCTAACGCCGCGAGAAACACGAGCGCTCTTCGCCGAACGAGGCTGGCGCACCGTCGTCGCGTTTCAGACGAGAAACCCGGTGCACCGCGCCCACGAATACATTCAAAAGGCCGCACTCGAGACGGTCGACGGCCTTCTGCTGCACCCTCTGGTCGGAGCTACCAAAAGCGATGACATCCCCGCCGCAATCCGCATGGAGAGCTACGAAGCGATTCTCCGCTCGTACTATCCGGCTGACCGCGTCCTGTTGGCAGTCTTTCCTGCGGCAATGCGGTACGCCGGACCGCGGGAAGCCGTGTTCCATGCGATCTGCCGCAAAAACTACGGCTGCACCCACTTCATTGTCGGCCGGGATCACGCCGGCGTCGGCAACTACTACGGCACATACGACGCTCAGAAAATTTTCGACCGTTTTGATCCTGCGGCCATCGGCATCGTTCCCCTGAAGTTCGAGCACACGTTCTACTGCAAGGCATGCAAAAACATGGCGTCAGCCAAAACATGCCCGCACGAGGCGTCTTGGCACGTCATTCTCAGCGGCACGAAAGTACGGGCGATGCTGCGTGAGGGCACCCTTCCGCCCGAAGAATTCACACGGCCCGAAGTCGCTCACGTTTTGATCCGAGGCATGCAAACACAAGAACCGGAACGTGCGGAAAGAGAGGTGTCATTGTAGTGAACAGCGACGGCGTTCCCGACGCAAGTTCAGGCTGTCGTTTTGAAGCGGGCGAATTGGAACATCTTGCTCGCTCTTTCGAACGCAAACACCCGAAAGACATTTTGCACTGGGCTTTCGAACGGTTTGGCAAGGAACGTTTCGCCCTTGTTTCGAGTTTCCAGGCTGAAGCGATGGTCCTTCTCGACATCGCCGCCCAACTTGAACCCGACGTCCGCGTCGTCACGATCGACACCGGACGTCTGCCGGCTGAAACATACGAGTTCATTGACCGCGTGCGTGAGCACTACAACATTCGCATTGAGGTCGTCTACCCGGAAGCCGACCTCGTCGAAGCTATGACCACGAAATACGGCGTCAACCTTTTCTACCGCAAGCCCGACTTGCGCAAACTGTGCTGCCACGTGCGCAAAGTGCGCTCACTGGCGCGTGTTTTGCAGTCCGTCGACGCGTGGGGAACCGGGTTGCGTCGAGACCAAACGGCCCACCGATCGGCCGTGCCGAAAATCGGCCCGGATCCCAACCACGCCAACGTCGTCAAGCTGTGCCCGTTGGCCGACTGGAGCTGGGACGACGTTTGGAATTACATCCGAACCCACAACGTTCCCTATCATCCGCTGTATGACAATGGATACTTGAGCATCGGCTGCGCCCCTTGCACACGTCCAGTGCAAAACGGCGACGATCCCCGCAGCGGTCGCTGGTGGTGGGAAGAAGCAACGCACAAAGAGTGCGGCCTGCATCTGCCCGGCACCAAAGGCTTCGTCGTGAAGGAGGTTGAGACGTTTATGGCAGGTGGCAGCGCTTAAACCACCTGCCGGCGCGGCAAAGCGCCAAACGTGATGTCCGTACACGAAGGGTGGAATCAAGCAGGAGGCTTCCTGATGACCTGGATAGCAATGTCCATAGGCGTGGCATTCGCCCTGAACATCGGTGCAAGCGGCACAGCCGCCGCCATGGGCGCCGCTTACGGCGGCAAAGCCGTCACAAGGCGAAAGGCGCAATGGTTGGCAGGACTTTTTGCCTTGCTCGGCTCGGTGGTCGGCGGCGGGGCGGTCGTGGTGCGGATCGGCAACGGCATCGTTCCCGAAGGGATGATCACCGTCACCGGTGCCATCGTCATCTTGGCATCGGCCTGCATGACCTTGGCGCTGGCCAATTACATGCGCATACCCCTGTCGACCAGCGAAGTAACCGTAGGCGCCGTCGTAGGTCTCGGTCTCGCCATTGGGACGCTTTCCGTCCCCACCGTCCTTTTCATCGTCAGCGCCTGGATCGTCTTCCCGCTCCTTGTCGGGGGGCTGAGCTGGCTTTGCGGCCGCTTCATCCACAACCCGTTGAATCGTTGGTTTCAACGCTCAAAAGCCCATCGCTGGGGAGCTCGTCTGCTCGCATTCGGACTCGTCGGCGGCGGGTGCTTTGAGGCTTTCGCAGCGGGCACAAACAACGTAGCCAACGCCTTAGGTCCCTTAGTCGGCGCCGGTATAATCGACATGCACACCGGCTTGTGGCTCGGCGGCCTAGCGGTCGGAGTCGGGGCCGCCAGCATCGGCGGCCGCGTGCTTGAAACGAACGGCCGACTCACTCGTCTCACGCTGCTCGGAGGAGCGTTCGTCTCCCTCATCGCCGGTTCCCTTACGATCATCGCTTCGATGTTTGGCATTCCCGTGCCCCTGACCCAAGGAACGACAGCTGCCATTGCCGGGCTCGGAGCCGGCAGCGGCGGCACGAGATCGCTCGACATGACGCTGGTCAAACGGATCGGCGTCGTTTGGGTGACTTCACCGGTCACTTCGCTCATGTTCGCCTACATCGCCATGTTGAACGAGACAACGCGTACTCCCGGAATCGAACTGCCCGTCATTGTGCTCATCGGCGGGGCAACGACGGCGTTCCTGTTCCGCCAAGCGAAAATGGGCCAGCTGCACCAGGCGAAAGCGACTGCCGACACGCAGACCTCACGAGAAACGGCGGCCTAAACGGACCGCCGTCGTCTTTTGTATGCCCGGCAATGGAACCACAATTCGACATGTTTGGATTGACATGCCTCGCCTCCATGTGATACTTTTGCACTGAATTTAGGTCTCCCTAAAAAACGTCATTCGGAGGTGCATCGTTTTATGATATGGCCACCCAAGCGGGGCATCGGCCTCATGTTGGCGATTGCCGCCATTTTCGCACTGCACGCCACGGCATTGGCAGCCACGGCAAGCTCTCTCACCATCTACTCGGGTCGGCAAGAACCGCTTGTCGGGCCCCTGTTTGCGCAGTTTGAAGCTGAAACCGGCATCAAGGTCAACGTTCGGTACGGCGATACGGCGGAGCTTGCCGCTACGATCTTGGAAGAAGGCAGAAACTCTCCAGCAGACATTTTTTTCGCGCAAGACGCCGGCGCACTTGGCGCTCTCGCGTACGCCAACCGCCTGGTCCAACTGCCGCAAGACATTCTCGAGCTCGTCGATCCCCGACTCCGCTCGGCGGACGGTTATTGGGTAGGCACTTCTGGCCGCGCCCGTGTCATCGTGTACAACGCGGACAAATACAACGAAGACGAGCTTCCCTCCTCGATCTGGGACTTCACGCAACCCGAATGGCGCGGACGCATCGGTTGGGCACCGACAAACGCCTCGTTCCAGGCGTTTGTGACGGCATTGCGGCATCTCGAAGGCGACGCGCGAGCCGAGCAATGGCTGCGCGGCATCCTCGCCAACCAGCCTCGTGCCTACCACAACAACACGGCGATTTATGACGCCGTCGCACGCGGCGAAATCGACGTCGGTTTCACAAACCACTACTACTTATTCCGCTTCCTGGCGGAGCAGGGTGAAGCGTTCCCCGCACGCATTTACTTCACCAAGGGCGATGCCGGTTCGATGATCAACATCGCGGGCGTCGGCATTCTCGATACGTCGAAGAACCGAGAAGCGGCGGAACTGTTTATTCGCTTCCTCTTGTCGGACAGCGCCCAGCAGCATTTCGTCCATGCCACTTATGAATACCCGGTGGTCGAGCACATCGCACCTCATGAAATGCTGCCGCCGCTGAAAGACATTGAAACTCCGGACATCGATTTGAGCAACCTCGAAGACCTGCAAGGCACGCTCGAGCTTTTGTTCAGGGTCGGCGTTCTTTGATGCAATCA
>CALKAQ010000116.1 GCA_937983075.1 uncultured bacterium | reverse complement strand
CTGCACCGACCGAGCTGCCGAAGGCGTTTGCTGCGTCCTTGGGTAGCTATGCAAATTCCGGGACGAAAATAATCCCTACCGGGACAAAAAATGTTGCATCGCGGACCGCGATGCTGTATAATGGCAGTGAAGGCAAAAGAAAGGAGAGATTGCGATGACCGAAGCATACCTCATCCAAAAAGAGCGCGAGCTTGCGCAGCTGCGGAGAATGCCGGCGGCGAACATGTTCGCAGATCCGGAAGAATACTTGGTGCCGTTCATCCGAGCGATGGCGCAAATCGAGCAGTATCGCAAGTATCGCGACCGTCCGGAAGAGAGACGGCGAATCATCGAGGAAAACTTGGCGAAATTCCGCCAGGCAGTGTACGGCCCGCGCGCGAGCTAAAAAACACTTGCAGCAACAATCGAGGCAGCCCACGTCAGCATAAGTAAGACAAGTCGGTGAAAACCGCCGTAAAAGTGAACGGCGGTTTTGTAATTTTTTATAGGCTTAAGGTCAGGAAGGATTGATGTGAGTTTTTTGGAAACCGTTGGCGTCATAGCGCAGTTCAATTTCACCACGGCCGTTAGGCAACGATGTAACGAGGGTGACGGGACCTTTCCAAAGTTCGTGGATGTATTGCAAGGTTTTTTGGGTGAAGTGGAGGTCAAGGGCACGCTCGTGCCGGTCAACGTGCTCCAGCCGCATGGTTCCCGAGACGACTTCGTCGATGACGATGCGAGGCACGCCGTAATTGTAGCGTTCTTGCACAATCGCTTCCCGAACTTCATTGACGTCACGGCTGACGATCACTACTTCTTGACAGCGGGGACAGTCGGGGCGATGCGTCGTATGGCCTTTGCAGCGGCGGCCGTAGCGGAAGAGCTGCAGCTTCTCGCACAATTCTTCCGTAAGATAATTGAGCAGAAACGAAATATCATCGTCCTCCGTGCGAATCCGAAAGAGGCGTTCGCGTCCGAAACGCCGCTCGACGTCTTTGAGAATCTGATACCCTAGATAATAGGGGTTCACGTAAAGGTTGGATCCCGGCGCGACGACCGATGCGTTGAGTGCAGCGTAGTCCAGCATTTCTTGAGGAGACAATTGATCATACGTGAGCATGATTTCGGCATGCCAAAATGATGCCCAGCCTTCGTTGAGGATTTTGGTCATGAACTGCGGGTAAAAATAGTAGGCTTCCTCGCGAATCATGCTGAGTACATCTTGTTCCCACGGCTCCAACGGTGCGTACTGGATCAAGAACCAGAGCAGGTCGGCCTCGGGATGGGGCGGAAAACGGTCGCCGATCACACGCTTTTCAATCGAATAGCGTTCTTCTCCGTGCAGGTCGTCGTACGGCTGCTCGGGGCGTTCGATTTCCACTGCCTGCCGCGGTGGATAGGGCTTTCGGTACAACCCTTTGTGAACGTCGATGTGCCTGTCCAGAGCGAACGCTATATCCATCAGGTGTTCTACACGCTCCAGACCATACCGTTCCTTGTAACCGTCCAGCCGAGCGGCGTGCGCTGCGGCTTCGTTCACCATGTCCCGGTTGGTGGAGGCAAACAGCGCGTTGTGCTTGAAAAAATCGACGTGCGCTGCGACATGCGCGGCGATCATGATGTTTTCAAAGTCCCGATTCGTATCGAGCAAAAACGCATAGGCCGGATCGGAGTTGACTACGATCTCGAATATTTTGGACAGCCCCATGCGTCCGTGAATCCGCTGGCGGTCGTACACTTTTCCGTAAGACCAGTGCTGCCCGCGAATGGGAAGTCCGTAGGCGGCGAGTTCCGTCATGACGTCGAACGGCACGATTTCGAAATGGATGTCGAAAAAATCGAGGCCCATGTCGCGGGCAATCTTCAATACGTCGTCGATGCGGGCTCTTAAATTGCTCATGCGGCAGCACCGTCCCCCGCCAAGAACGCTTGGAGCGCGTTGTACACTTCTTCACGCCGCCGAATGGCGACGACCAACAGACGCGGATGCTCAATCGCTTCCAACGACTGAAACAGTGTGCCTCGGGTTTGGGTTTCCGCCGGTGACTGGGAATAGTAAAAGCTGGACCAGTCACGATAAGTAATCTCGCCAAAACCGACCATGCGGGCTTGTGTCAGCAGCCGCTCGACGAGCTCGACGCAGCGCAGATTGTCGCCCGGCAAATTGTCCCCATCGGAAAAGTGAAACACGTAATTGTTCCAGCGGGTCGGCGGATGATGTTCCCTGAGGTGGAGAAGGGCAAGTTCCAAAGCGGATGAACATCGGGTTCCGCCGCTGTTGCTGATGCTGAAGAACGATTCTTCATCTGTGATTTCCGCGTGGGTGTCATGGGCGATGAAGACCATGTGGACGTTCTTGTACTTGAGCTTTAAGAAGCGCACAAGCCAGAAAAAGAAGCACTTGGCGATATAGCGTTTTTCGGTCGTCATGGAACCGCTGCGGTCCATCAGCATGTAGACGCACGCCTGGCTTTGGCGCGTTTTGACGTCGTCCCATGTGCGGAAGCGCAAGTCTTCGTTGATCAGCGGCCCGAGGCGGGGCTCGCCTTTCGCCGCATGGCGCTTCAAGTTTTGGTAAAGCGTACGTCGCTTGTCGATATTCGGCCACAGACCGGTTTTGGCCACATGGCGCATTTGCTCTCTGACGACGAAATCTTGCTGCTCAGGTTTTTCTTCGAGCCATGGCAGGTCGAGATCTTGGAGCATCATGCGAGCGAGTTCCTCGACGGAAAACTCAACTTCGTAGATCGCTTCTCCGGGGCGATCGCCCGGCAAATCCGAAGGCAAGGCATCGTGGGGCCCCTTGGCGATCACATCGCCGACTTCTCCGGCGCCATGCCCGACTCCGCTCGGGTCGCTCGGATCGTTGGCATAGCGGAAGCGATATTGATCCAAATATCGGATCGGCAGCTTGATCATGTGCCCGCGGTTCGAGGTGATAATGGCTTCTTGGGTGATCAGATGCCTGAGGTTTTTTTTAATCGCCTCACGGACTCGCTGATCGTGGCGGCGGGAATCTTGCAGACCCCTGCGTCGCAAATCCCAAGGAACGGATAGCATGTCACGACCCCTTTCGTTTCCAACGGTTCGCAGGTCAGAAGACGCTATTTTTCTCGAGCCATCAAGGAGGATACGTACTTCAGCAGTTCGTTCGCGCAGCTGGTGCAGTAACCTTCCCGCTGAACGAGGGTGTCAATGACCTGGTTGAGCCTTTTGAGCTGTTCTTCGTCAGGGTTGCGTGCAGAAACGGTGAGCTTGATGGTGTCGCGGCGTTCTTCAAAGAGCTGCCGTTCCAACGCCTCGCGCAGCTTTTCGTGTGTGGAGTAATCAAATTTTTCGCCGCGGCGCTGGGCGATGGCCACTTTGCGAAACACTTCGTTTCGGAAGGCTTCTTTGCCGCGTTCAGAGATGCCGACCTTTTCTTCCAAAGAACGCATTAGCCGTTCATCCGGAGGATGTTCTTCGCCCGTCAGCGGATCGGTCAGCATCCGGTCCTCCAGGTGCGCCTCGACGTGATCGAGATAGTTCTCGAGAAGGGTGTTGATTTCCGTTTCGAATGAGACAAAGAAGGCCTTTTGGACGTCGGTCCGGGCCATTTCGTCGTATTCTTTCCTCACGTCGGCAATGAGCCCGATCAAATCTTCGCGTTCTTTCGCGTCGAGCGCGGGATGGTTTTCGACGCCTTCCTTCAAAGTGCGGAGCGCGTCGATAGGGGTAATGCAACGGTTGTTGGCGCGGATGAGTGATGACGAGAGGCGATTGATGATAAAACGCGGCGACAAGCCGTCCATGCCTTCACGCGTCGCTTCGGCTTTCAGGCGCTTTGCGTCCTTGGCGGTGAAGCCTTCAACTTCTTCGCCGTTGTACAGCTTCATCTTCATCATGCGGGTCAGATCGGCACGTTCGGGTTCTTCCAGTCGGCTTAGGACGGCGAACATGGCGGCGACTTTGAGGGTGTGCGGGGCGAAATGGACATCGCGTCGGGGCATTTGATTGAGCAGCTTTTCGTAAATGCGGACTTCATCGTCCACTCGTACGTTGTATGGAATGCGCACCGTGATCATGCGGTCTCGCAAGGCTTCCGATTTCTCGTCGGCCATAAACTCCCGGAATTCGGTCTCGTTGGTGTGAGAAACCACACATTCATCCGCGTAAATGAGAGGAAATCGCCCCGTTTTGATGTTGCGCTCCTGAGCGAGCGTCAGGAGAACATACAGAAACTTTTCGTCGGCTTTGAGCATCTCGATGAATTCCATGAGGCCACGATTGGCCACGTTGAGTTCGCCGTCAAAGCGATACGCTCTCGGATCGGATTCAGCGCCGTACTTTCCAACGGTGGCCAAGTCCATCGAGCCGACCAGCTCTGAGATGTCTTGCGTCTTCGGATCCGAGGGGACGAATGTGCCTATACCCACCCGATCACGTTCCGATATCACGATTCGCTTGACGGGAACGCGGTAAATATCGCCTTCGTATTCGGTTTCGAGATCGAGCGTGCAGCGAGGACATAGTTCGCCCTCAATATGAATTCCGTATTCGTCGCGGAAATGGGGGCGCAGGGAATGGGGAATCAAGTGCATGGGATCTTCATGTTGAGGACAAGTCGCAATGGCAAACAGCGCACCTTCGGGAGTTCGGGAATATTCCTCCAGCCCGCGCTTGATCAATGTCACGAGCTCGCTTTTGCCGGATGCCGGGGGGCCATACAACAGGAGAATGCGGCGACGAACATCCGCTCCCAGCGCTGCGGATTTAAAATATTCCATCACTTGGGCGATGGCGTCGTCAATCCCGAAAAGATGCTGCCGAAAAAAATGATAGATTTCGCGCCCTTCGGTTTCATCGACTTCAACGCCGTGGCTGCGGATCATATTGTAGATCCGGCTGTGTGCGCTTTGACTCCACTCGGGGTGCTCGATCGCCAGCGAGAGATACTCACGGAAATTGCCTTCCCAACGGTCAACCGGATGTTTGGACAGGTGCTCATCGATCAGGCGGAAAACGTCGGACATGGACAGCCCTCCCGAAATGCTGGTTCAACCGTGCCCTGCCAGGATGAGTCATGTCGTCTCGCAACGGATATACCTCAGGCTATTACCGATACTATGAATACGTTTCCGGCAGTATAGCATGTGACGTACCCACCTTGGGGTCTATTCTGCGGCGAAAGCCTTTGAAAATGGGCTTTATGCCTTAGTGCACCGGCATATGCGCGTCTCGAAAGATTCAGGAGCTGGTTTTCTTGACAAGCATTTTGTAAGAAAGGTAGAATAAGGACGGGTTCGACCAGGTGGTCGAACGCCATTTTCATTTCAGACGGTGTTTCGCCGGGCCGATCATCCGTACATAAGGAGTGGACATTTGAGTGGCAAAGCAGAAATTCGAACGTACCAAACCGCACGTGAACGTGGGGACGATCGGACACGTCGACCACGGTAAGACGACGACGACTGCGGCGATCGTAGCATACCTTGCGAGCAGGGGCCAAGCCGAAGCGCGCAAGTTCGAGGATATCGACAACGCTCCTGAAGAACGGGAACGCGGTATTACCATCAACACTTCCCACGTTGAGTACGAGACCGAGAAGCGTCACTACGCTCACGTCGACTGCCCGGGTCACGCCGACTACGTAAAGAACATGATCACCGGTGCCGCCCAGATGGACGGTGCGATTCTGGTCGTGTCCGCTGCTGACGGTCCGATGCCACAGACGCGTGAACATATCGTGCTTGCCCGCAACGTCGGTGTGCCTGCGATGGTCGTCTGGCTCAACAAGGCCGACATGGTGGACGATCCCGAGCTGCTCGAGCTTGTTGAGATGGAAGTTCGCGACCTGCTCAGCGAGTACGAGTTCCCGGGCGACGAGATTCCGGTGGTTGCGGGTTCGGCCTTGAAGGCGCTTGAGGAGATCGAAGCAGGAGCGCCCGGCGAATGGTGCGCGAAGCTCGAAGAGCTGTTGAATGCCGTTGACGAGTACATTCCGACTCCGGATCGTGAAATTGACAAGCCGTTCTTGATGCCGGTTGAAGACGTGTTCACGATTACCGGTCGCGGTACGGTTGCCACGGGCCGTGTTGAGCGCGGCGTGCTGAAGGTGGGCGACGAGGTTGAGATCGTCGGCATTCGTCCGACGCAGAAGACGGTTGCGACCGGTGTAGAGATGTTCCGCAAGATGATGGATCAGGCGCAAGCCGGGGACAACATCGGCGTATTGCTGCGTGGTATCGACCGTGACGATATTGAGCGTGGTCAAGTGTTGGCCAAGCCCGGTACGATCACGCCGCATACGAAGTTTGAGGGCGAGATTTACGTACTTTCGAAGGAAGAGGGCGGACGCCATACGCCGTTCTTTAACGGATATCGGCCGCAGTTTTATTTCCGTACGACGGACGTAACCGGTGTGGTGAACCTGCCTGAGGGCACGGAAATGGTCATGCCGGGCGACAACGTCCGAATCACGGTGGAACTGATCAGCCCGATTGCGATGGAAGAAGGTTTGCGCTTCGCCATTCGCGAGGGCGGCCGCACCGTAGGTGCCGGCGTCGTTTCGAAGATTCTCGGTTAAATCGGACCGGATGTTTAACGTAGCTTACAGGGGGCCCGCGTTTGCGGGCCTTCACGCCTATTGAAACACCGGCCGCCTGGCGTCCAAAATTATGCTCGATGTGTGTCAAGGGGGGTTTCTTGACATAAAAGGACGCGCTATGATAGATTCATAGGGTGACTTTTGCAAGGTTAGGGTGGAGGAGGCCTCCAGATGCGTGTAGGTATCACTCTGGAGTGTACGGAATGCAAGAACCGTAACTATCGAACGACCAAGAGCCAGCGGAATGATCCCGATCGGATCGAATTGCGGAAGTTTTGCAAGCACTGTGTCAAGCACACATTGCATCGCGAAACGCGCTGATTGGCTCTTTTGCATCGTAGAACCTTTCGGCTAGGAAGTGACCGTAATGGCGATTGGCAATAAAGCTGGAACGCAGTCCGAAAAACCCTTTGTTCAACGGGCCGCTAAGTTTTTTCGCGATGCCAGAGTCGAGTTGCGCAAGGTTCATTGGCCGACGCGGAAAGAGCTGACTGCTTTCACTATTGTCGTGCTGCTGATTTCCGCGATTGCGACGATCATGATTGGTCTGTTTGATTTTGGTTTTGCTGAAATTTTGCGTCTCATCGGCGTGCTGGGGAGGTGATGGATCCGGCCCAGTTTCGTAGTGCCTAACACTGCGAGGTTGGCACGGATCCTCCCGTCTTATGGAGAAGGAATCCATGGAAGGGCGCGGACAAATCGATATCGATGCGTTTTTGGCCGGTGACGGCGAACACGCAGGCGTTGACAAGCAGTGGTATGTCATCCATACCTATTCCGGTTATGAAAACAAGGTGAAAGCGAATCTCGAACGTCGGGTTGAATCCATGGGCATGCAGGACAAGATCTTCCGCGTGCTCGTGCCCACCGAGGAAGAGATCGACTTCAAAGACGGGAAGAAAAAAATCACGAAGAAGAAAGTGTTTCCCGGCTACGTTCTTGTCGAGATGACGATGAGTGACGACTCCTGGTACGTGGTTCGCAATACACCGGGCGTAACCGGCTTTGTGGGATCGGGGACGCGTCCTGTGCCGCTTGATTACGAAGAAGTCAAGGCCATACTGAAGCAAATGGGCTTTGACGAAGCGCGGCCGAGGGTTGCTTTCAGCGAAGGTGACTTGGTGAGGGTTACCTCCGGGCCTTTTCAAAATTTTGACGGCCGGATTGAAGAGGTGAACATCGAACGTGGAAAGCTCCGCGTGATCATCTCGATGTTCGGACGGGAGACCCCGGTGGAATTGGACTTTGAGCAAGTCGAGAAGTATCGCTGAAGAAAACTTGCTCGCCTGTTTACGGATGAGTTGCCATGGCGGTGAGCGTGTGTCGCTCACTCGCTTTTTGATGTGCCAAAGACCGTTCGCCGCGAACGGGTTTCACTCAACGGATGTGGTTTTGTAGTGGGAGGTTGGCTAAGCAATGGCCAAAAAGGTAACGGGTTACATTAAGGTGCAGATTCCCGCCGGCCAGGCGACTCCGGCACCCCCGGTAGGGCCGGCTCTGGGTCAGCACAGCATCAACATCATGGAGTTCGTCAAGGCGTTCAACGAACGCACGGCATCGCAAGCCGGCATGATCATCCCGGTCGTCATTACGGTATACTCGGATCGGTCGTTCGATTTCATCACCAAAACGCCGCCTGCTGCTGACCTTTTGAAGAAGGCCGCCAAGATTTCCAAAGGGTCCGGCGAACCGAACCGGAACAAAGTCGGTACGGTTACCTGGCAGCAAATTCGTGAGATTGCGCAAATCAAGTTGCCTGACCTCAATACCAAAGATATCGAAGCGGCCAGCCGCATCGTTGCCGGTACGGCACGCAGCATGGGATTGCAAGTGGTAGACTAAACTGCACGTGTTTGAATTCGTGGGAGGAGCTCCGGCTCCGCTATCCACCGCGAAAGGGGTATTCAGCATGGCAAAGAAACTGAGCAAGCGCATGGCGGATGCCGTGGCGAAAATCGACAAGGAGCGGCTGTACACGCCGCAGGAGGCAATTGCTCTCGCGAAAGAAACCGCGACGGCGAAGTTCGATGAAACCATAGACGTCGCCTTGAAGCTCGGGGTCGACCCGAGGCACGCGGATCAGCAAGTGCGAGGGACGGTCGTATTGCCGAAGGGCACCGGCAAGAGTGTCCGGGTTGCAGTGTTTGCCCAAGGGGAAAAGGCGAAAGAGGCTGAAGCGGCAGGTGCTGAAATCGTTGGCGCCGACGATTTGGCCAAAAAGGTAGAGGCAGGCCAAATCGACTTCGATGTTGCAGTTGCCACTCCCGACATGATGGGACTTGTCGGACGCTTGGGGCGCATCCTCGGCCCGCGCGGCTTGATGCCCAACCCGCGCACCGGCACGGTCACTTTCGACGTCGCCAAAGCGGTTCAAGAAATCAAGGCCGGTAAAGTCGAGTTTCGCGTCAACAAAGAAGGCGGAATGCACGGTATCATCGGCAAGGCTTCCTTTTCGGACGAAGACTTGCTCGAAAATTTGCGTGCCTTTTTGGATGCAGTGGTTCGCGCCAGGCCGGCGGCCGCGAAGGGACAGTACTTGCGCCGCATCGCGATTTCGAGTACCATGGGGCCTGGTGTGAAGGTGGATCCTCAAGCAGCGTTGGCGTTTATCAGCGGCAGCTGAAGCTGATTTGCAAGCCGAACTTCCACACACGCAATTGAATCTGCGTCCCTGACGGACGAGGCCAAAGACAGTCGGTACCTACGGGTTTAATGGGGTCCCCGCCGACCGAGGTCGTTGAGTCGTTTCCACCTGTGTGGCAGGTGAGAACTGTCAACTTTGGCGACCTCCGCGTTTTGGCCGGAGGTCATTTTTGTTGCCTCGTCGCTTGGGACCGATGGATACCCAGCGAGGGAAGGAGGGATAGGATGGCGAGACCCGAGAAGGTCGCGATCGTCGAAGAAGTGAGCGAGAAGCTCGCCCGCAGTGAGGCTGTCGTTTTGACGGACTTCCGCGGGTTGACGGTGCAGCAGCTCACCGAGCTGCGCGCCAAACTGTCGGAAGCGGGAGTCGAGTACAAGGTAGTAAAAAACACCCTGACTCGTCTTGCCGCCGCGAAGGCCGGTTTCGAGCCTTTCGATGAAGTGTTGAACGGTCCGACCGCCATTGCTTTCGGTTATAAAGATCCCGTTGCTCCCGCGAAGATTTTAAACGACTTTGCGAAGGATCATCCGGATCTCGAGATCAAAGGCGGGCTGCTCAACGGCGTTTTCATTGACACTGCGGAAGTCAAACGGCTCGCATCACTGCCGTCCCGCGATGAGCTCCTCGCCAAACTCATGGGCAGCATGAAGGCGCCGATTTCCGGTTTGGTCGGAGTGCTTCACGGAACGTTGCGCAGCGTAGTCGCCGTAATCGATGCGGTTCGTGCAAAGAAAGAAGAACAAGGGGCTTAATTCAAAAAGGAGGATACGAGAATGACGAAAGATGAAATTCTTGCTGCGATTGAAAATATGACTGTCCTTGAACTGTCTGAGCTTGTCAAGGCCATGGAAGAAAAGTTTGGTGTGACCGCTGCAGCTCCGGTCGCCGTGGCAGCTCCCGTTGCCGGCGGCGGTGACGCGGGTGGCGGCGGCGAGGCTGAGAAGACCGAGTTTGACGTCATTCTTGCTTCTGCCGGCGACAAGAAGATCCAGGTCATCAAAGTTGTGCGTGAGATCACGGGTCTCGGCCTCAAGGAAGCCAAGGACCTTGTCGACGGTGCTCCGAAGCCCATCAAGGAAGGCGTCAGCAAAGACGAGGCCGAATCCATCAAGGCCAAGATCGAAGAAGCCGGCGGTACCGTCGAGCTCAAGTAATTCGGATTGTATGCGTGTTTTTCGGAGAGCGGAGAGAAGGCTGTCAGCCTGCTCCGCTCTTCGGCGCATTTTCCGTTCAGGTATGCTGCCAAAATTTCGTTGACAGACCTCATGTTGGTGTGATATCGTGATATGGTGTTAGACTACGCGATTTAGGCGGGTATTCGATTGCCTGATCGCGCGCCGGCGAACAATCCGACCACAAGGTGATGTATGCGCGTCGCAACAACCGGAAAAGGTAATGGCTGCGGCGTAGGCCTTCTTTTGCCTTTCGGTGAATGAAGCGAGGATGGGAGGTCAATGAATGCACGACCTGTTTCCCTACCTTGCTTTTTTGAACATGACTCACATTTTCGCCGTATGCCGCGCAAGTTTGGAACGTTGAGTAGAGGTCATCCCCCGATCGATGGTTGCTGATTGGAGTGTGTACCGCAGCTTTGCGGTACTATGATACACCCGGCGTCAAGGGAAGTCCACGGGTAAGCAGTCTACTTGAGGTGACAAGCTTTGCGTTTCGGCCCCTTCGTTTAAGATTGTCTTCCAAAGCTTCAACCCACCTTGCGTGACCGGAAGTTTCCCGGATGGATTACAGGAGAGGAGTGGCGCATTTGGCAGTAGCGACACAGTCGGTCCGGAGGAAGAGGCGAAACTACGGGAGGCTGCGCGAAGTCCTCGAGATGCCCAACTTGATCGAGGTGCAGAGGAAGTCGTACGAGTGGTTTCTCAAAGTTGGCCTCTTGGAAATGTTTCGTGACATCTCCCCCATCCAGGATTTTACCGGTAATTTGGTCCTGGAGTTTATTGATTACAGCTTAGGTGATCCGAAGTATGACGTGGAGGAGTGCAAGGACCGAGACGTTACGTATGCCGCGCCTTTGAAAGTCCGAGTTCGGCTCATTAACAAAGAAACCGGGGAAGTCAAAGAGCAGGAAGTTTTCATGGGCGACTTCCCGCTGATGACCGAAAACGGCACTTTCATCATCAACGGCGCGGAACGCGTTGTTGTCAGTCAGCTTGTTCGCTCGCCCGGCGTCTATTACAACTGGACTCTCGATACAAGTGGGAAAAAGCTGCATACTGCCAGCATCATTCCGAACCGAGGTGCGTGGCTCGAGTTTGAGTGCGATGCCAACGACGTCATCTATGTCCGCGTCGATCGGACCCGCAAGATACCTGCGACGGTTTTGCTGCGGGCGGTCGGCTATGGCAGCGACGCGCAGATTCTCGAGCTGTATCGCAACGCGGAGCCCATTCAAGCGACGTTGGAACGCGACGGAACCGAGTCAGAGGCCGAAGCGTTGATCGAGATTTACAAGCGCCTCCGGCCCGGGGAACCTCCGACGGAAGAAAGTGCACGTTCATTGTTCGAAACGCTGTTCTACGATCCGAAACGCTACGATCTTGCGGCGGTCGGTCGATATACCATCAACAAAAAGCTTCGACTCCGTCCGCGCATTATGGGGCAAGTTTTGGCGGAAAAAGTGGTGGACCCCGAAACCGGCGAAATCATTGCGGAAGAGGGCGCAAAGGTCGATCGGAACCTGGTCGAACGAATTGAAGCGGCCGGCATTCAATCGGTCGTCGTCCTCGGGGACGGCAACGTGCCCGTACGTGTTTTAACCAATGGTCAGCCGGGTCCGGACGTACGCACGTTGACGAAAGGCGATATCGTCGCGGCGATCGACTACCTCATCAATTTGATGTACGGAATCGGTACCATCGACGATATTGACCACCTCGGAAACCGTCGTCTCAAAACGGTCGGCGAGTTGTTGCAAAATCAGTTCCGAATCGGCTTGTCACGAATGGAGCGCGTCGTGCGCGAGCGCATGACCATTCAGGACGTGGACATCATCACGCCGCAAGCGCTGATCAACATTCGACCTGTCGTGGCTGCCATCAAGGAGTTTTTCGGCAGCTCGCAGCTGTCGCAGTTCATGGACCAGACCAACCCGCTTTCTGAACTGACGCATAAGCGGCGTTTGTCGGCCTTGGGGCCGGGCGGTCTGTCACGGGAACGGGCCGGCTACGAGGTGCGCGACGTTCACCATTCACACTATGGCCGCATGTGCCCGATTGAAACGCCCGAAGGTCCCAATATCGGTCTGATGGGCAGCCTCTGCACGTACGCCCGGATCAACGAATACGGGTTTTTGGAGACGCCGTACCGCCGCGTCGAAAACGGCAGGGTGACCGATGAAATCGTTTATCTGACCGCGGACGAAGAAGATCATTACGTCGTCGCGCAGGCGAACGAGCCGTACGACGACGAGGGGCGATTCGTCAACGAGCGTGTGTCGGCACGCTACAAGGACGCCATTGTGCGCGTAAGTCCCGAGCGGATCGACTATATGGACGTGTCGCCGAAGCAAATCGTCTCGGCTGCCACGGCATTGATTCCGTTCCTGGAAAACGACGACGCAAGCCGTGCGCTGATGGGTTCCAACATGCAGCGGCAGGCCGTGCCTTTGCTGCGAACGGAGGCGCCCTTGGTCGGGACCGGTATGGAATACCGAGCGGCTATGGATTCGGGCGTCGTGGTTACTGCCAAGGAAGCCGGCGAGGTCGTATCCGTTACGGCGAACGAGATCGTCATCAAGACGGACAAGGGCGACGAACACCGTTATAAGCTCACCAAGTTCGCCCGTTCGAACCAGGGCACGTGCATCAATCAAAAGCCTTTGGTGAAGCCGGGCGATAAAGTCAACGCCGGCGATCTCTTGGCGGACGGTCCGTCAACCGACCATGGCGAGCTGGCACTCGGACGAAACGTCCTGTGCGCTTTCCTGCCGTGGGAAGGGTACAACTTCGAAGACGCCATTTTGATCAGTGAGCGCCTTGTCAAGGAAGACATCTTCACCTCGATCCACATCGAGGAGTATGAAGCCCAGTCGCGGGATACCAAGCTCGGCGCCGAGGAGATCACCCGGGACATTCCCAATGTGGGCGAAGAGCAGCTCAAAGACCTTGACGAAAACGGGATTGTTCGCATCGGTGCAGAAGTGCGCCCGGGCGACATTCTCGTCGGCAAAGTGACGCCGAAGGGCGAAACCGAACTGACGGCGGAAGAACGGCTGCTCCGTGCCATCTTCGGCGAAAAGGCGCGTGAGGTCCGGGATACTTCGCTGCGGGTGCCGCACGGTGAAGGCGGCGTCGTTGTCGACGTGCGCGTCTTCTCCCGCGAGAACGGCGATGAACTCCCGCCAGGGGTCAACATGCTCGTCCGGGTGTATGTCGCCCAAAAGCGAAAAATCTCGGTCGGCGACAAAATGGCGGGGCGTCACGGAAACAAGGGCGTCATCGCGCACATCTTGCCGGAAGAAGATATGCCGTTTTTGGAAGACGGGACGCCGCTCGACATCGTATTGAACCCGCTCGGCGTTCCCTCGCGGATGAACATCGGACAGGTACTCGAAATCCATCTCGGTTGGGCGGCGAAGACGCTCGGCATCCACGTCGCCTCGCCCGTCTTTGACGGAGCGACGGAAGACGACATCATCGCGGCGTTGAAGGAAGCCAACTTGCCGGCCGACGGCAAGGCGGTTCTGTACGACGGCCGCACGGGCGAGCCTTTCGATGAGCGAGTGACGGTCGGCTATATTTACATGCTGAAGCTGCTGCACTTGGTCGACGATAAAATTCACGCACGTTCTACCGGACCTTATTCGCTCGTCACGCAGCAGCCGTTGGGCGGAAAAGCTCAATTCGGCGGACAGCGGTTCGGGGAAATGGAAGTGTGGGCTCTCGAGGCGTACGGAGCGGCATACACACTGCAAGAGCTGCTCACGGTCAAGTCTGACGACGTGGTGGGCCGCGTCAAGATGTACGAGGCCATCGTCAAAGGCGAGAACGTGCCGGAGCCCGGCGTGCCCGAATCATTCAAAGTCTTGATCAAGGAATTGCAGAGCATTGGTCTTGACGTGCGTGTCATGACCGAGGATGCGCAAGAAGTCTCCATTCGCGACGAAGACGAAGACATCAGCGAAATGGCGCGTGAACTCGGTCTCGACATCGGCGGCCGGGATGATTTGCCATCGCGCAGCAGCGCGCAAAGCTCGAAGGATGAAGACGAGGAATCATCGTCGGACGGCGATGACGCCGATGCAGAAAATCAGCTCGATGAAACGGAACTTGACGACGACTTTGACGACGTCACGGCTATTGAGGGTGACCTGGATGCAGCGTTAGATGAAGCGGAAGCACTTGCAAAGAGACTGCAAGAGCTTGAATCGGACGACGGCGATCCCGATGTTGAGGGCTTGGACGATGACAGCTTGTATGAAGACGATTGACCGTAGGCCGTCTTGAAAGTCTTCATTCTCGTTGCGCTTCGAAGGTAGACCCGAGGAGGTACAGCATGCTCGACGTCAACAATTTCGACCGCATTCGCATTGGATTGGCTTCACCGGAGATGATTCGTTCCTGGTCGAGTGGTGAAGTGAAGAAGCCGGAGACCATCAATTATCGGACGTTGAAGCCTGAACGCGAGGGCCTGTTCTGCGAAAAGATTTTCGGCCCTGTGCGGGACTGGGAGTGCCACTGCGGGAAATACAAGCGCGTGCGTTACAAGGGCATCATTTGCGATCGCTGCGGCGTCGAAGTCACCCGAGCCAAGGTGCGGCGTGAACGGATGGGCCACATTGAATTGGCGGCCCCCGTTTCGCACATTTGGTTCTTCAAAGGAATTCCGAGCCGCATGGGACTGCTGCTCGACATGTCCCCCCGTGCGTTGGAAAAGGTGCTCTACTTTGCGTCCTACATCGTCATTGATCCCGGCGATACGCCACTGGCCAAGCGACAGCTTTTGTCGGAAATGGAATACCGGGAATACCGTGAGAAGTACGGCGATGCCTTCAAGGCCGGCATGGGTGCGGAAGCCATCAAGATTCTCCTCGAAGAGCTCGATTTGGACCAGCTGTGTGAGGAGATGCGCAAGGAGATTCGCGACAGCTCCGGACAGCGCCGGATTCGTGCGATCCGCCGGCTGGAGGTGGCGGAGGCGTTCCGCAAGTCGGGCAATCGCCCTGAATGGATGATCATGGAAGTCATTCCGGTCATTCCGCCGGAGCTGCGGCCCATGGTCCAGCTGGACGGGGGGCGCTTTGCGACGTCCGACTTGAACGACCTTTATCGCCGCGTGATCAACCGCAACAACCGACTCAAGCGTCTGCTCGAGTTGGGTGCACCCGATATTATTGTCCGCAACGAAAAGCGGATGCTGCAAGAAGCGGTGGATGCACTGATTGACAACGGGCGCCGGGGAAGACCGGTGACCGGTCCGGGCAACCGGCCTCTCAAGTCCCTGTCCGACATGCTCAAGGGGAAGCAAGGACGATTCCGCCAAAACCTCCTTGGAAAGCGCGTCGACTACTCGGGGCGTTCGGTCATTGTCGTCGGCCCCAACTTGAAGCTGCATCAGTGCGGTTTGCCGAAGGAAATGGCCTTGGAGCTGTTCAAGCCGTTTGTGATGAAGCGTCTCGTCGACCGCGGATTGGCGCATAACATCAAGAGCGCCAAGCGGATGGTCGAGCGTGTCCGGCCGGAAGTATGGGACGTGCTGGAAGAAGTCATCAAGGAGCATGCGGTGCTGCTCAACCGGGCACCCACGCTCCACCGGCTCGGCATTCAAGCGTTCGAACCGGTGCTCGTTGAGGGAAGAGCCATTCAAATTCACCCGCTCGTCTGCGTTGCTTACAACGCCGACTTCGACGGCGACCAGATGGCCGTACACGTGCCGTTGTCAGCCGAAGCGCAGGCCGAAGCACGCATTCTCATGCTGGCGTCGCACAATATTTTGCTTCCTGCATCGGGACGTGCCGTCACGACGCCGACGCAAGACATGGTCATCGGCTGCTACTACCTGACGCAAGTGCGGAAAGAGGCGAAAGGATCCGGAAGGGTGTTCAGCAGCCCCGACGAAGTGATGATGGCTTTGGAGGAAAAGACCGTCACGCTTCATTCGTGGATCAAGGTTCGCATGAAGAACGGTGAATTGCTGGAGACAACTCCGGGCCGCATTATCTTCAATGAAGTGCTGCCAGAAGATATGCCGTTCATCAACGAACCCGTGGGGCGTGACCAGTTGGGTCCGCTGGTCACGAACCTCTACCGCCGCTATGGCAGTGCCAAGACGGCTGAAGTGCTTGATGAAATCAAGCGCATTGGCTTCCATTACGCCACACGCTCCGGGACGACGGTCGGCATTACCGACGTTGCCACGCCGCCGGCGAAAGAGCGCTTGATTCGGGAAGCCGAAGCCGAGGTTGAAAAGATTGAAGAACTGCACCGAAACGGTCTGCTGACCAGCGAAGAGCGCTATGAAAAAGTATGCAACATCTGGGCGCGGACCAAAGACGAGATCACCCGCGAAATGTGGGAAAATCTCGATCCGTTCAACCCGGTATTCATGATGGCGAATTCCGGTGCTCGCGGCAACAAGGCTCAGCTGTCGCAGCTCGCCGGCATGCGGGGACTTGTGAACGACCCGACCGGTCGCATCATTGAATTCCCCATTCGAGCGAACTTCCGCGAAGGGCTGAGCG
The DNA here is from genome assembly GCA_937983075.1 of uncultured bacterium. Taxonomy (GTDB): domain Bacteria; phylum Bacillota; class Limnochordia; order DTU080; family JAAYLA01; genus CALKAQ01. The sequence continues at coordinate 32,286 of CALKAQ010000116.1, read as the reverse complement.
TCCTTGAGTATTTCATCTCCACGCACGGCACGCGGAAAGGTTTGGCCGACACCGCACTGCGAACCGCCGATTCGGGGGATCTTACCCGGCGTTTGGTCGACGTGGCGCAAGACGTCATTGTCAGGGAAGAGGACTGCGGTACGAGCCAAGGAATCGAAGTCAGCGCGATCATCGAATCGGACGGCGAAACCGAGAACGTCATCGAGGCGCTGCGTGACCGGATCGCCGGGCGCGTCACAGCGGAGGAAGTACGACACCCGGAAACGGGTGAAGTCATCATCGATGAAAACCAGATGATCGACGAAGAAGTCGCGACGCAGCTCGAGGACATCGGCGTGAAGTCCGTCAAAATTCGTTCGCCGTTGACATGCCGCACACGCTTTGGCGTCTGCGCACGCTGCTACGGTCGCAACCTGGCCACGGGCCAGCTCGTCGAGATCGGCGAAGCCGTCGGCATCATTGCTGCGCAGTCGATCGGGGAACCCGGTACGCAGCTGACCATGCGCACGTTCCACACCGGCGGCGTTGCCGGCGTCGAGGACATTACCGCGGGTCTGCCCCGCATCGAGGAATTGTTCGAGGCCCGCAAGCCTAAGGGGCAGGCCATTGTCACCGAGGTGAGCGGCACCTGCCAAATTGTCGAGACCAAAGGCACGCGCAAGGTCGTCGTCACTACCGAGGACGGCACGGAACACGCCTACACGATTCCGTACGGCGCGCGTTTAAAGGTACGGGACGGCTCCATTGTCGAAGCCGGCGATCGTTTGACAGAAGGCCCGGTCAATCCGCACGACATCCTCAAGGTCAAAGGGGTCCAAGCGGTGCAAACCTACTTGGTCCAAGAAGTGCAGGATGTTTACCGCTCGCAGGGCGTGCAAATCAACGACAAGCACATTGAAATCATCGTCCGCCAGATGCTGCGGAAGGTCAAAGTTGAAGATCCGGGGGACACCGAGCTTCTGCCCGGCGGCATCGTCGACGTGTTCGATTTCGAGGAAGCGAACGAAGAAGTGATTGCGAATGGCGGGGAACCGGCCATCGCGAAGCCGGTGCTGCTCGGGATCACCAAAGCATCGCTTGCGACGGAGAGCTTCCTCTCAGCGGCGTCGTTCCAGGAAACCACCCGGGTTCTTACGGAAGCGGCAATTAAAGGCAAGACGGATCCGTTGTTGGGATTGAAAGAGAATGTAATTATTGGCAAGTTGATTCCTGCCGGCACCGGCATGTCACGTTACAGCGACATCATCGTGTCGACCGTCGAAGACGAGGCCGCCGATGACAACGCCGAAAGTGCCTTGCTGGAAGGAATCGAAGCTGCCGAAGGCTCAGCCGGTGCAGAAGTCGAACAACAAGTTCAAGCCTGACGAGAGTGCAACCGCGGGATTGGGGCGCATGCCTGATCCCGCGGTTGTGTCTTTTTGCAAAAATGAAAGTGTATGCAACACCGTGGGCGTGTGATGTTGACATCGACGCCTCAGGGTGTTAGAATTTGTGGGTGTGTTTTCTCATCGTGTTTTGATCTGGAACCGCACCTTGGTTTCAATTCGATGGGAGGCTTGGCAGCAATGCCAGAGCGACTCCAAAATGCTCAGCGGATTACGGTGGGGTCAAAACAGACACTCAAAAAGGTGTTGGCTGGAGAAACTGCTGTCGTTTACTTGGCTGAAGATGCCGATACCAGCATAACGGAGCCTCTTCAAAATCTTTGTGCTGAACGCGGAATACCGGTCACCTTCGTTCCGACAATGGCCGAACTCGGGCGGCTGTGTCGCATTGAAGTAGGTGCCGCCGCGGCGGCGATTTTGCGTTAACAGTTCGCGAACGGCTTTTTGAAAACATCGATTGCAAGATGTGGAAAGGGGGAGAGCGATGCCGACCATCAACCAGTTGATCCGACACGGGCGGAAACCGGTGACCAAGAAAAGTCATGCACCGGCGCTGCTGTATCTGCAAAACACGTTGAAGGACCGCACCATTCTCACCAAAGGTGCTCCTCAGAAGCGCGGTGTCTGCACCCGTGTTTACACGACGACACCGAAGAAGCCGAACTCGGCGTTGCGTAAAGTTGCACGTGTGCGCCTCACCAACGGTATCGAAGTGACGGCTTACATCCCGGGCGAAGGCCACAACCTCCAAGAACACTCGGTTGTGTTGATTCGCGGCGGTCGTGTGAAGGACCTGCCGGGTGTGCGTTACCACGTGATTCGGGGTGCTCTCGATGCAGCCGGGGTCGCCAACCGGAAACAGGGGCGTTCCAAGTATGGCGCTAAGCGACCGAACAACTAAGAAAGGCAAACTTTCGATGTTTGTAACGAAAAGGGGGAGAGACATTGCCGCGTAGGGGTTATGTTGCGAAAAGAGAAGTGCCCCCCGATCCGGTTTACGGAAGTAAGCTGGTAACCGCCATGATGAACAAGATCATGCTCGACGGCAAAAAGAGCAAGGCGGAGCGGATCTTGTATGAGGCCTTGGAAATTGTTCGGGAAAAGACGGGGAAGAATCCACTTGAAGTTCTTGAGCAAGCCGTCAAAAACGTTATGCCCGTTCTCGAAGTCAGGCCTCGGCGAGTCGGTGGTGCTACGTACCAAGTGCCGATAGAGGTTCGACCCGAGCGTCGTGTCACGTTGGCGTTGCGCTGGATTGTCCAAGCCGCGCGCGTTCGTGGGGAGAAGAGCATGCCTGAGCGCCTCGCAGCAGAGCTGCTCGATGCGTCGAACAACACGGGAAGCGCCGTAAAGAAGCGCGAGGAAACGCACCGAATGGCAGAAGCCAACAAGGCGTTTGCCCACTATCGGTGGTAGGAGGATGACCTGTGTCTAGAGCCTTTCCGATCGAAAAGACTCGCAACATCGGTATTATGGCGCACATTGACGCCGGGAAAACCACGACGACGGAGCGCATCCTCTTCTACACGGGGAGGGTCCATAAGGTCGGCGAAACGCACGAAGGTTCCGCCACCATGGACTGGATGGTCCAGGAAAAAGAACGCGGCATTACCATTACGTCCGCCGCTACGACCGCTCAATGGCGCGATTGCCGCATTAACATTATTGATACGCCCGGCCACGTGGACTTCACCGTTGAGGTGGAGCGCTCGTTAAGAGTTCTTGACGGCGCCATTGCGGTGTTCTGTTCGGTTGGGGGTGTAGAGCCCCAGTCCGAAACGGTTTGGCGCCAGGCTGACAAATATCGGGTGCCTCGCTTGGCTTACGTCAACAAAATGGACCGGGTGGGCGCGAACTTTTTCAGCGTCGTTGACCAGATCAAGGATCGCCTCGGTGCAAACGCGGTGCCCATTCAAATTCCCATCGGGGCCGAAGATACCTTCCAGGGCGTTGTCGACCTGATCAAGAACACCGCCATCATTTACACCGACGATTTGGGTACGCAGGCGGCGACGACCGAGGTGCCGGACGACCTCAAGGAGCTTGTCGAAGAGTATCGCAACAAGATGATCGAGGCGATCGTCGAACACGACGAAGAGCTGATGGAGAAGTACTTGGAAGGGGCCGAAATCAGCGAAAAAGAACTCAAGGCCGTTTTGCGGAAGGCCTGCATTACGACCGACATCGTTCCGGTTCTTTGCGGTTCCTCTTTCAAGAACAAAGGTGTTCAGCCGCTTCTCGACGCGGTTGTTGACTACCTCCCGTCGCCGGCCGATCTGCCTCCGGTTCAGGGCAACGAGCCGAAGAGCGGCGAGGCTGCTGAACGGCAACTGCGCGACGATGAGCCGTTCTCGGCGCTCGCGTTCAAGATTATGGCAGATCCGTATGTTGGGCGCTTAACATATTTCCGGGTCTACTCGGGTGTGCTGGAGGCCGGATCCTACGTCTACAACTCCACCAAGGGCACGAAAGAACGTATCGGCCGCATTTTGCGGATGCACGCCAACCACCGTGAAGAAGTCGATCGCGTCTATTCCGGTGAGATTGCAGCTGCCGTCGGGCTGAAGAACACCAGCACCGGCGACACGTTGTGCGATGAAAAGAATCCGATCGTTCTCGAGAAGCTCGAGTTCCCGGAGCCCGTTATCGACCAGGCGCTCGAGCCGAAGACGAAGGGCGACCAAGAAAAGCTCGCCACGGCTTTGCAGCGTTTGGCGGAAGAAGATCCGACGTTCCAGGTTCATACCGATCAGGAGACCGGCCAGACGATTATTCGCGGTATGGGTGAGCTTCACCTGGAAGTCATCGTCGATCGCCTTTTGAGGGAATTCAAGGTCGAGGCGAACGTCGGGAAACCGCAGGTCGCTTATCGCGAAACGATCCGCGGTACGGTGCAGCAAGAGGGCAAGTTCATCCGGCAATCCGGTGGCCGTGGTCAGTACGGACACGTGTTCATCGAGATCAGCCCGAACGAGCCGGGTGCCGGTTTCGAGTTCGTCAACAACATCGTCGGCGGCGTCATTCCGCGGGAATACATCCCGGCCGTTGAAGCCGGTATCAAGGAGGCCATGCAAACTGGTGTGCTGGCCGGATATCCGGTGGTTGACGTCAAGGTGACACTCTATGACGGCTCCTACCACGATGTTGACTCATCGGAAGCCGCTTTTAAGATTGCCGCCTCCATGGCGTTCAAAGAAGGCTGCAAGAAGGCCAACCCGGTGCTGCTCGAGCCGATCATGCGTGTTGAAGTGACGACGCCGGACGAATTTATGGGCGACGTCATGGGTGACTTGAATGCACGCCGCGGCCGGGTTGAGGGTATGGAGCAGAGGGGCAACGCGCAGGTCGTCCGGGCGTTGGTGCCGCTGGCTACCATGTTCGGATATGCGACCGACTTGCGCTCGGCTACCCAAGGACGTGCTACTTATACCATGCAGTTCTCGCACTACGAGGAAGTGCCGGAAAACATCGCGGCCGAAATCATTCAAAAAGGCTAATCCAAACGACTTTCCGAAAGGAGTAGGGGTAAAATGGCAAAGCAGAAATTCGAACGTACCAAACCGCACGTGAACGTGGGGACGATCGGACACGTCGACCACGGTAAGACGACGACGACTGCGGCGATCGTAGCATACCTTGCGAGCAGGGGCCAAGCCGAAGCGCGCAAGTTCGAGGATATCGACAACGCTCCTGAAGAACGGGAACGCGGTATTACCATCAACACTTCCCACGTTGAGTACGAGACCGAGAAGCGTCACTACGCTCACGTCGACTGCCCGGGTCACGCCGACTACGTAAAGAACATGATCACCGGTGCCGCCCAGATGGACGGTGCGATTCTGGTCGTGTCCGCTGCTGACGGTCCGATGCCACAGACGCGTGAACATATCGTGCTTGCCCGCAACGTCGGTGTGCCTGCGATGGTCGTCTGGCTCAACAAGGCCGACATGGTGGACGATCCCGAGCTGCTCGAGCTTGTTGAGATGGAAGTTCGCGACCTGCTCAGCGAGTACGAGTTCCCGGGCGACGAGATTCCGGTGGTTGCGGGTTCGGCCTTGAAGGCGCTTGAGGAGATCGAAGCAGGAGCGCCCGGCGAATGGTGCGCGAAGCTCGAAGAGCTGTTGAATGCCGTTGACGAGTACATTCCGACTCCGGATCGTGAAATTGACAAGCCGTTCTTGATGCCGGTTGAAGACGTGTTCACGATTACCGGTCGCGGTACGGTTGCCACGGGCCGTGTTGAGCGCGGCGTGCTGAAGGTGGGCGACGAGGTTGAGATCGTCGGCATTCGTCCGACGCAGAAGACGGTTGCGACCGGTGTAGAGATGTTCCGCAAGATGATGGATCAGGCGCAAGCCGGGGACAACATCGGCGTATTGCTGCGTGGTATCGACCGTGACGATATTGAGCGTGGTCAAGTGTTGGCCAAGCCCGGTACGATCACGCCGCATACGAAGTTTGAGGGCGAGATTTACGTACTTTCGAAGGAAGAGGGCGGACGCCATACGCCGTTCTTTAACGGATATCGGCCGCAGTTTTATTTCCGTACGACGGACGTAACCGGTGTGGTGAACCTGCCTGAGGGCACGGAAATGGTCATGCCGGGCGACAACGTCCGAATCACGGTGGAACTGATCAGCCCGATTGCGATGGAAGAAGGTTTGCGCTTCGCCATTCGCGAGGGCGGCCGCACCGTAGGTGCCGGCGTCGTTTCGAAAATTCTCGGTTAATCGTCTTTGAAATCGCCTGGTTCAACGGGATTGCTGCTGCAAAGCGCTTGAGCCAGGCCTTTCAAAGGTCGCCCGGACTCAAGCGCCCGGGCGAATGGGAGTGTTGGCCATGCGATGATGCGAGAGGTTGCTCCTGCTGATGCAGGGGGGAATTCTCGACGGAGCATGTCCGTTTAACGGACAAAGGGGGAAGGTTTTGAGTGGCGAGGCAGAAAATCCGGATCCGCCTCAAGGCGTTTGATCACCAGATACTCGACAGTTCAGCTGAAAAAATCGTGGAGTCCGCTAAGCGCACAGGTGCGCTGGTTTCCGGGCCGATTCCACTCCCGACGGAAAGAAACGTCTTTACGGTTTTGCGCTCCCCGCACGTGCACAAGGACTCCAGGGAGCAATTCGAAATGCGGACGCATAAGCGGCTCATCGATATTTTGGAGCCGACACAGAAGACGGTCGACGCGCTGATGCGCCTTGACCTGCCTGCCGGCGTCGACATCGAGATCAAGCTGTAGTAGAACGGAGGACCAATGATGCCAGAAGGAATTCTGGGCCGGAAGTTGGGAATGACCCAGGTTTTCGAGGAGGACGGCCGGCTAACACCTGTAACGGTTGTGGAAGCAGGTCCGTGTCGGGTGGTCCAGCGGAAGACCGCCCAGAAGGACGGCTATGAAGCGGTCCAGCTGGCCTTTGATGAAGTCGCCGAGCGCAAAGTGAACAAGCCCATGCGCGGTCATTTTGCTCGGGTGGGTGTCGCACCTGCGAGAAAGCTGGTCGAATTCCGCATCGAAGACAGCGAGAAGTTCCAAGCCCTCAACGAGGGTGATACGGTAAAGGTTGACATATTCACCCCGGGTGAGTACGTCGACGTTACCGGCATCACGAAAGGCAAGGGGTTTGCCGGTTCGATCAAACGCTGGAACTTTGGACGGGGCCCGATGTCCCACGGTTCACGCTACCACCGGGGACCTGGTGCGCTCGGAGCAGTCGACCCTGCGCGTGTCTTTAAAGGCCGCAAACTGCCCGGCCGCATGGGCGGCGAACGACGCACGATTCAGGGGCTGCGAATTGTTGAGGTTGATCCCGAAAAGAACTTGATTCTCATTGCTGGGTCAGTCCCGGGTCCAAAAGGCTCGTACTTGACAATACGCAGAACTCTGAAGAAGAAGGGCTAAGAGGGGGAAAGAGAGATGCCGAGGGTACCCGTTTACAGTATGGATGGAAATCAGGTCGGAGAGATCGACCTGAACGACGCTATCTTCGGGACCGAGGTGAACGAACCCCTCCTGCATCAGGCGATTGTGATGCATCAGGCGAACCAGCGCCAGGGGACGGCTTCCACGAAGACGCGTGCCGAGGTTCGGGGCGGGGGGCGCAAACCGTGGCGCCAAAAGGGAACAGGTCGTGCCCGGCACGGAAGTATTCGTTCACCGATTTGGGTCGGCGGTGGTACCACGTTTGGCCCGAAGCCCCGCGATTACCGGCAGAAAATGCCGAAGAAGGCCCGCCGGGCGGCGCTCCGGTCGGCTCTGTCGGCCAAAGTGGCTGCGGGGGAGCTGATCGTACTCGACCAGCTGACTCTTTCGGAACCGAAGACCCGGCTGATTGCAAACATGCTGCAAAAGCTCAATGCAGGAGATCGAGCACTGATTGTCATTTCTTCGCACGATCCGGTGATCGAACGTTCTACCAGAAATTTGCCCGGGGTTATGTTAAGGAATGCCGCGGAGCTCAACGCTTACGACGTTTTGAGTCGGCCAAAGCTGGTCATCACAAAGGATGGCGTTGACCGGGTCGAGGAGGTATTCGCCTGATGGATCCGCGAGATATCATCATTCGACCGATAGTGACGGAGAAGACAACCGGTCTGCTGGCCGACAATCAATACACCTTTGAAGTGGCGCTCGAAGCGAACAAGCACCAGATTCGCGATGCCATCGAGAAAATTTTTAAGGTTCGCGTCGTCAATGTGAACACGATGCGGCAGCGCGGGAAGGTTCGCCGGATGGGCCGTTTTGAAGGACGTCGGCCTGACAGGAAGAAAGCGATTGTAACTCTTGCAGAGGGCGATCGCATCGAGATCTTTGAAGGCTTATAAGGGGTGTAAACGATGGCGATCAAAAAGTATAAACCGACATCTCCCGGACGGCGGAGCATGTCGGTCAGCACCTTCGAAGAGATCACGACGGATACCCCCGAGAAGAGCTTGCTTGAGCCGCTGGTTTCGACGGGCGGTCGAAACAACTACGGTCGCACAACGGCCCGCTTTCGCGGCGGCGGCCACAAGCGGATGTACCGGCGAATCGACTTTAAGCGTGACAAAGACGGGGTTCCGGCACGTGTGGCGACGATCGAATACGATCCAAACCGTTCTGCACGCATTGCCCTGCTCCACTACGCCGACGGTGAAAAGCGCTACATTCTCGCACCGATCGGCCTGAAGGTCGGCGATGTGGTGATGTCCGGCCCGACGGCGGACATCAAGCCGGGCAACGCGTTGGAGCTGCGTGACATTCCGGTGGGCTCGATCGTGCACAACGTCGAGATGAAGCCCGGCAAAGGCGGCCAACTGGTTCGCTCGGCAGGTGCCGGCGCTCAAGTGATGGCGAAGGAAGGCAAGTATGCGACGTTGCGGCTTCCTTCGGGTGAGTTTCGGATGATTTTGCAGAGCTGCCGCGCAACCATCGGCCAGGTGGGCAATGTAGAGCACGAAACGATCCGACTCGGAAAGGCCGGACGCAAGCGTCACTTGGGCTTCCGACCGCACCAGCGCGGTACTTCGATGAACCCGGTGGACCACCCGCACGGTGGTGGTGAAGGCCGAGCCCCGATTGGTATGCCGAGCCCGATGAGCCCGTGGGGCAAGCCGACGTTGGGAGTTCGCACGCGCAAGGCGAAGAAGTCCGACGACTTCATCGTACGTCGCCGCAAGGGCTTGCGCTGATCGATCGGGACTAAGACACGTGAGGAGGGTTTATCGATGGGTCGGTCGAGGAAAAAGGGGCCATATGTTCACCCCAGCTTGATGAAGAAGATCATTCAAATGAATGAATCGAACACCAAGAAGGTAATCAAGACCTGGTCACGTGCGTCGACCATCTTTCCCGAGATGGTGGGACACACCATCGCGGTGCATGACGGACGCAAGCATGTCCCGGTCTACATTACGGAAGACATGGTGGGACACAAACTTGGCGAATTCGCGCCCACACGTACGTTCAAAGGGCATCCCGGTTCCGAACGTGCGTCACGGGTTAGGTAAACGCCTGTAGGGAGGCCGTGGAAGATGCAAGCACGAGCGGTTGCTAGATACGTTCGGGTATCACCTCGCAAAGCCCGCCAGGTCGTCGACTTGATCCGAGGCAAGTCAGTGGGAGAAGCCCTAAATGTTCTTCGGTTCGTACCTAGGGCTGCGGCAACGCCGGTTGAGAAAGTTGTCAGATCGGCTATGGCAAATGCAGAGAACAATTACGACATGAATCCGGATGAGCTGTACATCTCCCAAATTTATGTTGACGAGGGTCCGACGATGAAGCGGATTAGGCCCAGGGCTCGGGGTATGGCGGACCGGATTCGGAAGCGGACCAGCCACATTACGGTGATCCTGGCCGAGCGCGAGTAAGCTCTGGAGAGGGAGGATGAAGACTTGGGCCAGAAGGTACATCCCAACGGGCTGAGGCTTGGCATTATTCAAGACTGGAAAGGCCGTTGGTTTGCGAGCAAGCGGGAATACACCGAACTGCTCCATGAAGATTTGGCGATTCGGCGTTACATCAAAAACCGTTTCTACACCGCTGGGGTGTCACGCGTTGACATCGAGCGGGCCGCGAACCGGGCCAAGATTTCGATCCATACGGCTCGCCCTGGCATGATTATCGGGAAGGGCGGGCAAGAGGTCGACCGGCTGCGCAAGGAACTCGAAGAGCAAACCGGCAAACAGCTGCAGATCAATATTGTCGAAGTGAAGCGGCCGGAACTCGATGCGCAGTTGGTGGCCGAGAACATCGCATTTCAACTGGAACGGCGCATTTCGTTCCGTCGTGCGATGCGGCAGGCTGAGCAGCGGACGATGCGTGCCGGAGCGTTGGGCATCAAGATTCGAATTTCCGGCCGAATCGGCGGTGCTGAAATTGCACGAGCCGAGTGGAGCTCGGAAGGAAGCATCCCGCTCCACACGCTGCGGGCTGATATCGACTATGGTTTCGCCGAGGCGAACACCACTTACGGTAAAATCGGTGTCAAGGTTTGGATTTATAAGGGCGATGTACTCCCTGGACAGAAGGAGAAGCAAGCCGCCCAACAAGGAGCTGAATAGGCCGTGTTGATTCCGAGGCGAGTCAAGCATCGAAAGGTGCACCGGGGGCGCATGCGTGGAAAGGCCTACCGTGGCACGGAACTCACATTTGGGGAATACGGCCTCAAGGCATTAGAACCCGGGTGGATTACCAATCGGCAAATCGAGGCCGCCCGTATTGCGATGACAAGACATATCCGACGTGGTGGTAAAGTTTGGATTAAGATTTTCCCTGACAAACCCATCACGAAAAAGCCTGCGGAAACCCGGATGGGTGGGGGCAAGGGGTCTCCCGAACAATGGGTCGCCGTCGTCCGTCCCGGACGCGTGATGTTCGAACTCGCAGGTGTCGGCGAAGAGCTGGCGAGGGAAGCGATTAGGCTGGCAGCGCAAAAGTTGCCGATCAAAACGAAGTTCATCATGCGGGATGACGTGTCGGGTGGTGATGCGGAATGAAGGCGAAAGCTTTGAGGGAACTGTCCGAGGAGGAGCTCAAGCGCAAACTCGCGGATCTAAAAGAGGAGCTCTTTAACCTCAGGTTCCAGGCGGCTACAGGACAGCTGGACAATCCGATGCGGATTCGCCAAGTCCGCAAGAACTTCGCTCGAGTCAAGACGATCATCCGTGAGCGGGAGCTCGGACTCAACAAGGGCTAAGGGTTTGCGACGAAAGGGAAGCGTAAGGAGGACAGCCGACGATGTCTGAGAACGAGAGCACGCCGACTCGCAACCGGCGCAAGGTAAGGGTTGGCGTAGTGGTGTCCGATAAAATGGACAAAACACGGGTGGTTGCAATCGAACGAATTACCCGGCACCGTTTGTACGGCCGTGCGATTCGGCGGACGAAGAAGATTTATGTGCATGACGAACACAATCAGTGCGGCGTCGGCGACCGCGTCAAGGTGATGGAGACGCGGCCACTTTCGAAGAAAAAGCGCTGGCGACTCGTGGAGATTGTGGAACGAGCTAAGTAAGAAGGGAGGCGCGTCCGGTGATTCAGCAGGAGTCCAGACTGAAAGTCGCAGACAACTCCGGGGCAAGAGAAATTTTGTGCATTCGTGTCCTCGGGGGTTCTGGCAAGCGATACGCTGAAATCGGCGATACGATTGTTGCTACAGTAAAGGACGCCGCGCCGGGCGGCGTTGTCAAGAAAGGCGATGTGGTGAAAGCTGTCGTCGTTCGCACCCGGAAGTCGACGCGGCGAGCTGACGGGTCGTACATTCGCTTCGATGACAACGCAGCCGTTATCATCAACGACCAAAAGAACCCCCGGGGCACGCGTATTTTCGGACCGGTCCCCCGCGAATTGCGCGAGAAAGACTTTATGCGCATCATCTCTCTCGCACCAGAGGTTTTGTAATGCCTGAGCGGGCGGTACGCCGCCGGTCATTGGGGGGCCAGTGCGTCGGCAGGCGCATTGGAAGCAGTCGCTGAGGAGGTCCAGGAAGGCTGCCATGGCTATGAAAGTGCATGTGAGAAAAGGCGATCGGGTTCAGGTCCGTTCGGGCGTGGACGCCGGCAAAAGAGGCAAGGTCATCGAGGTGATTCCGTCCAAAGGGCGGATCGTCGTCGAAGGCGTGAATATCCAAAAAAGACACACCCGTCCTACGCGGGAGAACCCGCAGGGTGGGGTCATCGAACGACCGGGCCCCATTTACAGTTCGAAGGTGTCCCTGGTATGCCCGAATTGTGACAAGCCGACACGTTACGGCACGGAGCGTTCGAACGACGGTGAACCGAAACGAATCTGTCGCAAATGCGGTAAGAGCATTGACTAGGAGGCCTGCTGGTCGTGTCTCGCTTGAAGGAGAAATATCAAAAAGAGGTCGTTCCTGCACTAATGAAGCGGTTTGGATACCGTAACATCCACCAGGTCCCCCGCCTGGAAAAAATCGTGGTCAATATGGGGGTTGGTGACGCCACGCAGGACAGCAAAGCGCTCGACGGGGCGATGCAGGATCTCGCTATCATTACCGGGCAGCGGCCTATGGTGAATCGGGCCCGGAAATCGGTTGCGAATTTCCGGCTGCGCCAAGGAATGCCGATTGGGTGCAAGGTGACGCTTCGAGGCGTGCGGATGTACGACTTCCTCGACAAACTGATCAACGTCGCTTTGCCGAGAATCCGTGATTTCCGCGGCGTCTCTCTGCGTTCGTTCGACGGACGAGGGAATTACAGCCTTGGCCTGCGTGAGCAGCTGATCTTCCCTGAAATCAACTACGACGACATTGCGAAAATCCGCGGAATGGACGTTACGATCGTCACATCGGCGAAAACAGATGAGGAAGCGGCAGAACTGCTGCGCGCACTAGGCATGCCGTTCCGGCAGACAGCTTAACACGGAAAGCGTCCGCCGGGTTCTGTGGGAAGAGGGGTGTAAAAGTGGCAAAGAAATCGATGATCGCCAAGGCGAAGCGTGAACCGAAGTATTCGACGCGCCTTGTCAATCGCTGCCGTGTCTGTGGACGGCCTCGCGCCTACATGCGGCGGTTCGACTTGTGCCGAGTGTGCTTCCGCATGCTGGCACATCGGGGCGAAATCCCCGGCGTAAAGAAGGCATCCTGGTAGGGGCCCGGTCCGGGAAGGTCAAGGTCTGCTCAGGCATTTCGCGGGAGCAGTGCCTGGCTTCTCGAGATGAGATGGGGCTCAGCAACGGCATTGAAGGGTGCTTGTAGGGCGAAAGGGGTGGACCTTTAGAAATGGTAATGACGGATCCAATCGCCGATATGTTGACGCGGATTCGAAATGCTCACATGGTTTACCACGAGAAAGTAGACGTCCCCGCATCACGGCTGAAATCGGAGATCGCACGGATTCTCAAGGAAGAAGGCTATATCCGTGACTACAAACTGATTCAAGAAAAGGGACGTTCGATTCTTCGACTTTTCCTGAAATACGGGCCGCAGCGGCGACGCGTGATCACGGGAATTCGCCGCATTTCGAAGCCGGGATTGCGTGTGTATGCCGGCAAGGACGAAATCCCGAGAGTGTTGGGCGGACTTGGTATCGCGGTTCTCTCCACGTCGAAGGGTGTACTGAGCGATCGTCAAGCCAGGAAAGAGGGCGTCGGCGGCGAGGTCATCTGCTACGTCTGGTAGGAGTGAGGGAATGTGTCCAGAATAGGCTTGCTGCCGGTCCCAGTGCCGGCAGGTGTGGAAGTTCAACTCAACGGAAATGTCATTAAAGTTAAGGGGCCGAAGGGCACGCTGGAGCGCGAACTTCACCCGGATATGATCGTCGAGATGAACGACGGTCATATCACCGTCAATCGCCCCTCCGACAAGAAGGAACATAGATCGTTGCACGGCCTGACCCGTACGTTGATCGCCAACATGATTACCGGCGTTACGGAAGGATATCAAAAGAATCTCGAGATCAAAGGCGTGGGATACCGTGCAGCGAAACAAGGTTCGAAACTCGTATTGACGGTTGGGTATTCCCATCCTGTAGAAATTGCTGAGCCGGAAGGCATTGAAATATCCGTACCGCAGCCGACACGGATTGAAGTGAAAGGTATTGACAAAGAGCTGGTCGGTCAGGTGGCGGCCAACATTCGTGCGGTACGTCAACCCGAACCTTACCTCGGCAAGGGGATCATGTACGAAGGTGAACGGGTCCGTCGCAAGGCCGGCAAGGCTGGCAAGGCGAAGTAAGGTCGGTAACACCGGGAGGACAGGTGAACGTCTATGGCGGTTAAGAATCGAACTGTGGCACGGAAGCGGCGGCACCTCAGAGTGCGGAAGAAAGTATTCGGCACGCCCGAGCGGCCGCGTCTTTCTGTGTTCCGCAGCCTGCGCCACATTTACGCTCAAGTGATCGACGATACAACTGGACACACTCTGGTCGCTGCCTCTAGCGTTGAACCCGAGCTCCGCAAGACGTTGAAGAGCACGGGGGATACCGAAGCAGCGGCTCAGGTCGGCAGACTCATTGGCAAACGAGCGGTTGAAAAAGGAATTACGAAGGTCGTTTTTGACCGGGGTGGCAACAAATACCATGGCCGTGTCAAGGCATTGGCCGATGGCGCTCGCGAAGCCGGCCTCGGATTTTAAGCTGGAGGGATTCGGTTGGCCAGAGAACGAATCGACGCAGATAAGCTTGGCGATTTGAAAGAAAACGTGGTCCACATCAATCCCGTTGCAAAAACGGTCAAAGGTGGACGCAGCCGCAGCTTCGTCGCCCTGGTAGTCGTTGGCGATGGCAACGGCCATGTCGGCGCGGCAACCGGCAAAGCGAAAGAAGTTGCCGACGCTATTCGCAAGGGGATTGAAAAGGCCAAGAAGAATATGATCAGGGTGCCGATTGTGGGTTCCACCATTCCGCACGAAGTCGTCACGCGATTCTCCGGTGCTGAGGTTTTGCTCAAGCCGGCATCCGAAGGTACCGGGGTCATTGCCGGTGGCGCGGTTCGTGCCGTGTTGGAGGCAGCCGGTGTGCGCGACGTCTTGACGAAATCGCTCGGTTCGAACAACCCCGTCAACGTCGTCAAGGCGACGATCAAGGGCTTGCTTTCGCTGAGAACGGCTGAAGAAGTGGCCGCCCTGCGCGGAAAGAGCGTCGGAGAGATTATTTAAGGGGCGTGCGTGAAGAATGGCGTCGAAGTTGAAGATTACTTGGACGAAAAGCGCAATCGGTTATCCAAAGGATCAAAAGGATACGATTCGTGCACTTGGATTGCGCCGATTGAATCAATCGGTCGTACACGGTGACAATCCGAGCATTCGTGGCATGATCTACAAAGTTCGACATCTGGTGACAGTCGAGGAAGCGTAAGCGGAGGCCTCACCGAGGAGGTTTGAGAAGATGCAGCTACACGAGATCAAGCCGGGGCCCGGTGCACGGAAGCGAGCCAAGCGGGTTGGGCGGGGTATCGGTTCCGGGCATGGAAAGACCTCGGGTCGCGGTCAAAAAGGGCAACACTCCCGAAGCGGCGGTGCGAAAGGGCCGTATTTCGAGGGTGGGCAGATGCCCTTGCAGCGTCGTCTGCCGAAGCGCGGATTCAACAACGCTCGATTCGCCAAAGTATACAATGTCGTCAACGTGTCCGACCTGGCTCGCTTCGATGCCGGAAGCGTGGTCGATATTGAAGCGTTGAAAGCGGCGGGGTTGGTCCGGCGGCCCTTGGATGGGGTAAAGATTCTTGGAGACGGCGACATTAACGTCAATTTGACGGTCCGTGCCCACGCGTTCAGCAAGTCGGCTGTCGAAAAGATCGAGGCAGCCGGTGGAAAGGCCGAGGTGATCTAAAGTGATTGAGGCCTTCCGAAATGTGCTGAGCGTGGGTGACTTGCGGAAAAAACTGTTGTTCACGGCGCTGATGCTGTTGGTTTTCCGGATTGGGACTTTGCTCCCCGTTCCGGGTGTCGATGCCGATGCGCTGCGTCAGCTGCTCAATGTGGATGAGGGATCCGTCTTCAGCATGCTGAATCTGTTTGCGGGCGGCGCTCTCGGCAGATTTGCAGTCCTTGCGATGGGTGTCACGCCTTACATCACGGCTTCGATCATTCTTCAGCTTTTGACTGCTGTCGTCCCGAGCCTCGAAGAGCTCAAGAAGGATACGGAAGGCCGAAAGAAGATTCAAGAATACACACGTTACGGAACGGTCGTGTTAGGCCTTATCCAAGGTGCATCGCTCGCGATGCTTGCAAATCAATACGGAGTCATCGCTAATCCGAATTTCGGTACGATGGCCCTGATTGTGATCACCTTGACGGCGGGTACGACGTTCCTCATGTGGCTGGGTGAGCAGATCACCGAATATGGTATCGGCAACGGCATTTCGTTGATCATTTTTGCCGGTATCATCGGCGAGCTTCCTGCAACTTTGTTGACGGCCGGCATGATGGTGGGTGAAGGTGCGCTCAGTGTGTTCAGCTTTGCTGCGTGGCTTTTGCTGACCATCGTCATCATAGCGGGAATTATTATGGTTCAGGAAGCACAACGGCGCATACCCGTCCAGTATGCACGGCGCCAAGTGGGAAGGCGCATGGTTGGAGGGGGAACGACTCATATTCCTCTCAAGATCAACCAGGCCGGGGTCATTCCTGTGATTTTCGCCAATTCGGTGCTGCTGTTCCCCTTGACGATTGCGCAATTCGTGCCTGCGCTCGGTTGGCTGGAAAAATGGATCGGAATCAACACGCCGGGCTACTTTATACTTTATGTGGTTTTGATCATTTTCTTCAGCTACTTCTACACCGCGGTGACATTCAACCCGGCAGAAGTCGCTGAGAATATGAAGAAGAACGGCGGTTTCATTCCCGGGCTGCGACCGGGGAGACCGACGTCTCAATACATCGATCGGGTACTGGCCCGGATCACGCTTTCGGGTGCGATCTTCCTTGCCCTGGTGGCGTTGTCGCCGCACATTGTCGCCGCCATTACTCGGATGCCGCAGCAGTTCCAGGTGTTTGGCGGTACCGGTCTGATCATTATCGTGGGCGTCGCACTCGACACGATGAAGCAAATTGAAGCGCAGCTGCTGATGCGCCATTATGAAGGCTTTTTGAGAAGCTAGTTCCCACAAGTGCTTCTCTTCGGGGTGCCCATGGCGATTGCCAACAAGGGTGGCGGAATCGGGGGAGAAACATGCGATTGATTATGCTTGGCCTTCCGGCTGCCGGCAAAGGTACGCAGGCGAAACTGCTCGAGGAGCGCTTTGGCGTGCCTCACATTTCAACCGGCGAGATGTTTCGGGAAGCCATTAAATCCGGCAATGATGTCGGTTGTGAGGCAAAAAAGTATATCGATCGGGGCGAATTGGTACCCGACGATCTTGCCATTGAGATCGTCAAACGACGTCTGCTCATGGCCGATTGCCGGGACGGCTATATTTTGGACGGTTTTCCTCGCACGGTGCCCCAAGCGAAAGCGCTTGATCGAGTCATCGGCGAAATTGGAAAGCCGATCGATGCCGTCATCAATATTCAAATCTCGGATGATGAGGCAATTCGTCGCATTGCCCAGCGCCGAGTATGTGCTCAGTGTGGGGCAACGTATTCGGGTGATCAGCTCAAGTCGGGCGAACCTCCACGGTGCAATATTTGTGGAGGGCCCTTGGTGCAGAGGGACGACGACAACGAAGAAACCGCACGAAATCGACTGAAGGTGTACTTGCAGCAAACGCACCCATTGGTTGACTACTACGCTGAACAAGGCATACTTTTGACGGTGAACGGAGAACAGGAAATTGAAGCTGTATTTGAGGAGTGTGTGAAAGGCCTGATTCAAATCGGTGCGGTCTCTCGATCGAGTGGGGTATCTTAATGATTATTCTCAAGTCGGATCAAGAGTTGGCTCGCATGCGGCGTGCAGGACGTATTGTCGCCCAAGCGCACGCACTCGTGGCGGAGATTATCCGACCGGGCATCACAACGCTGGAACTTGATCGGGCTGTCGCCGATTTTATCGACAAGGCCGGGGCAGTATCGACCTTTCTCGGTTACCACGGGTATCCCGCTCATATATGCACGTCGGTAAATGAACAGGTGGTACACGGTATTCCCGGTCCTTACCGACTGAAAGAAGGCGACATCGTCAGCGTCGACATTGGCGTTTCCATTGACGGCTACTGCGGTGATTCGGCCTGGACGTATCCGGTGGGGGAAGTGAGCGAAGAAGCACGGCGCCTGCTCGAGGTTGCGGAGAAATCGCTCAACGCGGGTATAGCGAAGGCCGTTGTCGGAGCACGCTTATCTGATGTGTCGCACGCGATTCAAACCGTCGTAGAGGAAGCGTCATTTTCCGTCGTCCGGGATTTCGTCGGGCATGGGATTGGCAGAGAAATGCATGAGCCGCCTCAAGTTCCCAACTACGGTCCGCCCGGCAAAGGACCGAGGTTGCGCGCAGGTATGACGTTGGCCATCGAACCGATGGTTAACCAAGGGACGTACGAGGTTGAGGTGCTCGCTGATCAATGGACGGTTGTGACGAAGGACGGGAAGCTTTCGGCCCACTTTGAACACACGGTCGCCATTACGGACAATGGGCC
Source organism: uncultured bacterium (assembly GCA_937983075.1). Taxonomy (GTDB): domain Bacteria; phylum Bacillota; class Limnochordia; order DTU080; family JAAYLA01; genus CALKAQ01. Next base: position 13,894 of record CALKAQ010000116.1, on the reverse strand, counting down.
CGAAATCTTAACCGTACTGGATTGAACAAGAGGACACGACGCAATGAGTGTAACTTCAGATCAGAACCTTATACGAGATCGCGGCAGTTCGAAGCCTGTTCCTGCAAACCAGCTCGCTCTGGCACCGGGCTGGCTTGTGCAGTCAAGGCAGGGACGGGATCAAGGCAGGTTCTATGTGGTCGTCTCGATGGATGCTGATGGTTTTGCTCTGGTTACCGACGGTGCAAAGCGCCCTCTGTCACGACCCAAGCGGAAAAATCCGAAACACTTGTTGGCGTGGGGTCCCTTAAACTGCAGTGTCGGCGAACAACTGCGCACGGGCGGGAAGGTCACTGACGCCGAGATCAGTGAACGGCTGCTTGAGGCAGCTGAACGGGTGAATACCGATGAAATAACAGAGTGAGGAGGTCGAACGCTCATTGGGCAAAGAAGACGTGATTGAAGTCGAAGGTACAGTGGTTGAGCCACTGCCGAACGCCATGTTCCGGGTTGAACTCGAAAATGGCCACAAGGTGCTTGCCCATATTTCAGGGAAAATGCGAATGCATTTCATTCGCATCATTCCGGGTGACAAGGTGACGGTTGAACTCTCGCCGTATGACTTGAGTCGCGGGCGAATTGTATACCGGAAGAAGTAAACGGGAGGTTCCCACAGATGAAAGTGCGGCCGTCAGTTAAACGCATTTGCGAAAGCTGCAAAGTGATTCGACGCAAAGGGCGGATTTTAATCATCTGCCAAAATCCGAAGCACAAGCAGCGCCAGGGTTGATTGTAGGAGGTTGAAAGGCTATGGCACGTATTGCCGGCGTCGATTTACCCCGGGACAAGCGAATTGAAGTCGCTCTCACTTACATTTACGGCATTGGCCGCCCGCGGGCTCGAGTTCTCCTTGAAGAAACGGGCATCAGCGCAGACACGCGGGTACGCGATTTGACCGAGGAAGAAGTCAACCGCCTGAAGGAAGCAATCGACAAGAACTACGTGGTCGAAGGCGACTTGCGTCGCGAAGTGCAGCTGAACATCAAGCGGCTCATTGATATCGGATGCTATCGGGGGCTGCGGCATCGCCGGGGGTTGCCGACACGGGGTCAGCGGACACGAACGAATGCCCGGACTCGGAAGGGTCCTCGACGTACGGTGGCCGGAAAGAAGAAGTAAATGATCTGAGGAGGAGATAAAGCGTGGCAAGAGCGCGTCGCGGGACTAGAACTCGCCGTAGAGAACGAAAGAATATCCCAAGCGGTATTGCTCATATCCGCTCTACGTTCAACAACACCATTGTGACCATCACCGATCGGCAAGGAAACGTCATTGCATGGTCGAGTGCCGGGGATCAAGGTTTTAAAGGTTCTCGCAAGGGAACGCCGTTCGCCGCGGGAATGGCTGCGGAGCAAGCCGCCCGGACAGCAATGGAACATGGTATGCGCGAAGTTGAAGTGGCCGTGAAGGGACCCGGCGCAGGCCGAGAGGCTGCGATCCGCTCTTTGCAGGCTGCTGGTCTTGAGATCACCGCGATCCGAGACGTCACCCCGATTCCGCACAATGGTTGCCGTCCGCCCAAACGTCGCCGGGTTTGATGCGGGCAATCTGAATGAATGCTCACTTGGGTGGCCGACCCGAGGGACCCGACAAGGAGGGTGTAGGCTTAGATGATTGAAATCGAGAAGCCGCGAATCGAAGCCGTGGAGGTCGACGGAAACTACGGAAAGTTTGTCGTAGAACCGCTCGAGCGCGGGTACGGGATTACCCTGGGGAACTCCTTGCGCCGTATCCTGCTCTCGTCTCTTCCGGGAGCCGCGGTCACGTCCATTCGTATTGACGGAGTCCTGCACGAGTTTTCCACCATTCCGGGTGTTGCTGAAGACACCACGGATGTTGTGCTCAACATGAAAGAAGTGTTGGTGAAGCTCCACACGGACGAACCTGTTATTGGACGCATCGAGGTGGAGGACCGCGAGGGACCGATTACGGCTGGTGACATCCAAGTCCCTCCTGAGGTTGAGATTTTGAACCCCGATCATCATATTGCGACGCTCAACAAAGGGTACAAGTTTGCCATGGAAATGACCTTTAAGAAGGGGCGGGGTTACGTCTCAGCCGAGCGCAACAAGGAACCCGACCAACCTATCGGCGTGCTGGCGATCGATTCTATCTTCACGCCCATTCGGCGCGTGAACTATCAAGTCGAAAATACCCGTGTGGGCCAGGTGACGGACTACGACCGGTTGATCCTCGAGGTGTGGACGAACGGAAGCATCACACCGCAAGAGGCCGTGAGTCTTTCGGCCAAGATTCTCATCGAACACTTGCGGCTCTTTTTGTCTCTCACCGAAGGGGCCGACGATGTGGAAATCATGGTCGAGAAAGAAGAAGAAGAAAAAGATCGCTTGTTGGATATGTCGATCGAGGAGCTCGACCTTTCCGTTCGGTCGTATAACTGCCTGAAGCGGGCAGGCATCAATACGGTCGAGGAGCTCATTCGTCGGACGGAAGAAGACATGATGAAAGTTCGGAACCTAGGGAAGAAATCGCTCCAGGAAGTCAAGGAGAAGTTGGCTGCACTCAATCTCTCCTTGCGTTCCTCGGATGATTGATCCCTTGTGGAAGAAGGCAGGTGTCACGTGATGAAACCCAACCGTCTGGGCAGAAACCAAGGTCACCGTAAAGCTCTGCTGCGAAATCAGGTGATTTCGCTGATTTTAAATGAACGCATTCGGACAACGGACGCCAAGGCAAAAGCTTTACGGCCTATCGTCGAGAAAATGATTACCTTGGGCAAGCGAGGCGACTTGGCTGCGCGTCGGCAAGTGGCCGCGTATTTGAACCAGCCGGCAGCGGTGAAACGGCTGTTCGAAGACGTAGCACCGCGGTACGCCGACCGCGAAGGCGGCTACACCCGTATTGTGAAGGTAGGCCCGCGCCGGGGCGATGCGGCTCCCATCTCGCTCATCGAACTCGTCTAGGGTGCGCGCAGTTTGGTATGGCATGTTGAGAGGGCGCAGAGAGGGCAACGATGCTTCTCTCTGTGCTTTTTGCTATCCAGCGCAAATGGTCGTGGAACCGGAGGAGCATACTTGAGCGGCATGGTCGCTGGCGGTCGGGGAGGTTGAGAGCATGGGCGAATCTGAGCGTGCGGTGGTGCACATGGAGGGAGTACATTTTGCTTACAACCGCATGGCTGAGATGCCATCCCCGACTGCAGGCGCATGGGCGTTGCTAGATATTAGCTTGCAATTGCTTCCCGGAACGTGGTTGGCCGTCGCAGGAGCCAATGGGTCTGGGAAGTCGACGTTGGCTCGGTTGATAGCTGGCCTTCACCCCCCGGATCGCGGCAAAGTGCAGGTGTGTGGTGTTTCGACTACGGCATCTGAGTTTCATCCGGCGCAGATCGGGGTGGGATACTTAGCGCAGCAACCCGAGGAGTATGTAGTAGGGCTCACCGTGTGGGATGACGTGGCGTTCGGACCGTTGAATTTAGGCTTGCCTGCAGACGAGGTCGAACGCCGCGTCAAAGAAGCGTTGGCTGCCGTCGGCATGAGCCATGTGCCGGTGGACAAGCCCACGCTGCATCTTTCGGGAGGCGAGTTGCAACGTGTTGCACTCGCAGGAGTCTTGGCTTTGCGGCCTTCGGTGTTGATTCTCGATGAGCCGACGGTTGCTTGCCATCCTTCGCTGCGGCGGACGATACGTGAAGCGATTCGAGGATACGTCAAGCGCTCGAACGCGGCGGTGCTATGGGTGACGCACGATCCGGAGGAAATCGCCGCTGCAGACAGTGTCATTGTCCTCGACGCTGGGAAAATCGTTTTTCGGGGCACGCCCGATATGTTGGCTCAAGCGCAGGTCGCCGGCCGATATTGGGGAATTGCACCGCTCGTCGATCGGGCATGGAATCGGTCGGAACGGGGAAACGGTGCAGCTAGGAAAGCGTTATGTCGGCATTCCGGGCCGGCTTTGCAGATGCAAGGCGTCGGCTTTTCCTACGCACCGTCGGAGGGACGAATTTTAGACGATGTGAACCTGCGTGTTTGCCGCGGTGAAAAGGTTGCGCTCATTGGAGCGTCGGGAGCCGGAAAATCGACCCTCATGCAGCTGGCGGCGATGCTTGAAGCACGTCATGAAGGCAGTCTCGCCGTACTGGGGAAACCCATTACGAGCGCCGCTTCCCGGCGGGATCTGCGGCAGCGTCGAGCCATCGTCGAGCGCTTGAGGCCGCGTGTGGCCGTGGCGTTTCAGCAGCCGGAACAACAATTGTTCGGCGTTACAGTGCGTGATGATTTCGAATTCGGGCTGCGGCACTTGGGCATCAATCCGGAAGAATGGCAGGAACGCATTCGTTCGGCGATCGCGTGGGTCGGTTTGCCTCAAGCCGTTTTGGACCGCTCGCCATTTGAACTTTCTGGAGGAGAAAGGCGGCGCATAGCCATTGCGCTTGCCTTGGCTCAGCGGCCGGAGTTGCTGCTGTTGGACGAACCGACGGCGGGTTTGGACCACCCCGCTGCGGTATCGCTGCTTAATGCAGTCGAAGAGCTGCACGTTCAACGGGGCGTCAGTGTGTTGGTCGCGACGCACGATCCGTTTGTCGTTGAGCGCTGGCCCGACCGCGTTGTTCGGCTTGAAAAAGGGCGAATCGTGGAAGCGGTTGGCTGGGAGTTGGATGACGCCCCCAACACGACATCTTCCCATGCCGGAAACGGGCTGAAGGCGGCAGCGCCCTCAGGCGTGGGCCGTGGCCAAAACACGCCGTGGCTGAAGGATGTCGATCCAAGAATTCGGCTCATCGGGGCGGCGATTGTGGCGACAGGCGTTGCCACCGTTCGTACGGGAGTCGCCCTGGCATTGGCTGCTTGCATGGTAGCGTGTTGGTATTTCCTGGCGGACTATCCGTTGCGTTCCGTTGCTTCCGTTGTGCGCGGTCTTTGGCCGTTCTTGCTTGCAGCCGTCGTCTTCGCTGGTCTGCGCGTGGATGACGGGCAGCTCGCGGTATCCGTGGCAGGTTTGGGGGACGGAGTCGAAGCGGCCCTGCGCATTTTGCTGCTCGTCTTGAGCGTTTCATGGCTGACGCACGTCGGCGGTATCGGCGAAACGCTTTGGGCTCTAGGTGCCCTGTTTGCTCCGTTGCATCGCATCGGCATTCCGGTTTCCACGGTGACCGGGGCAGCCGTTATCGGCATTCGCATGATGCCGCTGCTAGGTGAGGAAGCGCGCAGGATCAGAAGAGCGCAAATTGCCCGTGGCGCCAATCGCATCAAAGGACTGCGGGGGCACTGGCTGCGTGTGGCTTCGCTGGCGATTCCTCTAAGCGCTTCACTCTTTCGCCGTGCGGAACGTTTGGGAGAAGCACTGCACTTGCGTGGCTTTCACGATGGCAGTCGCCTTGTAACCGGGGAAGCGCCGCGTGGTGGGTATAAAAATATTGTATATTTGCTTCTGGCTTCGCTCGGTGCCCTTGCGATGGTCATGGCCAATTAGGCATGGGTGAGGGATAGGATGCAAAACGTCCGCATGACGATCGAATATGACGGTGGAAACTACTGTGGTTTTCAAAGGCAAGGCCGTGAAGACCAACCGACCATTCAGGCCGAATTGGAAAAGGCGCTGCTGCTGACGACGGGCGAATCGTTGCGTGTGATTGGAGCGGGGCGGACGGATGCTGGCGTTCATGCCCTGGGTCAAGTGATCAATGTGAAAACAGCGACCGACATTCCCTTGAGTCGGCTTCCATACGCTTTGAACGCCCGGCTGCCTCGGGATATCGTCGTCCGGGAGGCGATCCGGGTGCCCGACGACTTTCATGCGCGCATTTCAGCCGTTTCCAAAGTGTACAGGTACACTTGGTACAATCGGCCTTTTCGATCCCCGTTTTGGGATCGGTACGTCCAATTTGTGTCTCAAGAATTGGACCTCGCCGCCATGGAACGTGCCGCTCGCTATTTTGTCGGTGAACATGATTTTGCCGCTTTTCGTTCGGTGAACAGCAGCGCCAAGACGACGGTGCGCAGAATTTTCCGTTCGGAATTGACGATCGATCAGCCGTTGATTCACTGGGAAGTTGAGGGAAACGGTTTTCTTTACAACATGGTGCGCATCATGGCGGGCACGTTGCTGATGATCGGACTGGGCAAGATGTCACCGGAGCAAGTGCTGCTCGCCCTGCGGTCCGGCCGTAGAGAGGACGCAGGACCGACAGCGCCGCCGCAAGGCTTATGCATGTTGGAGGTAAAATACGAATTGGACTAGCGCGTTAAGCACTTGCGGTTGACACGGAAGCAAGTTGTGCGGTAGAATTGAGTTTGGCATTCTGCAGGTTCTTTGGGTGGGACCGAATATCAATATTTTTTATTGCTTTTTTCGGACTCACGACGGTCATTCGTTACGTGGCGACGACGTGGTGAATTTGTAGGTAGTTGAGTCCGAATTCCTTTTGTATTTTAACGGGCTCTACCAGGATGACAGGAGGAGTAACGGTGAGGCAGAAGACGTTCCAGGCTAAAAAGGAAGACCTGGACAGAAAGTGGTACGTGGTTGATGCCACGGGTAAGACACTCGGTCGACTGGCCAGCCAAGTGGCATCCATTCTGCGCGGAAAGCACAAGCCAACATATACTCCGCACGTTGACACGGGCGACTTCGTCATCGTCGTGAATGCGGACAAGGTGCGTCTAACCGGGCGTAAACTGCAGAACAAGATTTATTACCGGCATACGGGATATCCTGGCGGCCTGCGTGCCCAAACCGCCCGTGAAATGTTGGCTACCCGGCCTGAACGTGTGATTGAGCTGGCTGTATGGGGCATGTTGCCTCATAACAGCCTCGGTCGTCGTCAAATCCGCAAGCTCAAGGTCTATCGGGGTAGTGAACATCCCCACGCAGCACAGCAGCCCGAAGTACTGGATATTGAAGCTTAAAAAGGGAGGTTAGAGGCCGCTTGGCTATGGCAAATCCGCAGCAAGAATTTTACTACGGCACTGGTCGTCGGAAGCATTCCGTCGCTCGGGTCCGACTCATTCCTGGTAATGGCAACATAATTGTCAACGGCAAAGATGTCGCTGAGTACTTTGGTCGGCCCGTTCTGGAAATGCAAGTGAGAATGCCTCTGCGTGAAACGGAGACGGAGGGGCGTTTTGACGTATTGGTTAACGTGCACGGTGGGGGCTTGAGCGGTCAGGCAGGTGCTATTCGCCACGGCATTGCCCGCGCGCTGGTTGAAGCCGATCCGTCGTACCGTCCAATCGTAAAGCGAGCAGGGTTTCTGACCCGCGATCCGCGCATGAAGGAACGGAAAAAGTACGGTCTCAAGAAAGCTCGCAAGGCACCTCAATTCTCGAAGCGCTAATATCGCAAAGAAGATGGAAAAGCAAAGCGGCAGCGAATGGGCTGCCGCTTTTTGTTTGCTTTCGGGGAGATCAGACGGGCGGCTGCGCCGTTTGTTGCATGGGAACCGGCATGTCGGTGCGAGATGTCATGCGATAAATCCCCGGGATGATAAACAGCGTGAATACCATCGACGAGATCAAACCGCCGATCATGGCGACCGCAAGAGGCGCCTGCAGATCGGCACCGGACCCGATGCCGAGCGCCAGCGGAATGAGAGCCAAGATCGTTGTCAACGACGTCATCAACACCGGACGCAGACGCATTTTGCTGCCGGTGACAATGGCGGCGTCCACGGAATAGCCTTCCCGCCGCAAGCGATTGTACGTGTTGATCAACACGATGCCGTTGTTGACGGATACTCCGGCCAGAGCGATCAGACCCATTGCCGATGGTACATTGAGCATATGGCCCGAAAGAAGCAACGCAATGAGGCCACCGACGGTCGCTAACGGGATGCAGAACAAAATGATCAAGGGATCTTTGATCGACTCGAACTGAGCGGCCATGACAAGATAAACGAAGATGACGGCCAAAATGAGTGCCAGTCCCAAGTCGTCCATGGCTTCCTGAAGTGTGTCGTGAATCCCGGCAAGACGAGCAGAATAGCCAACGGGGAGATCGACGTCGGCCAAAATTTCCTCGACGATTCGCTGGGATTCGCTCAGATCGATGCCGTTGAGTTCAGCGGTAATGGTGACGGCCCGTTGACGGTCGATATGTTGAATGGACCGCGGCGCCCATTCGATGATCGGAGATTCATCGGTACCGGTGCGGCCGAAGATGACGGGAGTTACATAACCCGATTCAGCCGCGGCGACGGGAAACACGCGGAAGTCTTGGAGCGCTTCGTATGTCGCCAGCTCCTCCGCGGCCGGGCGGAGTACGACGGGCACGTGCATGCCGTCTCGCCGAATGTGCGTCACCTCTTGCCCGAGGAGCGAGGCGCGCATGGTCAGGGCGATTTCGGCGGTGGTAAGTCGGCCGAGACCGAGCACGCGGTCACGGTTGATATGGAAGATCAATTCGGGCTGCACGGCTTCTGCTGTCGAAGTCACGTTGGTGAAACCCGGGTGATTTCTGAGCCTTTCCGCGATGCGTGCTGCTTGCACCTCGAGCTCTTCGAGTTCAGGACCCGTCAGTTTGATGGTCGCCGCCATGGCGAAATCTTCACCCAGTCCGTCGGTCGCGCGGTCAGCGCTCACACGCAGGATGGCACCTGGGGGGATCGGGAGCTTTTCGCGCAGCTCGGCTGCGAACTCATGCGCGGTCCGGTTCCTTTCCGAAGCCGGGGTCAAAAGAACCGTAATTTCAGCTACATTCACCGGGGCTTCCTGAATTAAATCGAGGAAACTCGTTCCGCCTTGATCGCCTGCATAAACGGCGACCGCAGCCACTTCGCCGTATTGTTCCAGCGCTTCTTCAATTCGCTGCGCGGCTTGATCGGTGGCCGTGATCGGACTGCCTGGCGGCAATGTCAGTTGGATTTTGATCATGCCGCCGTCCAACGGAGGAAGCACCTCGGTGTGCAGTCTGCCCGGCAGGCCGATGAGGCCGAGTCCACAGAGGACGACGATCCCCACGGTGTAGAGGGGGCGCTGGACGAAGCGTTCCAAAAGCGTCCCGTAGCGTGATTGGAGACGGGTCAGCCAGCGCATGTCGGTTTCGACATAGGCCTGATCGGTTGTCACCGCATCGGAAGTCTTGCGTCCCAGGTGGGCTGAAAGGGGGGGTACGATAAACAGCGCGACGATCAATGAAGCCGTTAACGCAAGCGAAACAGCAACGGCCAGCTCTCGTGCAAGGTGTCCGGCCATGCTGTGGGAGAAGATGAGAGGCACAAACACCGCAACCGTGGTAACGGTGGAAGCAACGATGGGCGAGGCCATCTCGGCGGCGCCTTGCTTGGCGGCGTCAAGGTAGTCCAGTCCTTCTCCGCGGAGCCGAAAGATGTTTTCCAGGACGACGATGGAATTGTCAACCAGCATGCCAATGCCGATCGCCAGCCCGCCCAACGTCATCAGGTTCAAATTGAAGCCGAAGAAATAAAGGCAAATGAACGTCAGCAGAATCGACAACGGGATGGAAAAACCGATGATCGTCAAACTGCGCCAGTTGCGGAGGAACAAGAGCAAAATGACGACAGCCAAAACCCCTCCGACCACGGCCGTCGAACCGACGTTTTCGAGCGAATCGAGAATGAGGGTAGATTGGTCCGTGATGATATGGAGCCGTGCGCCGGGCAGAAGCGATTCGATATTGAGGCGCTCCAAGGCGTCGCGGATTTGTTGTGTGACCGCGACGGTGTTTTCGCCCGCCTGCTTCATCACTTGAATGAGAATGGCGGGAGAGCCGTCGATGCGGGTAAAGCCTTCAGGCGTAGAGTAGCCGTCAACAATCGTCGCCACTTGTGCCAAGGTCAATGGACGAGGCTGTCGGGCAAAACCGATGGCGTCAGGATCGGGCGGCCGCTGCCCGACGATGATGGAGCCGAGGTCGTCGATGTCGCTTACCGCGCTGCCGACGCGGAGAAGATAGCGGGTTTCACCACTGCCGTCGTGGCCGAGCTCGGCATCCGTGAACGTCCGTGAACCGGCCGGAATCATGACGTTTTGGTACTCGATGGCTTGCTGCAGCTGAAATGGGGTGAGCCCCATTTCCATGAGAACATCGGAGCTGTAATAAATCGAGATTTCCGGCCGAATTCCGCCGAGAACGCTTACTTGTGCGACACCGGGGAGACTTTCGAGCAAGGGCCGGATGTGGCGGTCGGCGACATCGGTCAGTTCGGCCGGTGATTGATCGCCGGTCAGTCCGAGGAGCATGACCGGCAACTGCGATGGATCGAACCTAAGGACCAAAGGTCGATGTGCATCGGCGGGAAGCGTCGCGGAGATCACGTTGAGAAAGACGTTGAGTTGATCCATCGCTTCGCCGATATCGGTTCCCCAATGGAAATGAGCCATAATGATCGAGGCGTGTTCGATGCTTTCGGACTCCAGTTTGCGGAGTCCTTTCAATGTTGCCAAAGCATTTTCGATTGGCGTCGTTACTTCGCGCTCAACCGTACGTGGGTCGGCATTGGGGTAGGGCGTGACGATCGCGACCACGGGAAGTTCCAAATTGGGCAATAAATCAAGACCTATTCGTTGAAATGAAACAAAGCCGAACACCACCATGGCGATGATGCACATGGCGATCGTAACGGGACGATGTACCGCGCGGTGAATGAGCTGCATGAAGTTGAAAGCGCACCTCCTGTCGGCTCGGATCCTTCCCGGAAGGATCACGAGCACCCGTGCTATTTCTGGTTCGTCAAAGGTGAATCCTGCCATGGGCCGTTTCCATTCCTTTTCAGGCCATTTGGTTGGAGGGCACTTCTAACGAATCATCCTGGGCATAGGAATGGTGTGAGATAGGAGTATTCACATCCATTTCTTGAAGGGGAGTCGGTGCATGCTCGATTTGACAGGTCGTGTCGCATTGGTTACCGGGGCGAGCAGGGGAATCGGACGTGGGGTTGCCGTAGCTTTTGCCGAACACGGTGCACGAGTGGTGGTCAATCATTCCAAATCGTCGGAGGAAGCTGCTGAAGTCGTTCGACACATTCGCAACAACGGTGGAGAGGCCATAGCGATCCAGGCGGATGTATCGCAGCGGTCTGAGGTCAAAGCCATGGTCGACAAGATACTTGAAACATACGGGCGGATTGATATTTTGATGAACAATGCGGGGGTAGCCGTTGATCTGCCGTTCGACCAAATGACGGATGAAGCTTGGGATACCGTCATCGACGTCAATTTGCGAGGAACGTTTTTGTGTTCACAGCTGGTGGCACCCGTGATGCTCCAACAAAAAAGAGGGAAAATCATAACCGTTTCGGCTGCTACGGCACTGCGGGGAAGGAAGAACGGCGCAAATTATTGTGCAGCCAAGGCGGGGGTGCTGGCGTTGACGAAGTGTCTCGCGCTCGAGTTGGCGCCTTACGTGCAAGTGAACTCGCTGCTGCCGGGTTTCACGACAACCCAAGAAATTATCGATCGTTTCCGTTTGAACGACGAAACGGCGCGCCGCCGCTTACTGGAAACCATTCCGATGCAGCGATTCGCAGAAGTGGAAGATATCGCCAAAGGCGCCTTGTTTCTCGCTTCAGATGCGTCGGATTACATGACGGGCCAGATGCTTTGCATCAACGGCGGTTCCTACATGGGATAGCTCGAAGTCGATCAGGTTTCCACGTGAATCCGCAAGCCGTCGTAGGCCGGTGCTACGTTTTCGGGCAGCATCGACTGAATTTCCGCGTGGTCGATGGCATGGGACAAGTGGGTAAGGTACGCACGCTTCGGTCGCAGTTCTTCAATGACCGAAAGCGCTTCATCGAGCGAAAAATGAGACGGATGGGGTTCTTTTCGCAGTGCATCGAGAACGAGCACATCGAGATTTCTCAAGCCTTCCATGCTTTCCGGAGGGATGGCGTTGCAGTCGGTTGCGTAAGCAAAGTTCCCGATGCGGTATGCCGTCACGGGGAGTTCCCCGTGCATGACCGTAAGTGGGACAACCTGCAGCCCGAACAGCTGAAACGGACCTTGAACGTATTGGGAACGAACTTGAGGCAGCTGCCAATTCGGTGTTTCAGGATCAAAGGCATAATGAAAAATTCGGCGCAATGCCTCGATGGTTTGGCGGCTGCCGTAGACCGGTATGAGCTCGCGCTGCATTTGGTTGAAGCGGCGGATGTCGTCGAAACCAAAAATGTGATCGGCATGGGCATGGGTGAACAGCAGGGCGTCCAGTTTGTCCATGCCGTGCGCTAGGGCTTGCAGGCGCATTTCGGGGGCGGTGTCGATGAGGATGTTCCGCTGGTTGTACCGAATCCAGACGGAAGAGCGCGTGCGGCGGTTGCGAGGGTCGTCTGAATTGCAAACGGCGCATCTGCAGCCGATCACCGGGACGCCCATGGAGGTGCCGGTGCCTAAGAACGTAATCTCCATCCGTTCGGATCACCTCGGCATTCCATTCAACGACTCAACAACAAATTTGACGGTAGTACGATGGGGAAAAGCTGCAAGTTTTCCCAGGCAGTACGGCGGCAAGTTTCGCCGGCAGGATTTTGTTCGCTGAATCCCGAAAGCTCATTCAGTTCATGCGTCAAACAGGCATTTCATTGAGTATGAGGTTCGCCGCTTCAACGCTCCCATCCTCCGGTCACTCCAACGTACTTTTTTACGAAATCAGGAGGCGAAGGCCTTGGCTTTCAATCCCCAACCGGTACGTCCATCGGCATGGCGTCGTCCGGGAAAATCTACACTGCGTGAAACTGTGGAAACGCTGATTGGTGCAGTCGTCCTCGCCATTTTTATCATCGTTTTCGTCGCTCAAGCTTTCACCGTCGAAGGGCCGTCCATGGAGCCGACTTTTGTCACCGGCGAACGCATTCTTGCTGACAAGCTCACTTATCGTTTTCGGGATCCGCGGCGTGGTGAAGTGGTGGTCTTTGATCCACCGATGGAAAGCGATTACTATATCAAGCGCATTATCGGCATTCCGGGCGATGAAATTTTAATACGAAACGGCAAACTGTACGTCAACGGCCTATTGGCTGCCGACGATTATACCACGGGTCCTATACCGCGGGATTACGGACCGGTGGTCGTGCCTGAAAACAGCTACTTCGTGCTCGGGGACAACCGCATCAACTCTAAGGACAGCCGCGATGCTTCGGTCGGCATGGTTCCGCGGAGCGCGATCATCGGGCGTGTGATTCTCCGTTATTGGCCGCTGGCTCGCACGGGTATTATTCAATCCGAGACCGTTATCGCCGCGGGTGATTGAATCCCCAGTGTTCCATGGCAATAGAACACCGGCTCGATGAATGACCGATCTACTCGGCATCGGCCGGCGGCAGCCGCAGCACCATGCCGGACAAGATCCGATCCGGATCGGCCAGCTGGTTGAGTTCAGCCAACCGGGTATACGCGTAAGGCGTTCCAAACACGTTTTCACTGATTTTCCAAAGGGTGTCTCCGGGTTGGACGACATAGAGCCTGAAGTTTTCGTCCGTGCCGACGCCGCCTCCATCGGCGGCACCCGCGCGATGGGCTTCAACGGTGTTTGGCTGTGGAACGTCTTGGTCGGGCGGCAGCGTTGCCATAGAGCCCGGGGTGTTGGTTTCGGCGCGTTTCAGTTGCTGCAGAAGCTCTTCTAAACGCTGCTGTTCGCTGTGCGCTTCAACGAGTTGCGCTTCGATGCTCGACAACTGAGCCGCCGCTTCGTTGAGGCTGGGGGAGAAATGCCAAACGACGCGATGGACGGTCAACGAGAAAACCAGCACGATGGACAAGAGAAGAACAATGCCAAGCCCGTGCCAGTGAAACGTACGTTGCGGCGGGGCCGCCACAACGGGCGGCGGCATTGCATGCTCTGTTGCCGCAGCACTTTCTTGCTCAGCCAGCGCCGGCTCCACTTGATGAGCCAACTGGGGAGCATTTTCATTCGGATCAAATAGATAAAAGTCTTCCAA
>CALKAQ010000115.1 GCA_937983075.1 uncultured bacterium | reverse complement strand
AGCTTGTTGCGTTTGTTCCGCGTCCGGCAGCAGGCCCGAAAAATTGTTACGCAGCTTTCGGAAAACTGTCCTGAGGCAAAGGCTATTCAGTTTCCTCGAAGGTAATGCGGAGGCCAAAAGACATGGACCCTATCCAAGACCTATTGGTCAAAGCGGTCAAATTATCGGCTTACGAACGTGTACTGCTGGCCCAAAGAATTTTGGAAACGATAACGGAATTAGGGCAGGGATCTGATGAAGACGACGGACTAGACGAGGGCGAAAAACGGCGAAATCCTGAGGTTACGAGAGATAGCGTTTAGGCTTTTCTACTGAAATTCACTCCCCCTTCGGAAAAACGAAATCACGGCACAGGGCGTAATTCGGCCGAATTTGGCGTTTGACTTTGTACAATGTTGCTGAGCCCTTGGTGTAACTGCTTCGAAAGATTTGCTAGTAGGGATTGACCTCCGATCACCGTAGTTATGTCGTGTGGTTCGTAGATCCACGGCGCTTGGGGTGAACGATGGCGTCTTAGTGTGGATCCGGGACACATTATTCCAAGGAGTGAATCCGGTGAGCACACGCAGAAAACGACGTACCCCCCAAGAGAAGCTTGAAATCGTACTTCAGGGCATGCGAGGCGATATGACGATCGCTGAGGTCTGCCGCGAGCATGGCATCTACGCTACTCAGTATTACGATTGGCGTGATCGATTGCTCAAAGCAGCGCCGGAGATCTTTTCTCAGGCCCAGAAGGACCAGGAGAAAGAGCGACTCGAGAACGAGAAGCGAGCCCTGGAAAAGACGGTAGTCGAGCTTTCTGTGGAGTTGCAAGCCCTAAAAAAAGTGAAACGGCTGGGCTTGTAGGCGATCTGTCGCGTCGGCGCTTCACTGCCGAACAGAAGCGCCAACTGATTGAGATTGTTGACGAGGCCAGCCGAAATCCCGGCATCTCAGTACAACGTGCGTGCGAAATGATCCAGCTCAATCCAAACCGTTACTACCGTTGGCGTAAACGGTACGTTGAAGACGGTCTGAACGGATTGCAAGACCGTATATCGGCTCCAAGAGTTGTGGCACATAAGCTGCTCCCTGAGGAGCGAGAGGCAATCTTGCAAGCCGCACGGTCACGAGAATACATAGATCTGAGGCATCGGAAGCTTGCCTATCAACTCCAAGATGATGGAGTTGCCTTCGTCTCACCTTCGACGGTATATCGGGTGCTAAAGGCCGAGGGCTTGGTCCACGAGTGGACGCTTCCACGTGCCGATACGTGTGATGGAGAGATCGAAGTGACCCGGCCTAATCAAATGTGGCATACGGACATCACTTACATCCCCATCGCAGGCACACGCACCTATCTGTTCATCGTGTTGGATGGCTACTCACGATACATTGTCCATCACGAACTCTGCCTTTCGATGACTGCCCGTGATATGGAGCGTGTGATGGCCCAGGCCCTTGAAAACGCCGGCATAAGTGCTTCGGATAAAATGCCTGCTTTAGTAAGCGACAACGGTGTTCAGCTGACTGCCAAGAGTTTTCAGGGTCTACTCCGCCGCTTTGGCATCGACCACCGACGCACAGCTGTTGGCCATCCCGAGAGCAACGGCAAGATCGAAGTGTTTCACAAGACCCTCAAATACGAGCGAATCTACGTTCAGGACCGGTACACCGGCTTCTTTGAAGCCCAGCGTGACATCGAACAATTTGTTCGCCACTACAACACCAAGCGTCTTCACCAGGGTATCAACTTTGTTACACCCGAACAACGCTACACAGGCAAGGATGTAGTCATTCTCGAACAGCGCAAGCGTAAACACGCAGAGGCCATGGCGTATCGAAAGCAAAGGAACCGTTGTCGAGGAACCGAAATTGAGGCGAGCGCAGCCTGACAAATCATAGCAAAAGATTTCCCGGATCTACTTGATTTCTCAGAAGCAGTGCAGTCGAATATGTAATCCGCGATACCACAATGCTGAGGGTTTATGACTTACAAGGTAATCCGTTCAGTTATGAGGCAATTTTTGGGGGGGATTCGCGATCACCTGGATTCTTTGTTTCTGTTATGAATAACACGAGCTCTCGGAAACGCTATACGTTATTGCTAATACATGGTGACCAAATTCAGCCGTTCATGGTTGATTCGGAGTTAGAGCCGATGGAGTCTTTCAGTTTTGAGCTAGAGCAACACCATCTTCTCCACATACCGATCAGGATTCCGAATCTTACTGCTAAGAATGCTTTTGGCGACAATGGTATATTGCGGATCCTGCTTTTTCATATTCCTGAAGATCCGGGCAGAACACATATCCCCTATTTTTCTCAGGGTCTCCAGATTGTCTCAGATAGACAAAATGAACCGGGGGGTGTTAATTATATATATGATTTGAGAGTCTTTCGGGACATTCCGACCACTGATGTAGTTGTCCACGAACGACAGCATGAAATCCTTTTTGACGGCTCACCAATACCGGATATTCTCGTGCTTGAACCGGGAAAGAAGTATCAGTTCTACCTTCGCATGCGACCAGGAAATGGATTATTTCTAACGATGGTTTTAATTAATGGTCGTCCAATAAAATTATTTGATACAGAAACCGTTTTGTGGGAAGGTAGAAATGATCAGACTTATCTCGCTGAGTTTGAATTAGTGACACCGCTTGAGCCGGGCGACTACCCATTTTTTGCGTTGACCGTGAATCAAAATGACTTAAAGACAGGTATGGTCAACCATGTTACTAGTCCTCTTTATACAGT
>CALKAQ010000114.1 GCA_937983075.1 uncultured bacterium | reverse complement strand
CCGCGCAGGCGGTGCTGCGCCTGTTGTGGCCGTAGCGCCGGTCGGTGCGGGCTCTTTGACGGTCGCGTCTCGATAATGCGTCGATTGAAGTTCGCGCCACTATGTGCTATCATTTGATAGCAGTCTTGGTGTTCGGTCTGGGGCAGCCATCGTTAAGGATGAGATATGCTTCACGGGTGTCTGTCCGCGTCAGAACAGTCTCTCGACGATTTCCTTGTAGCCATGAAGCTCCGGGTGGCCGAGGGTCGCTGGCAGCTCGTCAGTTCCTTGCGCTATCCATTCAAGGAGGCGAGGGAGCCGTGAAGCGATACTGCATCAGTTGTGATGACGAACGGCATCTGCGCGAAGAACGCCGGTCGCAATCGTTTGTTGTTAGAGGCGAGGTCGTGGAGTTTGAGGCGCCGGTGCTCGTCTGTGCGGAATGCGGTGAGGTGGTGTTCGACCCGGAGTATGACGGTGAGGTGCTGCGGACGGCTCACGATGTATACCGTAAGAAGCACGGGTTGCTGACCTCAGGTGAAATCGCGGCGTTGCGTCGACGCTACGGGCTGTCCCAGCGGGCTTTGGCTCGCATGCTGGGCTGGGGCGAAGTGACCATTCAGCGCTATGAAAAAGGCGTCATCCAGAACCGCGCCCACGACGAGGTGTTGCGGTCGCTTCAGGATCCCCGGCGTGTTCTCGAGCGCCTGACGAACGACCGTGATGGATTGACGGAATCCGAGCGGAAGAAGCTCGCGCGGGCGGCTCAGGCCCTCCTGGAACGGGAGAAGCTGGCGTGGCTCCGCCGGGACCTGGACCAGTTGCTGCGCGAGCGGCCGGCTGACCGATTCACCGGTTTTCGAGAGCTGGACTTAGACCGCTTCACCCATGCCGTGACATGGTTTGCTGCGCGCATAGATCAGCTGCCCAAGACGAAACTGGCCAAACTGCTTTGGCTGGCGGACTTCAAGCACTTCCGGGAGCACGGAGTCTCCATCACCGGGTGCGCGTACGCTCGTTTGCCCTTCGGACCTGTGCCGGATCGTTTTCAGCTGCTGCTGGGACTTGCCGTCGAGTCGGGCGCGATCGTGGTTGAGGAGGAGTTGTTCGGTGAGTACGTCGGCGACGTGGTCCGTCCGGCGGGCTCCCGGGACGAATCGGCGAGCCTCGATCCCGAAGAGTTGGCAACCCTGACGTTTGTGCTGGAAAACTTCGGCCGGTGCTCGGCGCGAGAGCTCTCAGAACTGTCGCACCGCGAAGACGCGTGGAACAAGCGGGCCAACGGTGAGTTGATCCCGTACGACGAGGCGCAACATGTCCGGGCGCTGTCGAATAACGGGACAACAATCTCGTAATTGGCCGGACCAAGCCTGTCAGCCATTGCGTCTCGAGGGCCGACGCTGGTGAAGGCTTTCGTTCTTCCAACGCCGAACGAGACCAAGGGAGGTTTGGTCGTTGTCACCAGAACGTGCGCCGTTCTTGAAATGGGCCGGTGGAAAGCGTCGGCTGGTACCTTTCATCGCCAGTGCGATAGGTCTGGCGCAGGAGCCTACAAAGCAGGCGCCGTTCAATTCGGCGCTGGCCCCATCGCTGACCGGCGACTTCTCCGGGCGGCAATGGAAGCGCCTTATTGAGCCGTTTGCCGGAAGTGCCGCCGTCAGCCTGGCGCTGGCGGACTTTTTCGACGAAATTTGGCTGAACGATGTCAATGAAGACTTGATGAACTTGTATGTGGTCTTGAGGGAATCGCCGGAGAGCTATATCCAAGAAGTGCACACCTTGTTTAGTGCGGATACGAACAATGCTGAGACATATTATCGGCTTCGGGATGAGTTCAATCGGACGACGTCGCGCCGCCGGCGGGCTGCCTTGTTCTTGTACCTGAACCGTCATGGGTATAACGGGCTGTGTCGTTACAACAACGACGGGGAATTCAACGTCCCCTTTGGGAGGTATAAGAGGCCCTATTTTCCCTACGCGGAGCTGATGGCAGCGGTTGATGTCTTGGCGAAATCGCAGCTGACATGTCTGGACTTCGAGGAAGTGATGCAGCAAGCGGGACCGGGTGACGTTGTGTACTGTGATCCACCTTATGTGCCCCTGAGCGCCACCGCGTCGTTTACGGATTATGCGGCAGGCGGGTTCGGCCCGCAAGACCAGGAGCGTCTGGCTTCGGCCGCCGAAGAGGCGTGTCGGCGTGGCGCTGTGGTGGCTATATCGAATCATGATACGGAATGGACTCGCGCGCTGTATCAAAATGCAGAAGTCCATTATACGCGGGTACGAAGATCGATATCCGCCAACGGTCAGACCCGCGGGGAAGTGCGAGAAGTGCTAGCCGTGTACTGGCCGGACGGAATGCAGGGAGGTAAAGTCGGTGGAGGGCGGACGACGGGCCAATCGCAGCGGCCGAGTGCTCGAGAACATAGTAGAGAGCGTGTTCCAGACTCACGGCTACCAAATCGTACCGTATACTGAATGGTCGAAGAAGCAAGACCAGTATGCGGGTGCTCGCCTGCTTCTGAAAAACGTGCCCTACACGACCATTTACGGACACACCGGCCGATCCGAGTTCGTTGTCGTCTTGGACGGTCAGCCGCGAATACGTATCGAATGCAAGTGGCAGCAATCATCTGGCTCAGTCGATGAGAAATTCCCCTATTTGTATCTGAATGCAGTTGAAGCTATGCCTGAGCCGACCGTAGTCATCATCGTTGATGGGGGCGGGGCTAAAGCACACGCGGTCAACTGGCTTCGCGCAGCGGCAGAGAACAGGCTCTATGTGGCCAACCCGTCCAAGAGTATTCGCGTATTGGATAGCACCGGTTTCGTCCGGTGGGCAAATGACGTGTTGCCAACCCTTGGCTGACATCGCCGGAGTTTGACGGGCCATGAAACCCGCAGTCAGCGTCGTCATGCCGGTTTACAACGCCATGCCCTATT
>CALKAQ010000113.1 GCA_937983075.1 uncultured bacterium | reverse complement strand
GAAAGTCGGGTTCGAAGATGGGTTCGATCACCCGCCGTAGTGCTTCTTGCACTACGCGGTCCTTCACTGTGGGGATCCCCAGGGGTCGTTTGCTGCCGTCATCTTTGTCAATCTCGACACGCCTGACCGGACTGGGTTGATACGTGTTGGTCTTCAGCTCCAGGTGGATCTGGTGCAGCCGTTCATCGAGATGCTCTCCGAACTCCTCCACGGTCTCTCCGTCAATTCCGGGAGCGCCTTTGTTGGAGCGGACGCTTCGATACGCCTGGTGAAGGTTGTCCAGACGGTAGACTTTGTCTATCAGGCTGTACCATTTCCGCACTGTGAAAGCCTCCGTAACTCTGCAGGGCCTCTACTTGGTTCTTCTCTGTTGGTTGCAGTTTCTTCTCCAGATTTCCCGGGCGTCTCTAGCACGAGGCAATCTACCCTGGTCTATCTGCATACTCTGCCGGGCGGTCGCATCTGTTAGCTGCTCGTCACAGCCAGCCAGGGCGTACCCTCTCGCATTCCAGCGAGATGTTTTCACTCCCACCAACTGAGCTTCGCCTTGCTTCGGCTCTCTTCTGTTCCTCTTCGCCCCTTCGCACCAACGCCAGGCTTTTGGCCTAGCGCCGCCGCTCACAGCAGCGTGAGCGTCCCCTGCGTTTTGCCCTCCCAGCTGTTGCCAGCGTTCATTGGCACAGGGTTCATCACTACTACGGGCTCATCTGACGCCCACCCCGCATTGGTTGGCCTTGCGTCTACGCTTGTGCCAGCCTTACCTGCACCTTCACGCAGGACGGTGATGGGCCTCCCCGGGTAAGTCTGCTTGCCTGAGCATGAGCGCTTCCGTCCTAACCCACCAGGTTATCCAGCTATTGGGCTTTCCCATTTTCCGCAGGGTTACCCACCTGACGGGCCAACCTCGGTTCGCTTTCGCTAAGTCCCATGCTCCCCCTTCGGCTTCCTCCAGACGGTCTGTTGCCAGGCCCGCCCTTGCCTACGGGTTCCCTTCCCGCTGGTTGGGTGGTGAGGGCTTCTTTCAGCCCTCCGGCTCGGCAGACATGCCGGGCACACGGCAAGGCACCTCGCCGACCGACACGGCGACGGTGCCCTGCTTCACCGAAGGTCATTCGCCTCGCCTATCGTGCTGGCAGATTACCGACAGATGCCTTCATAGATGCCCAAGACAACCGGAGCTGTCCAATTCCAGCGGGCTGCAATGGCCCCGCTCGCTCCTCCGAGCGCCGCACAGCCGATACCGTCCATGAAACCGGCGTCGTCGTCGAATGCGTTCGCAATCGTGTTGGCGACAACACCGGCAACCGCTCCGGCCACGGCGGTCTTACCTACTTCATATAGCGCTTGACCGGCGAGTAACATCGCGCTCGCTAAAACGCCGAAATCACCGTGAATCTCATTCAATTCTTCATCGCTGAGGGGTTGAGCGTCCGGGAGAATCAACGGAATGGATGGTTCTTCAGGCGATGCAGCGTGAGTGACAGCGACGGTCCAAGCAGGTTGAACGATGGCAAGCAAACCCGCCAGTGCGAGGATGGTCAGGGATTTTTTCATGCGTAGGCACCTCCATGGTGGCCCATGGGTTTCCCTGCTGTCATGGCGGTGGGTGCAAAAGTATTCTATCACATCCATTTCTTGACGTCGATTATAACTTCAAGTTTGTATTCAGAAATCAAATTGTACAAAAAACCGGCGGCACGGTTTCAACGAACCGCAGCCGCCGGTTTTCAAGGGTGGGACATCGGCTTTACATCATGCCGCCCATGCCGCCGGCACCACCCACGTCATCGTCTTCTTCCTTTTCTTCGGCGATGAGGACTTCGGTGGTCAGTACCAAGCCGGCAATGCTGGCAGCGTTTTCAAGTGCACTGCGGGATACCTTGGCCGGATCGATGATACCGGCTTCGACCATATCGACAAAGCGGTCGTTCAATGCGTCGTAGCCGATGCCGGGCTTTTCGCTGCGGACCGCATCGACGATAATGG
The DNA here is from genome assembly GCA_937983075.1 of uncultured bacterium. GTDB lineage: Bacteria > Bacillota > Limnochordia > DTU080 > JAAYLA01 > CALKAQ01. Next base: position 20,580 of record CALKAQ010000113.1, on the reverse strand, counting down.
CGCCTTCCTTGCCGGCGTTGTTTGCGATCACCCGCAACGGAGCCGTGAGCGCGCGCTGGACGATGCGAACGCCCGTCAATTCGTCACCTTCAGCCTCGATTTCATCGAGCACCTTCTGGACTTGGACGTAAGTGACGCCACCGCCCGGAACGATACCTTCTTCGACCGCCGCGCGCGTGGCCGACAGAGCGTCCTCCACACGATGCTTGCGCTCCTTCAGCTCGGTTTCCGTGGCCGCGCCGACACGAATGACCGCGACACCGCCGGCAAGCTTGGCAAGCCGCTCCTGCAGCTTCTCGCGATCGTAGTCCGAATCGGTTTCCTCGATTTCGCGACGAATTTGATTGATTCGGGCCTGAATGTCGGCTTGCGAGCCTTTGCCTTCGATGATGGTAGTATCTTCCTTGGTCACCCTTACCTGTCGCGCTTGACCGAGCATCGAAAGATCCACATTTTCGAGCTTCATGCCGGTCTCTTCGGAGATGACCTGACCGCCGGTCAAAATGGCAATGTCCTGAAGCATCGCCTTGCGTCGGTCGCCGAACCCGGGCGCCTTGACGGCAACGGCATTGAGGGTGCCGCGAATCTTGTTGACCACGAGCGTCGCCAAGGCCTCGCCCTCGACGTCCTCAGCGATGATAAGAAGCGGCCGGTTGGTTTGAACGGTGCGTTCGAGCACAGGGATCAGATCGACAACCGAGCTGATCTTTCTGTCGGTGATGAGAATGTACGGCTCCTCGAGCGAAGCCTCCATGCGCTCGCTGTCGGTCACCATGTAAGGCGACAAGTAGCCGCGGTCGAACTGCATCCCTTCAACCGTCTCAAGCGTCGTACCGAACGTGTTCGACTCTTCGACCGTGATGACGCCGTCCTTGCCGACCTTCTCCATCGCTTCGGCAATCAGCTTGCCGATTTCAGGATCAGCGGCAGAGTTGGCCGCAACTTGCGCGATCGCTTCACGCGTCTCGACGGGTTTGGCCATTTTGCGAATTTCTTCGACCGCACGGGCAACTGCTTTTTCGATGCCTCTCTTGAGCAGCATGGGGTTCGCGCCGGCGGCGACGTTCTTGAGCCCTTCTTTCACCATCGCTTGACCGAGTACGGTAGCGGTGGTGGTACCGTCACCGGCGACGTCGTTTGTCTTGGACGCAACTTCCTTGATCAGCTGGGCCCCCATGTTTTCAAACGGATCTTCAAGTTCGATCTCACGGGCAATGGAGACTCCGTCGTTTGTGATGGTTGGCGAACCGAACTTCTTTTCAAGAACAACGTTGCGCCCCTTCGGACCCAAAGTGACCCGAACGGCATCGGCCAAAGCGTTGACACCGCGTTCGAGTGCTTTTCGAGCTTCTTCGCCGTAAACGAGAATCTTGCCCATAGTTCATACGACCTCCCAAACTTCGTTGTGTTCACCAAGTGAAATGCTTTGCGGCGGCGCATTACTCCACGATGGCCAAAATTTCGCTTTCGTTCAAGATGAGATACTCTTTGCCGTCGATCTTGATTTCCGTGCCGGCATACTGCGAATACAGCACGGTTTGGCCTTCTGCGACAGAAACGGGCAGCTGCTTGCCATCTTCAGTAATACGACCCGGACCGACAGCAATCACCTTCCCTTGTTGCGGGCGCTCTTTCGCGGTGTCCGGAATGAAAATACCCGACGCGGTTTTCTCTTCAACCTCGATGGGTTCCACCAATATGCGATCGGACAAAGGCTTCAATGCCATTTATGTAATCCTCCTCCCGTTCGTGGAGCATCCGTGCATGGTCAGCGCTCTCCGGTTCTGTCAGCACTCCCTCCGAACGAGTGCTAACACATTCACAGTAAATCATATGTGACAGATCAAGTCAATGCAAGGAGTAAGAGAGAATTCATGAGCCGAATGCTGTCCTCTGCAGCCAAATAAATCTCGATATCTCCTTCGCTCCCTTTTTTCTCTCCCTGCCACCACTGTTTATGCTCCCCGCAAACGGGATCACGCATCCCGGCGCCAATCGAGACGCCGAATGGCAAACACGACGGCGATGACCAGCCATACCGTCAAAGCGCCGACAAGCAGCCAAAAACGCTGCTCAAAACGGCCAGCCAACGCCTCCGTCAACGCGAGAGCGGCTTGCCCCGGCGGCAGAAGATGCAGCGTCCATTGCAAAATCGGCGGCACGCGGTCAGGCGGGATCATGACGGGCGTAAGAAACAAAACGATCAAATATCCCATCGTCGTATACAAATACAGGCGCCCGGCTGAATCCACCAGCGTACCGACCCATGCACCGACGACCGTGAGACTGGAAGCAGCCAGCAGTGCGAGGGGAAACGCAACGACGACTTGCGCAAACGGAATGCCGACAAGCCAGTGGCCAAAGACCAAGCTCGTGGTCAACCCCGGCAAAGCGGCGACCTGTGCGAGGCAAAAAAGTGCCGCCAGGAATGCGGTGCGTTCCACGGGAAGCGTCGCATAAAAGTCGAGTTCCTGCCGAAGCCGCATCAGCGCGACGCGACTCAACGTAAAGAGAACGCTGCTGAACGATACGGCCACGACGGCATTGCCCGCCAAGAACCAAGCCGCGTCGGTTCCCCGCTCCGTCACATATGTGCCCAACGCCCAAAGCAAGCCGAGCGGCACGAGCATGCTGAAAACAATCAAAAAAGGCGCTTCCTGCCGAATGTCGGTAAAGAGCAAGCGAAAAAGAAGGCGAAATTGCATGTGCCACGGGAGATGGCGCGTGGCGGCCTCCGTATGGTCCCGCATGCCAAACGCCGTCTTGACATCACTGGACAAGGCGCTCACCCCCGCTCACCTTAAAATAGACATCCTCCAGATTCGGGGTGACCATGCGGAAATCGTCAAGCAGCTCAAGGTAAGAAGCAAAACGGGCGACGGTTGTTTCCACCCGTTCCCGCTCGATCGTGACGGTGAACCGCCTCGCTCCGGCCCGGACCACTTGATCGCATCCGGCCAACACCTCGGGAATGCGAGCTTCGGCATCCGCTCGGAACAACAGCTCAAAGCGGACTTGGCGTTCCACTCTCGCCCGCAATTCAGCAGGCGTCCCGAGAGCCAACACGCGGCCGTTTTGCATAATGGCGACCCGGTCGAGCACCTGCTCGGCTTCAATCACGTTGTGCGTAACCAAAATAACGGCTTTGCCCTGCTGCGCCGCTTGCCGAATTCGTTCCCATACCACACGTCGAATCTCGGGATCCAAATCGTTGGTCGGCTCGTCAAAAATGAGCACCGGACGTTCGCCAATCAGTGCGGTCGCGATGCTGACCAAACGCCGCAATCCTCCAGACAGCCGCTGAAACGGCACGGACTGGTGTGGCGTAAGCCCAAACGTTTCGAGCAGCTGGTCCGTCGCTCGCCGTGCATCCCACGGGCTCAATCCGCGCAAACGCCCCGTCAGCTCCATCAATTCCCGCGGCCGCGCTTGAATCGGCAGCGCCAACCCTTGCGGCTGCAGGGCAATCCATTCGCTCGCTCGTTCGGGTTCTTTGACCAAATCGAAGCCAAAGAGCTCAATGCTGCCGCTTGTCGGCCGCGTCAGGCCCGCAATCTGCCGAACGAGCGTCGTTTTGCCCGCTCCGTTCGGTCCCAGCAAACCGAATATTTCGCCTGGATAAATGCGGAGCGAGACCCCGTCGTTGGCCGGCCGTGCGCTTGAACGGTATCGTTTGACGAGGGTGTTCACCTTGAGAATGGCATAGGGCATACGGACACCTCGATTAGGGCCATCGAAATGACAATGACCACTTGTCAGCATCGTTCTTCGAACTTGACACTTGTTTATTCTATAAAATTTGCCGGAGCAATGCATCCATGGTCGCCCATCCTGCTGTCGGCGCCTTACACCATGCTGGCTTCTTGCAGCACGGGCACCCGCTCCAGAACGTCAACCGAGGCACAGTAGGTCAAATCATCCACAAAACCGAGACGTTCGAGCCGCTGACCGTGGGCAGCCAAAAGCAGACCTTCCCGCGGATTTTCGCGAAAACGCTGCCACAACATAAGTGCTCCCAGAGCACCGTCCGTCAACGTCAGCCGGCCGGCCGCAGCCTCGCTGCTCGCCCGATCGACGATGCATCCGGCGGCCACGACGTCGTCCAAACTGAAGCGACCATGCGTCCCGGCGCACAGCACCGTGATGTCGCTGCCGCGACCTACCGCCCATGCGGCGACCGCTTTGGCGTTGACCAACGCCCCGGCGGCTATGGCGCCCGCGCTACCCTCTTTGGCCCGTGCGATTGCCCGTGTGCCATTCGTCGTGGTCAGCACGATCGGCTGTCCGTCCGAGCCGTTTTGATATTCCAAGGGCGAGTTGCCGCGCTGGAACCCTTCCGGGGGCAAACCGCCCCGTTCCCCGCCTAGAACGGCCCCACCGAGCTCCGCAGCAAGCCGCCGGGCCTCTTCAATTCCCTCAACCGGATATACCGCCGGCGCTCCCGCAGCCAGCGCCGTGGCCACGGTTGTTGTGGCCCGCAATACATCGACGACGATCACCGTCCGACCGGCGAGCGAAACGGCGCCAAGATCGGCCGGCGTAAACAACACATCGATTTCCAACCTTATTCATCCCCCGCTTCGACCGCCGCAGCCCACAAATAATATACATATGTACCTGGCGGCGCAATGGTGGCACATGTTTCGGACCGCAGCACATGCGAATCTCCATCACGGACGGTCCGTGTTTCAACCGGTTCGGCGTCGCGTGAAAGCGTCCATTGATGAGCATGGCCGGCCGTGGGAAAAAGGCGGTAATGCACGACATGGCCGAGTGCTCGCAAGCCGTCAGGCGCTTTCAGCGGCCGCGGCACCGGAAATGGTATGAATGCGCCGGTCCCGGGCGAGATCATGCGTTCCCCCACATTCAATCGATCAGTGTTGACTCCAGCTCGGGCGAGAATAATTCCGTGGTCGACCGCGCACTCTCGGCCGGCAAACGGTGCGGCCCCTGCCGCCTCAACTTGGTCGGCAGTTGCGAGCCACGGTTCCAACTGCCGACCGGCTCGGGTGCTGACAACGGCCAACTCGCATGGCACCGCACTTTCGTTCCAAATCCGCAGTCGGCTGCCTTGCGGAACGTACGCAACATACGGGGCACCAAAAAACACCGTGCGCCTGCGGCCAACCGCCCGCCACTGACAGCCGTTCACCGCCATGTGACATCGTCCGCTCATGACAACGACCAGGCGTTCCATGGCATCCGCAGGCACAGCGAAATCCGCCCCCGCGTCCAATCGGTGCAGCCGAAGTCGCAGCTCGGCTCGTCCCGAGGCATCCGCGTTGCCTTTTCGTCGCCACAAATTCACGGCGCCGGGTCACCTCCACCCATTTGAAAGAACAAGCCTACCGCCCTATCGACCTTGTGATACGATAAAGAGCGAGGTGGATTTCCGTCATGTCCAAAATACATCCGTTTCCACGAGGCAAGAAACCGAAACGGCAGCTGCGTCGGGCGCCGGTGAAAATTGGGGCGAAAACGTTGGAATTTGTCCGTCCGATTTTCCGCTTTCTGTACTGGGAACTCGTCCGGGACGGCAGTGGACGTCTGCGCATTCGCAAGGTTCCACGCCGCCGACAATAGCCGGCGGCAGACGCCGGCGGCTCTACGGGCCCATCCGTCGGTGCCGCGACGAGCTAGACGAGGCGCAGCCCCGGCTCGGCGTGGAGTGAGAGAGCCGAAATTTCGCCGCGTTGCAGACGAAAATAGCCTGCGCTGGCAATCATCGCGGCGTTGTCGGTACAAAGCGACGGCGAAGGCGCAAAAACCTGGATGCCGTGTTCAGCGGCTTCTTGATTCAAACGTTCCCGCAACGTACCGTTGGCTGCAACACCGCCGGACAAAAGCAGTGTCGATACCCGCTTGTCCAGAGCGGCCCGCAGGCTGCGCTCAATCAACACGTCGAAAATGGCTTCCTGCAGCGAGGCGGCTACATCCGCCCGCGGCACTTCTTGGCCCTGCATTTCCAAATCACGCAGCAAATTCAAAGCGGCTGTCTTTAATCCACTGAAACTAAAATCGTATCCGGGTTCACCTTGCAAGCCCCGCGGCAAGGCAAAGGCTTGCGGATTCCCCGAGCGAGCAAGCCGCTCGAGTTCCGGCCCTGCCGGATACGGCAAACCGAGCACCCGGCCGACTTTGTCGATCGCTTCTCCGGCGGCATCGTCCCGGGTACGCCCCATGACGTGGTACACACCGGGCTCCTCGACATAGAAAATTTCAGTGTGGCCTCCCGACACGGTCAAACAGACGAGAGGCGGTTCCACTTCTGGATGTTCCAAAAAGTTCGCATAAATATGCCCCTCGATGTGATTGACCCCAACCAAGGGGATGTTTCGCGCCAGGGAAATGGCTTTTGCGGCGGAGAGACCGACCAGCAGGCTCCCGACCAAGCCCGGTCCGTGAGTCACCGCGATGGCGGCCAAGTCCTCCAGCCCTACTCCCGCTTCGCGCAAAGCGGCATCGATGACCGGTATGATGAGTTCGACATGCCGTCGGGAAGCGATTTCCGGAACGACACCGCCGTAGCGCTGGTGCAAGGCGACTTGCGAAGCGACGACGTTGGACCGGATGTGCCGCCCGTCGGCTACGACAGCCGCCGCTGTTTCGTCACAGCTCGTTTCGATCCCCAAGACATACGTCAACAAGCTCACTCCGTCTCGTCCCGATATGAACCGTTCGGCGCGGTGTCTCCGTTGGCCTGCTCATCCGTTAATTCCTTCCACATGACGATGGCATCCTCGCGGTTGTCCCGATAGTACCCTTTGCGGATGCCGGCCGGTACGTAGCCTAAACTTCGATACAGGCGCTGGGCCATCACATTGCTTTTCCGCACTTCCAACGTCATGCGCCGACCGCCGCGCGCCCTGACCAGCTCGTCCGCCGCCAAAAGCAGACGCCTGCCGATGCCTCGACGTCGGTAATCCGGATGCACCGCTACATTGGTGATGTGGCCCTCATCTACGATGATCCACACACCGATGTAGGCGACTGTCACCGAATTGACTTTCGCCACGATATAGTAGGCGTAATCGTTGACAAGCAGCTCCGACAAAAAGGCGCCGCGTGTCCACGGCGTCGTAAAGGAAAGCTGTTCGATCTTTAAAACATCCGGTATGTCTCGCACCCGCATGGGGTCGATTACGATCGGTATCTGCTCTCCCAAGTACGTTCCGCCTCCGTCTTTCGCAAGTAATCTGGTGTCAGGGTGAACGGATCATCCCGCTTGCCTTCAGCCAACATGCGAGCGCCCACCAAAGCGACGCTCGCACTGTGCAGCCGCGTCCAAAGCGGTGACACGGGAATCCATCGATCCTCCCACGCAGCGGCGATTTCCGCCTCAAAAAGCTGCACTGCGTCACCGCCGGCGACGATGGTGTCATCCGTTTGCAAATGCGCTTTGGCTGCCGTCAGAAATTCGTCGAGCGGATAGATGTCAGGCTTGATGACAGCCGAAGCTTCACGCCCGAAACGATAAACCGCGCCAAAAACCCGATTGCGGCGTGCGTTGAGCATTGCCGCCTGCACAGGTGCGACATGGTGCAGTTGATATGCGAGCGCCTCGAGCGTGCTCACGCCGACAACCGGGAGGTTCCAGGCGTAAGCCAACGCTTTGGCGGTCACCACACCAATGCGGAGCCCGGTAAAGGATCCGGGACCTTGAGCGACGGCGATGCCGTCGATGGGCGGAGCCGTCTCAGACGGTCCGTCCGCTTGCTGAGATTCCGCCGGTTCGGCTATGCCGCGTGCTTTCAGTTTCGCCGACGGGGCGAGGTTTTCTACCCTCGGCACCGTTTGTACGAGCCGTTGAATGGCTTCAGGCAAATGCTCGGAATGCGCGCCTTCGACGTTGAGCAAAATTTGTCCGATAATCCCTGCATCGGAAACAATGGCTGCACCGCCCAAAGAGCTGTGCGTATCGATTCCCAACACCCTCATACGAACGATTCCTCCTCGACCGCCTGACGCAGTCGTTCATACCAAGCCTCGCCGGCGGGACCGCTTCGTTGAACATGCACACGGCGTCCGCTTGGTGTCGTGTCGTAATCGAGGTGAACGTGCAGCCATCCGGGAGGGAGAATCGATTTTACCTGTTCGCCCCATTCAATAACAACCAGCGCGTCCCCCGCATGAATCGGCTCCAAACCGCCAATGGCTTCAAACTCGTCCGGGTCGCTCAGCCGATACACATCGAAATGAACCAGCGGCAGACGCCCCTCGTCGTACGGATGCATCAACGTGAAACTCGGGCTCCGTATCATATCCGGCTCGATGCCCAGACCGGCTGCAATGCCTTTTACCAAAGTGGTCTTGCCGGTACCGAGATCACCGCTGAGCAGCAAGACATCGCCCGGCTGTGCCGTACGGGCAAGGGCATGTCCAAAACGACGGGTTGCCGCTTCGTCGGTAAATGTGTACTGCAATGCCTCGCTTTTCCTCCCGTCGAATGCTTGCCTAAGCAGCGCGCCGTCTTTCCGTCGCTGCCCTGACGAAGGCGTCAAAAATTTTTTGTTGCATCTCGTCACGTGCGGCCATGATTTCCGGATGCCACTGCACACCTAACGCAAACGGATGGTCAGGAGCTTCAACGGCTTCCACAAGGCCGTCATCGCTATGAGCAACCGCACGGAGCTGATTTCCGACGCGGCGAACGGCTTGATGATGGAAAGTATTGACACGAAGGTGCGGAACGTTGAGGATGCTCGCCAACCGCGAGCCTGAAGCGATCTCGATGCGATGCGTGGGATACCAGTCCGGTGCCTGTTGTCGGTGCTGAATGCGCGAGGCCGTTTGGCTGTATATGTCTTGATAAAGATCGCCGCCTGCAGCGACGTTCATAACCTGCGCCCCGCGGCATATGCCCAACAGCGGAATGCCCTCAGCTAAAGCGAGCCGGGCGACGGCCAATTCCAGCCGATCACGACCCGGCTCGATCCAACCGTTTTCCGGCAATACATGCTCACCGAAATGATGAGGATCTATGTCGCTGCCACCGGGGAGAAGAATTGCATCCAAATGGCGCACTGTTTGCAGCACCCGTTCAACTTGCTCAACGGGAGGGAGTGCGACGACGACACCACCCGCCCTTTCGATCGCTTCAACGTAATGAACACCAAAGCGATAAAACTGACCGTCCAAGGTGCAGGTCATGCCGACGAGCGGATGCATTATGGGTCCTCCTCAGAGTTCGATGAGCCCCAGACTAATCATCAATGCCTGATTAACCCGGTGCATCGTCTCCTCATCAAGTTGTGCGACCTTCTCCTTGAGGCGCAGCTTGTCGATGGTACGAATTTGCTCGAGGAGAATCACTGAGTCGCGATCCATATTATGCTTCTCGCCCACAAGCTCTACATGCGTCGGCAATTTTGCCTTCCGAATACGACTGGTTATGGCGGCCACAATCGTTGTCGGGCTGTACTTGTTTCCGATATCGTTCTGGATAATCAGGACGGGGCGTGTACCACCCTGCTCAGACCCGACGACCGGATTGAGGTTCCCCCTGTAAATGTCACCTCGTTTCATCCGACATGCACCCACCCGACGATTGACATGTGTATACGACGCTCCTCATCAAGATTCTGCTAATTCAAGGTTCAAGCTGCCCATGGCTTCATAGCCTTGTTTGAGCTGCTCACGCAGATCTTCGCGATACCACTGTGTTAAATACATACGAGTTGCTTCACGGATCAATCCGCTGCGGTCGATATTGTACCGACGAGCCACCGAATCGAGCTCTTGGACGACAATTTCGGGTAATTCAAGCTCAATCTTCCGCTGCCGTTCCATGTCAGTGTCACTCCTACTGCGCGCCAGCGAGGGCCTTTTTCAGCCGATCGATCATCGCAACCGGAGTCGGATCGATCTTGTAAAGAAGGGCCAGATAGAGGCTGACAAAATCGCCCGGATAAATCAGCGACATCATGCGAGCAAGTGGCGAGCTTCCCTCTGCCCAAAGGTCAATGATTTCAGCCACACGGCCGTCCATGATCTCCTTGGTCACATCGATGCGCTTCTGCATGTAAGACGCATCGGATTTATCCCGCAAGTTGATCACGGAAATCAAGCGTGTGAGGGACGGTGGAGCTTCCCAGCCGACAGTCTCGTTGTGATTGAGCTCTGGAAAAGCGTTCGATACAGCGACCGCTTTGCTGTTCTCGTTGATCTGGCACTTCCAGCGATATGCGACGACGCCTTTCCAACCGCCGCCGCCATAAATGAGCGGAAAACGGTCGACCAACCGAACAGCAAGCTGCTTCGCTTCGTTTTCGCTGTATGGGACCACGCCGCCAAACCGCTCACGCTGGCGTTCCAACACAGCGATGCTTTCTTCAAAGGCATCGGATTGATCACTAATGAGTCCAAGGCGAACCAACAGCACAATGAGCGGATAAAAAGAATAACCAATTGCTGCGCGCGGTGAAAGGCCACTGGGGATTTGGATGATGGGATGTCCCACAGCTTGAGCTCTTCGGGCCAATTCGCCTCCGGTCGTCAAGGCGACAATTTGGGCACCGCGCTCTTTCGCTTGTTCATACGCCGTCAACGTTTCTTCGGTGTTGCCCGAATAGCTCGAAGCGATAACCAATGTTTCAGGGCCGACGAATCCGGGAATCTGATAGTCGCGATTGACGAATATCGGCACGGTGCTTTCCGTTTCATACAACGCCCGAGTGAGGTCTCCGCCAATCGCCGACCCGCCCATGCCGAGAACGACGACGTTGCGGATGCTGCCTAAACCTGGAATTTCGGCTTCGTGAGCCAAACTGATCGCATTGCGGACTTGCTCCGGCAGCGCTTCGATGGCCGCCAGCATGCCCGAGGGGTCCAACTCTCGCATCCTTGTAAGATCGTCAAGGAGCTGGTAATCGACGTCGTCTCTATGCATGTAAATCCCTTCCTCATTACAGACTCCGAAAAACGGGGTAAAAACCTTGGAAACTGCAGTTGCTAAGCCATTGGTCCAATGGTGTGTGCGCGACGAACTGCGCGCAATTCGAAACAGCAACCCGTTGGATATTCAGCACTTCACTCGACATTCCCTTCTTCACGAGGTTGGAAATGTCAGCAGCCGTACAAGCTTCGGTTGTCGGCGCGCGGCGACATGGCACCGACCTCGTATTCCCCCTTGGCTTCAAGCCATCATATTCGATCACACGGCCTTGGTCACTGCAGTGCAGCTTCCGTTTCGGGGTCAAAGAAGTGTGCTTTGGCCATGTTAAAGCGCACCGGATACGTCGTGCCGGTGCGGCAATCGACCACGGGATCGAGCCTCGCATGAAAGCGCTGATTTCCACGCGAAAAATAGACGATGGTTTCAGAGCCCATGGGCTCGACCACTTCAACGTCGGCCGATACAAGCTCCGGATCGTTTGCATCGACCCCTCGGCCATCGCGAATATCCTCGGGCCGTATTCCAATGACAATCGGCTTCTCGGCATAGGAGCCGAGCGCGGTGTATGCGGCTGCTTTTTCAGCAGGAACCGGCAGCCGAAACGCCCCGGCATCGACTTCATATCCATGGTTAGTTGATTTCAGAACACCATGGATAAAATTCATCGGCGGACTGCCGATGAACCCGCCTACAAACATATTTGCAGGGCGATTGTAAATTTCCAGAGGCGCACCGACTTGCTGAATGACGCCGTCTTTCATGACGACAATGCGATCGCCCATCGTCATCGCTTCGGTTTGATCGTGCGTGACATAAATGGTTGTGTTCTGCAAGCGATGGTGCAGCTGGGCAAGTTCAGCTCGCATTTGCACCCGCAGCTTGGCATCGAGATTCGAAAGCGGTTCATCCATCAAAAACACTTTGGCTTCACGCACGATCGCCCTTCCAAGAGCCACGCGCTGACGCTGACCGCCCGACAGCTTCGCCGGCTTGCGATCGAGCAAATCTTCAATGCCGAGCATGCGAGCTGCCTCTTTCACACGGCGGTCGATTTCGGAACGTTCTACTCTGCGTAGTTTCAACCCGAAGGCCATGTTTTGATACACGTTGAGGTGAGGGTAGAGGGCGTAGTTTTGAAACACCATGGCAATGTCACGAGCTTGCGGCGGCAGGTTGTTCACCAACGTGTCGCCGATATAAATTGAACCTTCGGTCACGTCTTCAAGGCCGGCAATCATTCGCAGCGTCGTTGTTTTACCACAGCCCGACGGTCCGACTAGAACAATAAATTCGTGATCAGCAATTTCAAGGTTCACCCGTTGTACAGCGACTACTTTGCCGAACCGTTTGGTGACATTTTCCAAAACCACCCTCGCCAACCCTGACCACCTCCTCGCCGCACTCAATTTTCCACACCCCCTTTCTTATCTCCTTCTTCATACTTTCAGAACAAGCGCAACAAGGGGCTGCCCCAAAGTCTTTGGGACAGCCCCTTGTCCAGTCCGCCTCAGCCCCTGCAACGGGGCCGATGCACGGTTTGTTTCGGTTGTTATTAGAACTCGATCTTGAGACCGGCGGTGAGGTAGACGTTGTCGGGCAACGTACCGCGGACGCCTTCCTTAGCGTAGTTGGCGTAGTGCAGACCGAGATTGAAGCCGTTCGGAGCCTTCCAGACGGCATCGGCCGACACACGCGGATCGTTGCTGCCCTGGAGACGAAGCTCACCCTTGAGGTCTACGTCGCCCAAGTACGGCAACTCCTGCGTGGTGGAAGCCTCGATCACGTTCTCGAGAGCTTCGTTCGTGCGCAAGATGGCCGTGTACTGCAAGGCAATGTCCTGAATCGTGTAGCCGACACCGAGTTCGAGCTTGCGTTCAGGATCGTTGTTGTTTACGCGCTCCTGCTCGACATAGACCGAGAGGTCAAAGCCCTCGATGTTCGTTTCAGCTCCAGCCGACCAGATGTCCTTCTGGTAGTTGGCGTCGCTGTGCTTGTTGATCCGGGTGAAGGCGGCGCCGAGATCAACACCTTGTTGGGTGGTCCAAGCACCGATCACGAAACCGCGTTCGTCAGCGGTAAAGCTCTTTTCGTCTTCGTCTACGTCAGGATCGTTGTTGTCGTTGTAGCGGGGTGCGAAGTTCGTATCCGCCGAGAAAACGCCGCCGTAAATCGAGATTTCTGGCAACGTCTCGAAGACGGCACCGACTTCATAGGCCAACGTTTCGCTTTCACCATCGCGAGCGATGGTACCGCCAACAATGATACCTTCGGTGAATTCCGCTCCGGCTGAAACCGCCAGATCGAAGACGCGATCGGTTCCGACGACAGCACGGCGATTGACGAGGACAGCTTCAAAATCGACGATGTCGATTTCACCTTCGGCCCGCAAAGCAACCGGGCGATCGTTTTCATCCCAACCCGCGTAGGCGTCGAACGTAAGCGCACCTACTTCGAGACCGGAAATTTCAATACCGTTCACTCCGACATTGTGAGCAACCCAGCCGCTGTAGCTGACCTGGTGGCGGCCCAGCGTCGTGAGAACGGAAGGCCCGCCGACCCACCAAGCACCTTCGGCCTGGATGTAGGCCTCCTTGATTTCCGGGTTGATCGTACCGGTAAAGGAGCCAAGGTCGGAGAAGCTGCCTCCGAACGAGTCAGCCAACTTCAAAATGGCACGAACGTTGCCATTGGCGGCGTTCAAGCCAAAACCGAGCTCAAAATCCGTCGAAGCCAGCAGGTCAGGCCGGTCGCCGTTTACATGCTGGATGACCTTGATCTCGGTTTCAACGGTACCGTTGAGTTCAGCGGTTACTTGCGCAAATGCTGCGATCGAGAGCACGCTCACGAGCACCAAGCTCAGCAAGCTTGCGCCAAAGATTTTCTTTTTCATCGATATCCCCCTCAGTTTGCACTGAATATAGTTTGGTATTGTCGTGAAGCTGAAGTACAGGCGCAAAAAAAGATCGGTTGAGTCCAGTGTCTGTGGGGGAAAAGTTTCCTCGGTTGCCTTTTCCCTTGGCGACTGCACTTAACCGTCCTTTTTGGCCAAGTCTTGCACCTCGACCGACATGGAGCGCCGTTCCGGGCAAACTGAGCGTTTCACCTCCTTCCCCTACCGGAAGACACTTTACTATCCATTGCGGTCAGTTATGTGCAACGTACTTGAGCCACCCTGATACACACCCGCCCAGATGGGTGAATGTGTACACAGGGGCGTCCGGCACGTTCAGCTAGCATACTCTATTCGCCCACAAAAAGCCTGTTCCTGCCGCCATGAGAAATAAATGGATTTTAAAGGGTATAGAAATGACCGATGATGTTTGGCTGTAAACACATTTATCGCTCTATTATATTCGGAAGCGACATCTTGGGTACGAAAATGGGTCTTTCGCATTCCACTATGTCGAAACAAGGCATGGAATGCAAATGAGGAGAGGCCTCCGGTTGCCCGGAGGCCTCTGGTGTTGTGAGGTTGCGGCTTCCCCAACCGCATTCCACGATGAGACTTGATTGCAGCGGATTAGAAGCTGGCCTTCATTCCGGCCGTCATGAGCGGACCGTTTTCGCTGTGGTACTCAGCACCGAGGTTGATGCCGTTCGGAGCGCTGTAGGAAGCGCCGACCTTCCAGGCCTTGAGCTCCGTGCCGAGCAGCTTCACTTCACCGTTTACCGCAAGACCTTGCAGCTGCGGAATCAGATCCGTGGAAGTGCTGGCCTTGAGCGTATGCTCAATCTTCTCGTTCGGGACGTACTTGCCTTCGTACTCACCAGCGATGTTCAGACCATCAATGACCGGAATGTCACGCTTGGCACCGAACTTGACGTTCTGCATGGCGCGGTCCTGAATCTTGGCTTCTGCCCAGACGTCGATTTGCTCGACTTGGGTTTCAGCCTTGACGTTCGCCGTTGCAGTCGGGTTGTCGTAGTCGGCGCTCAACTTGACACCGGACTGCTCGGTTTCGATGCCGACATTAAAGCCGGTGTGTTCGTCGTACACGACATTGTCATCTTCGTCGACCGGGTTCGTGTAGGTCGGATTGAAGTTCTTGTTGCCGCGGTAGCCAGCAATCAAGGTCGTACCAGGCGCAACTTCATACCGAGCGTTTACACGATAGATCGGGTTCATGTCTGCGTCGATAGCGACCACACCGTCAGCGCGGAGGCCCGGCATGATGTCGGTTCCAACGCTGAGGGCAGCTTCTTGGGCGCCACGGGTGCGAATGACGGTCGCCTCAACGTCTACGCCTTCAACACTTGCTTCAGCCTGGAAGCCGATGTTTCGCGGATTGTTGCCTTCACGATCCCAACCGAGAAACGCACGTGCCTTGGCCGGACCGAGGTTGATCCCGTCAACCAGGATACCGCGGTGCTTGCCCATGTGAGCCACGTAGTCGTTCCAGTTGAGTTCCATGTCACCGATCCGGGTGTAGACTTCCGGTCCGCCGTGCCAGAAAGCACCCTCGCTTTCCAGATAGGCTTCGGTGATCTCAAGTTTCATCGTTTCATTCGGGTAATTGTACGTGCGAAGGTCCTTGGTCGGATTTCCGTCCTCATCGAACGAATCCGCACCAGCGTTCAACGCGTTGAGCTTGACGACTGCACGGACACCGTCACCACCGCCGGCGTTGAAACCAGTCTCGACTTCAAGACCGGTCTTGGCACCGAGCTTCCAGTCATCGTTTTCACGAGTGAGTTGGAACTTCGTTTCGAGTTTGCCGTTCAAGTCGATAGCGGCCAAACCCGGAACTGCAAGCGTGAGAACCATGATTGCTGCAACGATGGCTGCGATTCTCTTCATCATTTGCTCTGTGATCCCCCTTGAAAGTTTGTCACGTAGTAGTTGTTGAACGATAGGTTGTTGAGTGTGTTGCAAAAGAGCTGCGACGTATGCTGCGTTGATGCGTCGGGGGACGAACCACGTTCCATCCGGAGTATCCACGTTTCCTCCAGGCGTCGGATTCGTCGTTCCCAGCGCATGGTCTGCTGCGATGTCTGCGTGTGCCCCCTCCGATTAGCACTCACGGCGCTTTGGGGGACCTGCACCTCCTTTCTTGCCGTTGCTAATCACTGCGAGTGGGCGGTGCAGAAAGAACGTACGTTGTGCCGTGGTCGCTTAGATGACTTATGTTAGTCATCTAAGCGACCAAACAAGAGGGGAGAGTCACGCCCTCCCTCGGCAGCGGACCTTCCGCTTGGCGGAATGGTCCCACAACATCCGTTTGCTTTCTGCATTGCATAACTTCGCTTTATCCTCGGGCTCTCCTGCTCATCAGGCCGCTGCAACTTCTGGTACCTGTGGCATCTCTGGCCACCCGCTGAGCGTTCCGAGAACCCTCGGCATGCTCTGCGAAGTTACACCCAGAAAGTTCGCTTGTTTTGTTCCGCTTCCTTTTGTGAATGGTTGGAGAGCATGGATGTGAAGACCAACGTCTGTCATCTGATGGAAATAGAAACCCGTCTGTTAAGTTCGATTGCCATCCATCAATTTATCTTTGGCACAAAAGGGGTTATTGTTGAGCACGGCCACAAGGTCGACTTCTATCCCATCAGCGAAATCACGCGTGTTGAGCTGACGAATCTACGTCGCTTGTGATTCGTTCCACGTCGCGTCGTTTCTCTCGCCGATCCTCGACAATGCGACCGTCGCGAATGCGAATCATCCGCTCACACGCATCTGCAACTGCCTGATCGTGTGTCACAATCACCACTGAACATCGGGTACTCTTCATTTGCAGGATGGATTGGATGACTTCTTGCGCTGTGGCGGAGTCCAGTGAGCCGGTCGGTTCATCCGCCAAAATGAGACTCGGTTCATTTACAATCGCGCGGGCTATGGCCACCCGCTGCCTCTGGCCCCCCGATAGATTTTCCACGCGCTCGTAAAGTTTTTTGTCAATCTGAGCGCGTTGCGCAGCTTTCTCGATGCGCGGGTCGCTCTTTTTAGGCCATCCTCCTCGATGGATGATTGGAAGTGCAATATTCTCCCACACGGTCATGCCTGGGATCAGAGCAAATTCTTGAAATACGAATCCGATGGTTTCATTTCGTAAACGAGCAAGTGTTCGTTCATCGTTCCAGTCAACAGGCCGACCTGCGAGTTGATAGTTGCCCGAGGTGGGCACGTCGAGCAAGCCCATGATGTTTAACAGAGTCGATTTGCCTGAACCGGATGGACCCACAATCGCGATGGATTCATCATATCCTACCGTGAGATCAGTAGATCTGAGTGCAGTCACTTCGTTTGGGCGGCCCTCGTTGTACACCTTCGTCAAACCGGTTAACACGCACAGTTTTTCTGCCACGTTTACCGATACCCCCCTCGGATCAGCATCGCTGGTTTTACACGCCGCAACATGACAAATGGAGCACACGTCGAAAGCAATCCAATCAGCCCCATAACGACGAAAGATCGCACAATGACCATCCCATCGACAACGATCACATCCCAAACATTGCCCCATCTCCATGCTGCCAAACTCACTAGCAACGGAAATAGCAATGGGAACACCATCTCAAGCAAAGCAATCAAAACGATTCTGCGCGAGGTTGCTCCTGTGGCAAAGTAGATCCCCAATTCGCTCCCACGGTCCCAAATCGACACTGCATTGATGCTTCCATAACCAAATGCAGTCAAAGCCACAACAATGGCGGTAAGCCACAGTGCAAAAATGGTCGTTTCACGACGACTCCATAAGTACTCATCCACCCAATCATCCATCGTCTTTATTCGCGCATTTGTCCGTAATCCAAGCCGCTCAAGTTCATCATTAATGATTTCTGTCCACCGTTCTTGGTTCGCCTGGAGCACTTTTTGTGACTCTGCAACACCGAAGGGTTGAAGATTCCTGAGATGTGGCAATTCCTCCAGAAGCGGCACCTCCTCAAGAATCGAAGCTGGGAGGATGACATCCGGTGCCTGCGGAAGAAGCTCCGTTGACGAGGCAAAGTAGTACGAATCGGCTTCGAATACGCCTATGATTTGTGCCGTTCGCTGCAAATCATGAATCTGTATATGGATCACGTTGCCAACTTTCCCGATGCGATTACTGACGACGATGGGCACCGGATCATTCGAGCTGCCCCAGTCAATATCAGCAAGCCATATCCCATCCTTCATGTTCGGAGCGAGCAATTTTGCCGCGTCCAAGTTTACATAAACGGCACTATGGATGTGCGAGACTCCAGCGGCCCCTAGGCCAATTCCCCCACTCTTGACTCCAGCAACTCCAACCATTCCCTCTTCCTTAGAAAGTAAAGTGAGCAGCTCATTTTCAAGCTCGACGCCGAGAAAGCCTAAATCACCAACTAAACGGAAGACCTTGCGCAAATCTCGATCGTCAATGAAGGCGATGCGTGCCTCGATACCACGCAACGCCCCAAGCGATGCCAAAAGACCTAATATTGAAATCACTAAAACTCCCGCGGAGATACGAAAGTACCATCCGCGACGAGTTAGATTTCTGATTACCAGTCGCAAGATCGCCATATCACATTTCCGCCTTTCGAAGCACCTGGACCAAGTCCATCCGATCGACTTCTCTAGTCGAAAAGAGCGTCACCACCACAGACATACCGAGAGCGATAAGAGCCACAATGATGATTTGCAGCTGACTTTCCCCTACAAGCAACCCTGTTCTGACAATGAATGGTTGAGTCAGCCTAAACATGATGTAACCGACACAAAATGAAATCACGACGATCATGACTTGCTCGCACAGCATCATGCGACGTACTGATCTCCGCGATGCACCGACACTTAGCCGGACCGCTATCTCATAGGTGCGACGCCGGATCCAATACTTGATTAGAGCGAGAACATTGAACAACGCAAATCCTACAACGCCCATTCCGATAGCCACGACGATGATAAGATCCTGTAATTCCGCTGTTTTCCACGGCGAAGCATTGAAAAACTCGCTAAAATCAACTTGATGCTCTCCTGCGATTTGCTGGAGAGAACGCTCCAACTGATCTCTGCCGGTTTTTGAAAGTTTTCGAATGAACATGTGGACGTTCGTGTCAAACTCGGTACCGCTTACAATGTTCGCATAGTACCGCAGAGGGAGAATAAGCGCATGATCAAGGGCGTTTAATGACCTACCGGTAATGGGAGAGGTTTCAGCAATCCTGCCAATCACTCGCCACCGCTCCCCGAATGCTTCTACATATTCCTCAGAGCCCTCAAGCACACTCAATACATTTGGGCCAACGATGGCTACCTTTTCTCCATTAATAAGCTCGTTCTGGGAAAACAAACGGCCCTCGTCGAGCGGCGGCCAGTTTGGATTTCTCGTATAGGAGAATCCGGCGAGTAGAAGATGGTCCGGTTCAACTAGCGTAGTTGGTGCAAAGGCAAACCCGCGAATAATCTCGGAGTGATTTTCAATCAGCGAAACAAGTTCCTGATAGTCTATCCCAGCAGACGCGTCTGGATTTACCCGAAATCTAACTTCGTACAATTGGCGCGGATCCCCGCCATAATGCTCACGCATCACCACCTGCTCACCTTCTGCCACACCTATAATGATGAGTACTGCTGCGATCGTGATTGTGTAGCCAAGAACGAAGAGAAGGAGAACAGGAAGTTGCGAGCGGACCATGCGATTCAAATTTCCGCCGGCGAGCTTCAAAGTGTGGTGCAAGAACCTCTCCCCTTTCCGGGTCTCAGCAAAGTCAATGATCCCGACATCAAGACGAGACAGCGTCCCAAATGGTTCATGCTGAGCATTTATAAAAAAAAGCCGCCTCATTTCTGAGAGGCGGCCAGCCAAGGAGCGATGGCTCTGGTTTGATGTTATTGTGATGCTTCACCCGTGTCTTCTGCGTCAATGTCTACGTCCACGTTGGACTCATCGTCGGGCGCATCGGTCGCTTCAAGCTCCTGCAAGTGCTCTCGAATGACGTCCAACGTTTCTTGGCGCAGCTGCTTGATGCTCGATCGCATTTCTTCCCGAATGCCCTTCATGAACTCGAGCTGTTCAGCCAACCATTCGGCACCGACGCTGCCCAGCTCGTCCACCAATTCATCCCAAACGATGTTGGGCTGTTCTTCGAGTCGCCGCGCCAGCGACTGCCAAGTTTCAACTAAGTCGCTTTCACCATCGCGATCAAGATAACTTAAAATCTCTTCAACCCAGTTGAAAACCCGCTCGCGGTCGATCTTGGGAATCGGATACGGCAAGAAAAGTTCCCGCTGCGGTTCCGGCGTCAAAGCGGCGTCGTCTGTGTCCGCCTGTACTTCACTGCTTTGATCGCTTTCCGGCGCAGCGACCGCCGCATCAGCTGCATCAACGGGTTCACACAAGTTTTCCGCAGGCGTGTTCGCTTCTTCAGCTGCGGCAATCGGCTCCTGTACGTTCGCCCACGCAGCGCCAACGAACGTCGCCACAAGCACGGTCGCCATCAAGGCGACTCCACGCATCCACTTGGTCATATTGCTCCCCCTTTTCGCTTTCAACGGCCCGTCGCCCGACAACCGACGACATCCGCCTTCGCAAGCGAAAGCTCGCACTTCTAAGTTTAGGGGGGCTAACGTATGTCAGTCAAAGGTAACTCGCACACAAGATAGCTGATTTTGGAATCCGGCTGAATAAGCCAAATCACCGAGTTTCAGTTCAAGGCAAACTTATGCAGAGCCTCGGCGACACCGCCCGCATTGTTTGAGCCGACACTTGCATCGGCGACTT
>CALKAQ010000112.1 GCA_937983075.1 uncultured bacterium | reverse complement strand
CCTTTAACTTGTGCGGCTGCCCAAAACCGATTGCCGAACTGGTTTACGGCTTGATAATATCCCCACGCTGTTGCCTCACACAATCCGCGGGGTATGGTGTCCCAACCTGATGTGTACGTTTGTCGGCACGCTGTGATGAGATCATCGTAAAACTCACGATCGCACTCATCTTTGGTGCGATCGCAGTCGGAATAACATAAATCATGTTTGTTGCAGGCCGGGGTGAAATCGGCAGCAAAAAAACGGTTTGGGACGATTTTCTCGGTGATTCCTTCGCTTCCACAGCCATTATACGTAGGCTCAAAGTCCGGTTTGCGCCGCTTGTACATTCCTTTGATGCAGTAACCGTTGTCCATCACCGGGAAACAATGATGTCGCGCGCTCACCTTAGGTATGCCGAGGCTGAAGATCCAGCGAACTCCCAACGCCGCAATCAACACCCGCCCCAAATACACCAATAATTTTCGACGAGATATGTTTGACGTGATATCGCGGGTCAAGGCATCAAATTCTTCGCTGTTCAATGGCGACCACCCCCGCAGTTTCAACATTGGTTTGTATAATCCTTTCGGCAGAAAAAAATCAGGCGTGCACTCCCAACTCACCCATGAAACGTCGAATCGCTTGATTGCCCAGGATCAGCGGCGTTTCAATGGTGCCTTGCTGTCCGATGACGAGTGCAGAAGGATTGAATTGGACACCGTAGGCGCGTTCAACTTCAAAGTTTTCTTGCCGCAACACCCTTAGCGAATCGTACTCGGCAAACTTCTTTTGATTCATATCTACCGGACCCTGGGTGACAACGGTGATTTCAAGCGGGAACGACGCATCGTTCTGCCAACGATTGATGTCATGCAAGAGTTCCTTGCAGGCAGCGCAACGAGGATCCACAAATACAAGCAACATCTTTTTGCCCAAAGTTAGCGGCTGCAACAGTTGCCGAGGATTTCCGTTCAAATCGAACAACTCGAATGTTGGCGCTGGTGTGCCAGGCCGCAAACCAGCCGTCATTTCCTGCGACATGGATGCGGCATCGCTTTGCATGCCGAGGTGCGCCTCGATTCTTTCGAGTCGCATCAGAAGCCGCCCGTTTTGCTGAAGCAGATGGACAATGAACCACCCTTCGACGAGCACAGCCAACAGCAAGAACAATATAGCAATGAATCCTGCCGCAAGCCCCCAAAGGGCAACGCCCTCACCGCTCACCTGCAGGTCTTGCAGCTGAGGAATGTCGTCTCGCAAATCGATGAACAGCAGAGCGATCAACGCAAGGACCACATTGCGCATAACGCTCTTGCCGCTGATCGGCTTCGAGCTCCATGCGCCAAAACAACGGCAATTGGGTCGGTGACCGCGAATGATGCTTACCACCACGGCAACAGTAAACACCGAGAGTAAGACGAAAGCTGCAAGAGCTCCCCACCAAGCCAAATCGCCGACGGCCAACAGCACGGCAGTGACCAGTTCGGTCAGAGGCAGCAACAATCCGAAGGGTGCTGCCAACCGTGTCGGCACGCCAAAATTACGCAAGGTCTGTCTCGTATCCTGCGTATCGACAAGTTTGGTGACCCCAGCCACCACAAAGACAAGACATAAGATCAAACGTAAAAGAAGCAAACCAACTACAGCCAACGGATCGACACCCTAAACGCTGCAGAACAAAATCTTTGGTGATTTCTCGGTAGGTGATGGCGTCTGAAAGCGAAAGACCATCGGAAAATTGCGTGGCGACATTCGTCCAATTGATCCATTGAATGAGTTTGGTGAGTGTGTCTGCAATTTGCCCGAATTCCTTCAGGAGCTTGTCGGGCTCTTCTGCCGGGCTATCCTATCCCCTTCTTGCACTTTGGCGTTCATACGCAGCCGCAGTCTAAGCTCCTCGATGCGCTTCTGGTAATCAGCACGCAAAATGAGGGCTTCCGCCAGCTTCATCTGCTCATCTCAAAAAAGGGCCCGACCCTGGGATATCCCCTTGGGCACGGACCCCAAGAACGTATCGCAATACAGCTGTAAGATTCGAGCTGCATTTATTTGCTCAAGGAGCGCGGCTCGGTCAGCGCATCCGGCTGCAATACTTCGTCGAGCAGATCCTCTGAAAGCAGACCGCGTTCCAAAACCAGGTCGCGTACCGACCTTCCCGTCGCCAATGATTTTTTCGCGATTTCGGCAGCGGTTTGATAGCCGATGTACGGATTGAGTGCGGTTGCCAGGCTCGGCGACGATTCGGCGATGGCCCGGGTATGCTTCTCGTTGGCTTGAATGCCGGTCACGCAATAACGCGTGAACACATCGATTGCATTGCGCAAAATGTCAACCGACTGCAGCAACGAGTAAAACAATACAGGCTGCATCACGTTGAGCTCGAGCTGCCCAGCCTGCCCGACCAAGGCCACCGTTTGGTCATTGCCGATGATCCGGAAAGCAACCTGATTGACGACTTCCGGCATCACCGGATTCACCTTGCCAGGCATAATGGAAGAACCGGGCTGCCGCGGCGGA
Organism: uncultured bacterium; assembly: GCA_937983075.1. Taxonomy (GTDB): domain Bacteria; phylum Bacillota; class Limnochordia; order DTU080; family JAAYLA01; genus CALKAQ01. Next base: position 20,064 of record CALKAQ010000112.1, on the reverse strand, counting down.
AGGTGAATATCAGCAAAACCGGCCTTCGGCCCCGAAGCCATCAAGCGCAGGTCGTTGGCAATTTTCACGAGGTTGATGGCACACGTTTTGAACACACTGGACACGTTGATGAGTGCATCGATGTTTTGCGTTGCATCGACCATATCTTCGCTCGATTGCAACGGATAACCGGTTCGCTCGGCGAGAATCTGGACAACTTGTTCTATATACGCCGGATCAGCATTAAGCCCCGTACCTACAGCCGTGGCGCCCATGTTAATCGTGAACAGCCCTTCCCGGACGCTGCGCAGCCTTTCGACATCTCGTTGCAGTACCCGGGCGTAGGCGCCGAACTCCTGGCCGAGCCGAATGGGAACGGCATCCTGCAAATGCGTGCGTCCCATTTTCAGCACTTGGTCAAATTCGGCCGCTTTATCCTTGAATGCTTGCACCAGTCCTTCAAGCGTGCCGAGTGTTTGGTCGATCACCCGCAGCAGAGCGATGCGGAAAGCAGTCGGAATGACATCGTTCGTCGACTGCGCCATGTTGACGTGGGTGTTGGGATGGATTTTATCGTACGATCCCTTGGGAAGCCCCAAAATTTCCAAAGCACGATTGGCAATCACTTCGTTGGCGTTCATATTCAGTGACGTGCCGGCTCCGCCTTGGATGGGATCGACAACGATCTCATGATCCCATTTTCCTTCTGCCATTTCTTCGGCCGCCTGAATGATAGCCTGAGCAATGTCTTTCGGCAGCTGCCCGATGGCGAGGTTGGCTTGGGCACAAGCGACCTTGACGTCACCGAGCGCCCGCTTAAACGCCGGATGAACCTGTTCCCCGGTAATCGGGAAGTTTTCGAGCGCACGCAACGTCTGCACACCGTAATAAACGTTATCAGGCACTTCTAATGTACCGATGGAATCTGATTCTAGTCGTGGCATACCTCGCTACCCTTCCATGTTCAGATTTTCGATATGTGGGCGGATAGCAATCAAATCCAAAGTCACCCAATACAAGATTACCGTAGATTGCAAGATGTTGCACGGATTTTTTCCCTATCTGTTCTGTTGCGCTAATTTGCCGGAACCAAGCCGGCGTAACGAGCGAAAGCGTCCATATGGAACTGCAGGTGTTCGGCAATGTGCGCATCCCAGTAATCCCAGTCATGGCTGCCAGGATACTCGTTATACGTATGGGGAATACGTGCCACCGTCAGCCTGGCGTGCAGAGCCCGGTTGTCATACAGAGCCTCCAAATCACCGGTTCCCGTATCAAACAGAATTTGCAAATGAGTGTCGCTTGGCAAGCGGCCAGCCAAATGCAAACCTGAATTCGCTTTCCAGACCTCATGGTTTGAAGCCAAATCTCCCAAGCGATCTGGAAGCTGCCAATCGAACGGATGCGCGGTAAGATCGAGTATGCCACTCAATGAAGATGCCGAGGCGAAGGCATCCGGATGCTTGAACGCAAGAGTAAGGGCTCCGTGCCCTCCCATGCTTAACCCGACGATACCACGGCCGCTCCCATTCGGAATCGTGGCGTAGCGAGCGTCGATATACGGAATCAGTTCTTTGATGATGTAGGACTCGTACCGCGACTCAGGATCGACCGGGCTGTCGAGGTACCAGCCGAACGAATTCCCGTCGGGAAACACTAATATGGCCTGGTGTTGCAGCGCATAGCTGCGAATGCCCGTGCGTGTGAGCCAATCCTGATGGTCGCCCGAAGCGCCATGCAACACGTAAATCGTTGGATACTGCTTCGCCGGATCGTATCCGACCGGCAGAATCACGTTGACTCCTTTGTATGCTCCCAAAATCGTACTGTAATGGGTGAACGATTCCACCCTGTTCGATTGTGCCTCCACTCGAACGCTGCTCAACATACCGATGAACATCGCAAGAAGCACATATACAATGAGAGGTTCGACTGATTTCCATGCAGCGTACACGCGTCCAATGACCGAACGTGTCACAGGGTTCATCCCTTTCTATCGAGCAGTGTTCACCTCGCCATTTCACCGCTCGAAAGGTTTGCCACCATTTGCTGCAACACTCGGACGGTGGTGGCGTACTCCTCGTCGCTGATGCCTTGCATGGCTTGTTGGCGTACTTGTTTCTGGGTTTGGAGTGCACGGGCGTGCACCTGCAGTCCCTGTTCTGTCAACGCCAACTCGGAAGTCCCTTCGCCTTTTGCAACAATCAGGCCGCGTTGAATCAGACGGTCCACTGCAGCCTGAACGGTGTCTGCATCGGCAAACGGCTGTAAAATTCCGGTGATTTGGGTATTCGTCGCTGCGGAATTTTCGAATAGAAAGTTGAGAATCTGCCATTCCGTGCGTAAAAGCCCATTGGCCTCTTGTGCTTCGTTGATGCGAGCAGTAAGGAGTTCATCAACCTTCTTCAACCAGTAGCCAATGGGGAGATTTGTTTTCTTCTCGCCTGTCAAACCGGATCCCCCTCGATCAATCCAATTGAATTTCATACACCTAATAAACCTTTGCGTCCTACTCCTAATTCACGCTGTTTTCTGTCATCCTTACGCATCAAGGGCATTTTTCCCTACTTGACATTGGCGAGTTATTCACTTTTTTCGGGCAAGCGCTTAGCCCATTCCCAGCCGACGTTTACCCCACCGCAGGGATTGGTTATATTGGGGAAGAGCAAAGAATCAAAGCAGGGAGTTGTAAGGTGATGCAGAGCAAGGAAATTTTTGATGTAGCAGTCATTGGAGCAGGCCCTGCAGGATCGCAAGCTGCGATTTCAGCCGCACATCAAATGCGCCACGTGTTGGTCATCGACGCCAGTCCGATCAGCCAGCGGAAGGGACGAGCCTATTGGTCGAAATCCGTTGAAATTCAAGACGCGCCGGTTTTCCCAGGAATCACCGGACCCCAGCTGAAAAAAGCCTTAAACGAGTGGTTGGCTTCTCAACCGGTCAGAGAAATGACCATCGCCGGTGAGCGCCGCCTCGCCGGCATCGAAGTCAAACCGGGGGTTGTACTCGAACTCAAGCGTTCGGGCGACCTGCTTGAACTGATCACTTCCGTCGAGCGCTTGAAGGAAGGCGAACCGCTGACGCTTGTCAGCTATTTTGCCAGGGCGGTGGTTATCGCAACGGGATTTGAGGACCGCTGGCCGGACATCGAAGTCGACGAAAGTGCTCAGCGCATGATGGACAAGTACAAGGTCGTTTTCCGTTATGCCGGCAATGCCAAAGGCTGGCATCTGTGCATCCGCTGTGACGGGCATTTGCATGTCGACCAGCACCTGGCCATTGTCGGTGTGGGCGACTACGTCTACGGTACAGCGTTCGGGGCGCAAGATTTCACCGATAAAATTACAATTCTAACAAATGGCCGACCGCACGGTATGTCGCCGCCGGTGCTGCGTCAAATTGAAGAGCGCGGAATCGAGATCATCGAAACCAAAATCAAACGACACATCGGTGAAGGAACCGATTTGTTGGGCCTCGAGCTGGAAGACGGACGTGTGCTCTATTACGATGGCTTTTTAGTGGATGAAGGCCTTGAGCCCAACACGCAATTTCTTGCCGGCTGGGATATCCAGACGGATGAAGAAGGATTGCTCGTTGTCGACGAAGACGGCCAAGTGCTCGATACAAGCGGCACCCCTGTGCCGGGTCTTTTTGCCGCCGGCGACATTGTTGCGGGTACACGCAATCTGATTGCTACCGCCTTCGGCTCCGGACAAAACGCGGGATTATCTGCCAGCGATTCGCTTCGGAAGTGGAAGTGGCCGGAGTAAAGCGGTGTAGCGGCCACGGCGATGATGAGTGAGGAGACTTTGTTCTCCTCATTTTTGTGCAATAGCGTTGGGCTTTGTGTTTACATTGTGGTGGTATTTCACCTACAGCCACAAGTTCTCGGGCTTAACGTTCTTCTTCGGCAGGTCTAAGCACGTTTATGGTTTGGCTTCCGTCGTCGACATCGACAATCACTGCGTTTAATTTCCATCTTCCTGGTTGATTGAATGCTGAGACGTATACACGCGCAAAATTCTCCGGTCCGCGGATCGAATATTCCGGATCGGCACTGCCAACCGGTCCACTGACCTCGACTCTCCCAGTCACCCATCATCCCGTAGAAATCGGCTCACCCAAGGCTGAAGTCTCCCAGGGATCGTTCATTACGTGTTCGAGAAATCATCAACGCTGTACCAATGTCGGTTGCGCCAAGCCCATTCATTCCCCTTGGCCCCCAAGATAAACGACATAACGAGTATTAGGCCAGGAACGAACACCAGCAATGCGATATATGTTCTGTTTGCTATCCCCCATATGGCATGAAGAAAGAAAGCCCCCCCAATTCCAACGCTGAATTTCAGGAGGGGCGATTGATTTCGAACCACGTCCGGAAACATATTCGTTTCTATTCGTTTGGATTGCCATCTGTATCCCGGTGCCCCCCTTTTCCTACATTTCAACATACTATCCCAAACCTTTAAATATTTAACTCATCCAGGAGAACAGCAAGTATACCATGTTTACGGCAAACATACGCCTTCAACTCTACCATTCAGCAAGTTGTGTTAATTTCCTCTAATATCCGCGATGAACGGGTCCCAAGCAGAACTATCCTTCATCCGTTCGAGGGTGACCAGGAGCCGTACACCGTAAACCACGCCTTCCTCATGCCCCAATATCGTCGGGAGGCCCAGATCAAGTCGATGTGATTGGCACCACTAAAGATTAGGTTGAACTTGTGACCATAAACCCCATGACGTTCCGGCGATGCGCACTGTCCCTTAGAATTCTTCCAAATAACCTAACGACACAAGAAACCGTTCCATGCGCTGTAGAGTGTCGACAAAATCAGCAGCGTTGCCGCGGTAGTTGAAAAAGCCATGGCCGCGCCCGATATAGGCTTCCAGCTCGCATCGGTTGCCCCGCTCCATCATAGCCTCACAAAACTGCTCGGCTTGCACGAACGGCACCGTCGCATCGGCCGTCCCATGCATGATCAGCGTAGGCGGTGCACCTTCGCGCACAAGGTGCAGCGGTGAGATCTCGATGGCCCTATCCCGCCAATGAGCGGGCACGGGGAACGCGGTCAAGTCGAGAGCCGGATTGAACAGCACCAACGCATCGGGACGGGCGCTCAGGTACGGTTCTTCGTCGTCGTAGCCTTCAACAAGGGCTGCAGCCGCCGCCAAATGGCCTCCGGCGCTCCCGCCCGCGGCCACGATGCGGTCCGGATCGATGCCGAGCTCCGCTGCGTGTTCCCTCACCCAGCGTATCGCTGACTTGGCATCTCGAACGCTGTCGAACCAAGTCGACCCGTGACGCAATGCTACCCGATAGTCGGCAACGATCGCCACGAGGCCGCGCATGGCCAGATACTCGCTTTGAGGCACAAACTGCTCGACACGACCTGCAGTCCACGCGCCGCCAAAAAAGAAGATTACGGCAGGCACCGGTTCATCTCCCAGCCGCACCAGAGGCTCGAACACGTAGAGCTTCAGCTCTACTCCATCGACGTGCTTGTAAACATAAGGTGTGGCTGCAGCCAGATCAGTCGACCGCGGGATGATCTTCAACATCGGCGCGTCCCCTTGACGCACCGGCACCAACCCACTCGCTGCATCGGAATCTGCGTGAACTACGGTTCCGCCGAGCGTCAGAGCTGTGACAAATAGAAAAAACGCCACGGGCAATAGACGGCGCATTGGACACCCTCCTAACGTTTTATCCGTCTCCAAGTATAAGCCCCGCAACATGGTGGTGTCCATTTGTTGACAAGCAATGTCCCAACGACATATGATGAACCCGGGAATCATTGTGATAGTAATCACAATATAATCCCGGATAGGCTTGATCGATGTTGCAACGCACAAAGAGACGGATGGGATGAAACAGCCATGGGTTCTCGACTGGGATGAAGCAGGTGCAGGAGCGGTTGCAAGCCGTTGCCGCCGATGGAGCGACAGCCCCCGACACCGTACAGGAGCTCGAAGCGATGCAAGCGGCCATCCAAGCCACGCCGCTCCCGGACGATGTCGTTGCAGATGTGCGAGCGTACTTCGACCTCACGTCACTGTTCTGGGCTTTCTACGACGGCCTCGGCCTGACAGCCAGCGAATTCAACCGCAGCATGGGCGGCCACCAGCCCGAACTTCCCGTGGCTGAACCCAATCCCATGCAAGGCCCGCGGGCTCGCCGCATCAACCGAGCGCGCCTGAAGCTGCTCTGAGCCACCCTACACGTCGACAAAATTCTCCCCGCACAAATTCAAGACCAAATGGACATGGTGCGGCGTGGGCGCAGCGTCGATCCGACGCCAGCCTCTCTCGACGAGCTTTACATGCGGCTGCTGCAACGTCGTGAGCGCCGAACACGGCTATCGCTTGCTCGATCTGGCCAGAGCGGCGCAAGCGGATCCCGCCGCGCAAGAGCTGTTGGCCTCCGAACCCCTGGATGCCTCGCAATGGAAAGCACTCCCCCAAGATTCACCATTCCGCCGGGAGCTCGAAAAGAGGCCTGCCGGACGATTTCCGCGAGGCCGGTCGGAAACGACGACGCTTGGCGGAGCAGACCGTCGCCCGGCGGACGTTCTTCCTGCGCCCGGTGATTCATTGGCTTGCCTGCCGTGCCCGTCACGGTTTTGCCATGCGCGAAGGGGCAAAATCGGCGCTTGTAGCACAATTGGAACCGTGTCGGCGCATCGTCATCGTAGTCGGTCGCCGAATGCATGCGGCGGCATGCTCGATGACCCCGATGACGTGTTCGAGCTCGCCTGGGTTGACCTTGAAGCCTTCATGCGCTCGTGGTGGGACGGCAAAGGCGCCCGCGCTCTGGTCGCCGACAGAAAAACACAGCGCGAAACCTGGCGTGCGGAGTCCACCCGATGTCATCATCATGAACGCGTCGGATGCAGCCAGAGCGCAGACCACACTGACTCGTTCGTCTGAAGGGACCGCTGCTGGCGCTCCGTATGACGCCGCCCAAAAGGGCTCCCGCGACGCTGCCGGCCCGACTCTGCGCGGCACCGGCGTATCGGCCGGAACACAAACCATTCGCCACATGGTTTATAGATGCCCGAACAGCTCCACCGTACCGACTGGCTCAACATCCCGACCGCTCATGCGAACTTTCACGTTCCGGGCGAGCCAGCAAATCGCATGGGATAGTCCGGTTGTACCAGTCCCATTTCAATTGCCCGCAGTTTGTCTTGAATCTGCTGTTTTCGCTCGCGGGACAGATAGTCGATGTGCAACACGCCGTTTAGATGATCATATTCGTGCTGGAGAACCGACGCCGTGTAACTGATGCCGATGATCTCTTGCGGTTGAAAGTCCCGATCAAGATATCGCATTTTAACACCAACGGGACGCCGTACATATTCAACCAAAGTTGGAATAGATAAACATCCCTCACCAAACTCGACCTCATCTGACGTCCGGGCGATAATCTCCGGATTGATGCAAACCATCGGCTGCGGCGGAATCGGCGGCCGCTGGTCCTGTGGCAGAGCATGCCATGCTGTGGTCAAATCGGCAACAAACAGCCGAATGCTCCGCCCCACTTGCGGTGCAGCCAATCCGGCGCCATCGGCGCCTCGCATCGTTTCGATCATGTCGTCGATCAGCTGCTGAAGTTCCGCGGAATTCTCGCTGACCTTCTGTGCCTTTGCCCTCAAAATGGGGTCACCGTATCCTACAATGGGTAAAATCAGATTGCTTCACTCCCCTAGTTATATTTCATAATGAGATTACACATCATCCGGTCAGACGTTCCCCACACACCAAGAAGCCAGCGTACGCCTCTTCCCCACCGATACCTTCAGCCCCTTTGTTCGTCAAATGCCCATTTTGAACCCGGGCCATTTGACAATCCGCTTCACGATGAGCAAAATACTAGATAAGATGCAACCATTTTCCAATGACAAGCATGAAGAAAAGGAGGGTAAAACTTTATAAAACTTTATCGACTGAAAACTTCCCGGAAGGGGTGCCCTCAGTGAGCAAGCGTGCTGTAAAATGGATTGGGAGTGTTTTCGTACTGCTTATGATGTCTTTCATGTCTCCAGCATTCGCAAACAATGAACAACCTCACGAAATCCAACCCGGACAGCTGAGTCATCTTGAGCTGCGGGTCACCATCGGCGGCGGCGGTGAATTGTCTCCGGCGTTCTCACCGGACGTTACGCACTATACGGCATGGGTCCAAAGCGACATCGACAACGTTCAAGTGATTGCAACGGCCCGTGAAGGTGCCGAGGTGACCATCAGCGGTGCCCCGGTCAACCGTGGTTTCGGCAATGTAGCCGGATACCGTCTGGAAGTGGGCATGAACGAGTTAATCATCACCGTGCATGACGATGGCGTCGTCGGCACTTACACGATTTCGATCGAACGTGAAGACATCATGCCGGTGGTCAACAAGTTCCAGCATTTCACCTATCAAGACCCGACAACCGGCGTCGACATGGCCTACAGCCTGTTTGTGCCCGAAGACTACGATCCAAACCGGTCGTATCCGCTCGTGTTTTTCCTGCACGGGAACGGCGAGCGCGGCTACAACGATCAAGCCCACCTGATTGCCAATCAAGGCGCGACGATTTGGGCGAAACCCGAGGAACAAGCCGTGCGGCCGGCGTTTGTCCTCGCCCCGCAGGCACCGCGCGAAAATTTGAGCCCGCAAGGTGAAAATTTGGACGGCGTGTGGACCAACCCGATTTTCGGCGATCCATACACCCCGACCAAATATTTGATCACCGCCTACAACATCCTGCAAAAGGTAATGGAAGAATACAACATCGACGAAAAGCGCATATACGCTACTGGCATTTCGATGGGCGGTTTCGGAACTTGGGCGATTAACATCCACTACCCCGATCTGTTTGCGGCGATGGTGCCCGTTGTATCGTTCGGGGATCCGGTCGGAGCCGCAGAAAAGCTGGTCGACAAACCGATTTGGCATTTCGCTGCCGAAGCCGATTTTGTCATCGACATCAACGCCGTTCGTGCGGTCAACCAAGCCCTCATCGACGCCGGCGGCTCGCCGCGCTATACGGAATATCCGGCGAGCGCGTACATCTACCCGATGGCCCACTTCGCCTGGGTACCGGCATACGCCAACGTCGAAATGCGTGAATGGCTGTTTGAGCAAGTGAAGCCGTAAACCAAAGGCCCGAGGCGGACGCATTGCCGAAGGAGCGTCCCGTCCTCGGGCCATCTATATCGCCGACTTGATGTCGCAACCGTTGATGCTGCATCAGCCGTTTTCCGGCGGCGACAGCCGATAAATGAGGAACTTCTCGAGAGCATCTTCCGCCTCCGGAACTTGAATTTTGTTGATGAGTTCAAACGAATGATTCCGGAGAACTTCTTTATACTCCGGCAAGGGATAGTATAAAATCACTTCCACGGTCCGGGGCGATTCCTCGACGGAGTGAACGATGTTCCTCACCACGCGCTGGAACACCCGATGCGAAAACGGGTTGAAAAAATAAAAGCGGTTGTCCTCGGGTTTGACTTGATAATGCTCGGCCAGCCCGTATTTCAATTTAATCGGCGCTTCAATGTGCTTCGCCTTCAATCGATAGGATCGCTTGTTGGCCAAAGCTTCTTCATACGTTTTGTCGTGGGCTTCAATGCCGACGACCGGAACGCGAAACCGATGATGAATGGCAAAGGCCACCCTTCCCCGACCGCAGCCGAAGTCGACCACCCTGTCGCCTTTTTGAAATCGGTAAGATTCGAATAGACGTTCCAGCGCTTCATAAGGGGTCGCTTCATAGCGGTTGTAATGCGCATGACCTTTCCATTCCCGCATGCCTACGGTTTTGATGCCAAGCCTGCGATCGTACTTTCGAGCCCCCATTTTCCCCTCCAGTCAAATACCCTTCTGTTCATCCTCCATTATACCAGGCAGGGGAATCAGCGCCGCGGTCGCCGAACGTGGCCAATGGCTTCCGAGAGGAGGTTTTCATGCACGCGGCTCGGCTTGGGCCCCAAAGGAAGGGCCCAAGCCGGCGCGTAACATGGGAATGGCTTAGCGATCAGCGGAAAAGATGTCTTCGAGCATCGGAACGACTTGATCCAGCAAGTACGGCAAGCTGAGAACGGTGCCGTATTGCAAAGCGTCGTCGACGACGCCTTCAAGGAAAATGTGCCGGCCTTCCCGAGCGACGCGGAGGCTGCGATACAGCGGATGTTCCTCGATGGCCTTGCGGCCGATGGACCAAGCCATCTGATTCCAGACGATCAAGTCGGCATCGTCAAGCATGCGAATTTGTTCGAGGCTGATGAAGGCGTAGAATCGGTCGCCAAACAAGTTCGCAAAGCTCTCCGGCAGTTCGAAGCCCAGGTCGGTGAAGACACGGGTCCGCAAATCCTGCTCCGCCAAGAGACCGATTTGGCCGTCTTGCCGCCAAACGGCGAGCACAACTTTCTTGCCGGCGAACTCCGGATGCTCGCGGCGCACCGACTCGAAGTATGCGTCCACGGCGGCGACGGCGGCTTTCGCTTCTTCCCGTCTTCCCACAGCCGTACCGATCATGAGCGCCTGCTCTTGCCAGGGCATCCCGTAGTCGATGTATTCGTCGGTTTGTGCGATGGTCGGTGCAATGCGGGAAAGCCGCTCGTACTCTTCTTGAGTGATGCCGGAATGAACGGCGCTGATTAGATCAGGACGCCAGGCGGCGATCGCCTCAAAGTCCAATTCACCGGCGGGTACGTGCAGCAGCTCGGGCTTGGCGTCACCCAACAGCTCTTGTCCCCACGGGAAGACGCCGTACGGATAATCCCCGTAGTTGTACCGCAGCGCAACGGGCACCACGCCGACTGCAAGCAAATACTCGTGGTCGTGGTATCCGATGGAGACGACTCGCTTCGGCTCCTCCGGGACGACCGTAACACCAAATTTGTGTTCAATAACTACCGGAAAAGGGCTTGATGCAGCTTCCGCATCAGATGCGCTCTGAGCCGCTGCAGGCACGACACCCAACAACAAGGCCATTGCCGCCAGGGCGATCAGAGGCAAGGCGATATGCCGGAGCGACCGGCTTCCTGCGATTTCCTGCATGAACATTGTCCTCCTCAATGGCTTTCAAGCACAACTTCTTGCAACGCCGTATCCGACGCTGCGTAAGGCAAAACAAGCGGAGTACCCGTCACGGGATCCGGAAAAACGGTGCAATGCATGCCGAAAATGCTTTGAACCAGCTCTTCCGTAACCACTTCGTTTGGAGCGCCGGCCGCCACGACCTTGCCGTCTTTCATCGCCACGACGTAATCGGCGTAATGGCACGCCTGGCACAAGTCGTGCAACACCATGATGACGGTCTTGCCCTCGGTTTCGTTCAGCCGGCGCACGAGCTCAAGCACCTCGATTTGATGCGCCATATCCAAAAAAGTCGTCGGCTCATCGAGGAGGAGCACCGGCGTCTCCTGCGCAAGCGCCATGGCCAGTCGCATACGCTGGCGCTGGCCGCCGGAGAGGGCCTCGACAGGCTGCCAGCGCAATTCGGACGTCCCCGTCACCTCGAGCGCCCGTTCGACGGCTCGTTCATCCGCCGGACTCCACTGGCGGTACCACCGCTGATGCGGATAGCGTCCCATGGCGACGAAGTCTTGCACCAACATCCCCGGTGGCACCGGAGCCTCTTGAGCGAGCATGCCCAGCTGCCGAGCGAAGGCTTTCCGCCCGCTTCGCCCGATCGGCCGCTCATGCAGCCAAACCGTCCCCTCCGAAACGGGCAGAAGCCGGGCCAACGCACGCAAAAGCGTCGATTTCCCACTGGCGTTGGGGCCGACGATCGCGCTCACTTTGCCCGCCGGGAAGGAGACAGAAACTCCTTCCACCACCCTGCGGTTTTGGTATCCAGCAACGAGGCGTTCCGCCCGCAGTGCAGGCTCCGCAGGCCTAGCCCCTTTCTCGTCGCTGCCATCCGTCAACGAGCGAACCATGAGTTCGTGCCGGCGCCAAATCGATCTCCCGCGGGCAATGCACATTGGCACGTTCACGCCGCCGGATTCGACGACATCGCAGTGGACGCCGAAAATCCGCCTCAGCAACTCGGGCTGCAGGACATCTTCGGGCGGTCCTTCGGCGACGATGCTCCCTGCCCGCATCGCCACGACGTGGTCACTCACCCACGCCGCTGCATTGACATCGTGCAGCACTGCCACCACGGTGCGACCTTCCTCCCGGTTGAGGCGGCGAATGAGCTCCAAGATTTCCCACTGGTGTGCCAAGTCGAGATACGTCGTCGGCTCATCGAGAAGAAGAATCGGCGTTTCCTGGGCGAGCGCCATGGCGATCCACGCTCGTTGGCGCTGTCCGCCTGAGAGCTCGTCGACGGGCCGATTTCGCAACTCGGTGATGCCCGCCAATTCCAAGGCTCGCTCCACCGCCGCACGATCTTTGGCGCTCAGCGGCTGCAAAAACGATTGATGAGGATAGCGGCCGCGGCGCACCAAATCTTCGACGACGATCGCGTCCGGCGCCACCTGTTCCTGCGGCAACAGCCCCAGGCGCTTGGCGACTTCTTTCGTCGGCTGCCGGTGGATCGCTTCGCCGTCGAGCAACACCGTCCCGGCCACCGGCGTAATCAGACGGGCAAGCGCCCGCAGCAACGTCGATTTCCCACACCCGTTCGGCCCGATGATCGACGTAACGCGTCCGTCCGGAACCTGAAAGGTGAGGTTTTGCGCGACGGCCTTCGACCGACCGTAGGCAAGTGTCACATCGTGCGCCATCAGGCGATTCATTGCCATCACCATCGTTATCACCTATAACCGTACCCGCGTGCGGGACAGCAGGTAGAGGAAGTACGGGGCACCGAGCGCCGAAGTGATCACGCCGACCGGCAGGCTCACCCCGGTTGCGTGCTGCCCGATCATGTCAGCACCCAAAACGAGTGCTGCGCCCAACAAGCCCGTCAGAACAAACACACCGGCGGTCATGGGACCGGCGAGCATCCGTGCGAAGTGCGGCACCATCAGTGCGACGAAACCAATAGGCCCGGCGACGGATACCGCGATGCCGCTCAATGCGCATCCGGTGATGATCAGGAAAAGCCGGATGCGTTCGACCGGCATGCCCAACGTATGGGCGGTGAGATCGCCCAGCTGCAGCACACGCAGCGACCACATCAATGCCGCCCCCAGCGGCACGAGCACGGCGAGCGACACGACGAGCAGGCGAACGTCTCCCCAGTCGCTGCCGTAGACGCTGCCGGTCATCCACAACACCGCCCGGCTCGCGTCGCGGATTTCCGCCTGAGTGAGCAAGTACGTCGTCGTGGCGGTCAGCATGGCGTTCATCCCCATGCCGACGAGGATGAGCCGCGCTCCCGAGATGTGCCCCCTCCACGTGAGCGCATAAATCGCCGCTGCGGCGACGAGTCCTCCGACAAAGGCGGCGGCCGGCAGATAAGCGAGCGGCTGCCGCGTGACGATCAACAGCAGGGCACCGACGCTCGCCCCGGCGTTGATGCCGATGATGTCGGGCGATACGAGCGGGTTGCGCAGAATCCCCTGGAAGATCGCCCCGGACATGGCCAGCATGGAGCCGACGGCAACTGCGGTCAACAGCCTCGGCAGCCGGAGATCGACGACGATAAAGCGGGCATCGGCGCTCGCCGTCCCCTTCAGCGCGCCGTGGATTTCGGCCAGGCTGAGAGCGTAGTTGCCGAGCGTCAGGCTCCACGCCATCAGGCCGACGACCACCACAGCAGCAACAGCAACGAGCCCAGCGACCCGCAGCCGGACCCGAAAGGAAAACGCTCCCAGCCGGATCACCCGGACGCCCGACGGCTCCGACCGGGATGGTGGCGCCGAGGTGCGGGTTGTCATACATCCGCCACCTGCCTGCGGCGAGCCAGCCAAATCAAGAAGGGTGCGCCCACAAAGGCGGTGACGATTCCGACATGCACTTCGCCCGGTCGGGCGATGACCCGTCCGAGAATGTCCGCCAACAACAGCATCAAGGGCCCGAACACGACGCAAAACGGCAGCACCCAGCGGTAATCGGGACCGACGAAGCCACGGACGATGTGCGGCACGGCAAGCCCAACAAAACCAATCGGCCCTGCGGCCGCCACCGCTGCTCCCACCATCAGGACGCTCAAAGCGGTGACGAGCATGCGGATCTTGCCGATTGGCATGCCGAGCACGCGGGCCGTGTCGTCCCCCAGGCTCAACACGTTGAGCTGGTTTCCCGCCAGCAGCATGCCCACGACGCCGACGGCGAGAAACGGCAAGACGGCGTAAAACACGTTGATGTCCCGCCCGGCCAACGAGCCGGCCAACCAAAAGCGGATGACATCGAGCGTCTCTTGATGGAGCAGCAGCACGGCGGTAAGCCACGAGTTCAACAGCGCGGTGACGACGACTCCGGCCAGCGCAAGCTTCACCGGCGATACGCCTCCGGATCCGACGGAACCAAACGCGTAGACAATCGCCGCGGCGACCATGCCTCCGGCGAACGCAAACCAGACAAAGTGCAGCGGATGCGTCAGCTGGCCGAGGTAGACGGCGGTGATGATCCCCAACGCCGCCCCGCTGTTCACCCCGAGGATCGACGGATCCGCCAGCGGATTGCGCGTGGTCGCTTGCATGGCCGCTCCGGCTACCGCCAGAGCCGCTCCGACGCCCAAGCCGATCACCATCCGCGGCAGGCGCAAATAGCGGACGACCGTCTGCTCATAGGAATCCGGCGAGTAGTTGACCAGAGCGTTGATCGCATCCCAGTTCGTGATGGGAAGCGAGCCGAAACGCAGTCCAAGCACGACCACGATTGCCAAAAGAACGCACCCCGCCATCAGCACGCCCACTTTGGCGGAAGGCGAACGAAACAGCATGCGTACGCGTTTGTTTTCAGCCGCGACGGCAGTCCCCACGTCACGAGTCGTCATGTTGCCGGTTTCCCTTCAAGCTGTTCCTGCAAGAGCGGCATACGCCATGTATCGCTGCGCAGCGGACACGTGGTGCAATATTCCTTGCCTTCAGGCGTCGGCTCCTTGACGGTGCGATAGTTCAAGCAGCAAGTGCCCCGCACTGCGAACAGCTCTTCCCCGCCGCTCCAAGCCACCGGAAACACTCGAGGACGCACCCGTGCCTGCGCTTGCCGGATCTGCAAGCGATCGAAAATCATTTCCGCGTCGCGCCAGGCGGCCCAACGGTTCCGGTTCATCAGGCGCGCCAACCAAAGCGCTGCCGTGCCCACCTGATCGGCCAGCTCACCCCAGAGCACCGCCCATCCGAGGCGGTAAACGCTGCGCAATGCAGCGAAGAACGGTTCGACTTCGACCAGTTTCTCTGCAAGGGCATCCAGGAGAGCCTCGCGATCAGGAACCACTTCGACGTCGGACCAGCCGGCAGCCGGATCATCGGGCAAGACGGCCACGCGCTCATAGCCATACGCTACGGCGTCAATCCAGCCTTGCGCATGTCGATGCACCGCCGTGTCGTCCGCCGAGCCGAGCGGAAAGCGGGATTCCACCAATACGGGGAAAGCCCAGGGCAGCACAACCGTGCTGACGACGGTTCTTCCCAGGGCGACAGCCGCTGCGTGCCGATCGTCGAGCTGACCGACGAGCGCTTCAAACCAGGTTGAGAGCATCCC
Source organism: uncultured bacterium (assembly GCA_937983075.1). GTDB lineage: Bacteria > Bacillota > Limnochordia > DTU080 > JAAYLA01 > CALKAQ01. Next base: position 4,491 of record CALKAQ010000112.1, on the reverse strand, counting down.
GGCGTCCGCAAAGCGGCTCAACCGGACCCACCCTTCAGTGTCGTCGGGAATCCCCATGCGATAGGTGCGGTATGTATTGAGCGCGTTGATGCGCTCCACCGTCTCTGCCAACGGTGAAGTTGTGTCGGCTGGCAGGTGCTCTGCTTGTTGGGTGGCGCTCATCCTGGTCCTCCGTATCGCCTCAACGGTTGATTTCGCCATGGCTCTCCGCTGCCATTTGGCAATCCTTTTACATCCATTTCGGCTGCCCTAACAAGCAAAGACTACCACGTATTTAAGGAAGTTGTCAACGCGGGGATTGGGTGGGTATGGAAGAGGCAAACTGCATGCTGAAAAATTCACCAATACCTCCAGCTATCGGGTTCAAAACGTTTCTTCGGCTTATACTTTGGCAATTTCTTCTCATGTACGATCACCTTTCGTCTCTCGCCACCCCAATTCACCTCAATGGGATCTTTGATCCTGGCATTGATTAACCTTTGGCCTAAGGGTGAATCTACAGCAAGTAACCCCTGAGACAAATCCTCTCCTTGATCGCTGTAAGTGAATGTATGGAAGATGTCTGGATTGTCGGCAAAGGACAAGATAATCGTGACACCAGGTTCAGCCTCCATCGAAACCTTAATCGCTTCCGCTTTTTCAAGTGCAGCAGCAGTCTCCCGGCCAGCATCAGCTGTGAAATCCTTGAGGTTTTGCTTTTTATCCGAAACCGGTTCAGGATCCCGAAGGGCTACATCACCGACGTTGGATTGTTTCCTCAGTCCGTTAAGATACGTTATCAGGCGGTTGATTTCGCGCTCCGGATCGTGGAACCAGTCAATCGACCAAATTCGATAGATATTCCAACCTAAAGCAACAAGCCGTTCTTCGCGTAAGCGGTCACGCTCCTTGATTGATCGAGCTGAATGATACGTCTCTCCATCACATTCAAGACCCGCCAAAAACTCAGTGGGATTATCCGGATCAACTACTCCGATATCGATGAAATATCCCTGAACCCCCACATTTGGAGCTGCCTTAAACCCATGTTTCTCCAGGACTTTTACTATGAATTGCTTAAAGTGAGAATCAAGGACATGATCTGTATGGATCTTGAACGTTGAGGACACATTTTTCGCATACAAAATGTAGTCACGTAATACACGGACACCCCTGCTGCTGGTTGCCGACGGGACTACATCGTCTGGTTTCAATGATGAGAACAGTACCAACTGCTCTTTGGCGCGACTGAACAACACGTTAAGCCTGCGATGACCATGCGCCAAGTTGATAGGTCCAAATTGCTGCGCCACCTTACCTCCTGGCTTGTCCGGCCCGAACACAGTCGACACAAAGATGACGTCCCGCTCATCCCCTTGAACGTTCTCCAAATTCTTGACAAAGAAAGGTTCAAGTGTATGTTCCCATCGTTGTCGATACGCCTCGGCATCTGGATCCACAGCCAAGCGTTCATTCATGAGTTCTACGATATAGTCGGTTTGCGATTTGTTCATGCAGACAATGCCGAGAGACTTCTCGGCGTTCTCTTTCATAAAACGTATCGCTGTTTCTACAACGGTTTCGGCTTCAATGGGATTCACGTTGACTCGGGGTTGATAGATGCCTTCTACATAGACATAACGTACCCCGAGGTTCTCCGCTGCCGGTGTAGGAGACGGGAACACAACAAGCGATTTATCGTAAAAGTGTTCATTGGAAAACGCGATCAAGCTCTCGTGGCGCGAACGATAATGCCAGAGTAAACGGCGGGCGGGCCGGAAAATGTTTTTCGCCTGATCCAAGATCGACTCCTGATCGATAGACTCTTCCAAGTCGTCCTCGTTATCCACAGCGATGCGATGAAAGAACGTAGTTGGCGGCAACTGCTCCGGGTCGCCAACAATCACAACCTGTTTCGAGCGTGCAATAGCTCCAATGGCTTCCTCGGGTTTTAGCTGAGATGCTTCATCAATCACCAAAAGGTCAAACTCAACATAACCAGGTTCAAGAAACTGAGCTACCGATGCCGGAGACATCATCCAGCACGGTTTCAATGCTTGAATGGCTCCAGCGGCGCGTTGAATGAGCTTACGCAACGGGATATGTCTTCGCTGCTTGGATATCTCGTTCTCCAACAAGGCCAAATTCGTCCAAGTGCTTTTGGGCCCGATGCCATTGCCCGCAGGCGGTTTATTGCGTAAGAGCCGCGTTGCGAGTAGATGACGGTTCCGTTCGATCATCAATTGATCGACACGACGGAATCGATCTCGCAGCTGTTCTTGTCTCGCCCCCGAAAGTCGTTTTAATTCATCATCGTTCTTGTACGCTGTAATGAGAAGCGTCCGAAAAAACAGCATTTCAAAGGCTGGCTTGAGACCAACGAGCTCCTGGCGTCGCCTTGTAAAAGCCTGCCAAATGATATCCACTTCCAACGTCGAACCCTCTTCGAACAAGCGAACGAGTTCGGCCCAGGAAGCAAGACCATTTTCATCTTCCCTTATGGCTTTTAGTCGGTTTGCGAGTATTTCTAGTGAGGCTTGAGACGGTTCTTCCGCTTCGATGAATGCAGGCCAATCGATTGGGCAGAGATCGAGGACAGCCTGGCGCCTCTTTAACTCGTTCTCAATGCACTCCTCCAACCGGTCGGCAATTTCATTCAAATGATGGAGCCCCGAATGCGCCCATACCGTGAGGATCCGGCGTGATGTTTCCTCGCCACACATACTTCTCAACTTACGTGCTATGTCCAAGTACATTCCTAACGTCACGATATCTGTGTCGGCACCGGAAAATATGTTCCCCAATACCCTGCTCACCGACGCATTGCAATCTAAAACCGCCTGGCTAGCATTCGCATCAGCGATCAGTTGGATGAGGTACGGAAGTTGACTGAATTCCACTTCATCGCGTATTCCGAGTTCCTTGAGGTCCGCATAAAGAGTCCTCAGCTCATTTGCGGTCTTCAAAAACAACGCCTGGATATCATCAACACTTTGTTTTTCATCGATCACGAAACCACTATTATCCAAATCAACTTTCAGATCGGAAAACGTTTTTTCTCGTCGTTCATCAACCCCCTCCATCAACGCATCTAGAATTTCCCGGTCACCGTGTAAGAGAAGGTGTCTAAATGCAACACTTGCTGCGTCTACCAAACTAAACTGTCTCCGAACTTCCTTGGCAAAATCCACGATTGAAAGCAGGTGATCGAAGTTCGTATCGATTCCTCGATAGGCCGTTCCGCAAATCTGCTTTAAAAATTGGTTTGTCTCCAAATCACGTATCCCACGATAATAACCAGCAAGTCGCTCTAAATCAGCTGCCATTTGCTCTCGGTTCGCTTTGCCTCTTGTTCGCCTCCGCCCTATCCAAGCACGTTTGGCGCGGCGCACATCGGATGACAATACACTCAAAAGACCTGCTGATCGAAGTGCCTTTGCATTAGCCTCTAGCTCTTCAGGATCGTCCGAAGCTTGCAAAATAAAATCTTGGGTCAAGAGCTCCCTTTCTCGGACCAATTCTTTCGCCTGCTCCTCAGCTGCGACCAAAACGGATTCCGAGTCAGGATGCACTAATGACTCCGTACGTAAGGATAATGCTTGTCTCGGAACGTCTCGCAACATCCGAACAGCCGTGACTAACCGCTCGATGTTCATCAAACTCGGTTCAACGCTCGGACTGACAAGTTCCAACAGAGGATGAGCCCAATGCTTCAAATCAGATAGAGACTGTGCGAATTTTTCCAGATTGTCGGCTGTATGGCCAAGGTTCGCCACTGTTCCTTTCAGTTGTGCTACATCTTTGGCTGTCGCTTCCCATTGGCCAGCTAAATCGCTGATCGTATCCGGAGTTAGTCGACTGTTATGCCGAACGAGATCGTGAATTTCTCGTATGAGCCGGTTATACTCTTGGAGCTGCTCAAAGAACGACTGCGCCGACTCATAGGCATCATTCCGGATTAAAATACTTAACGTATCTATTTGTACCCGGTCGTCCTCCGGCAGAGACCGTATCACGGAAACCAGATTTTGGACATCTGCAACGATTGATCGCGTACTCAAACCCAATTCAGAGTTCGATCTTACTCGATCGACCAATTGACTGACGGCGCTAGCCCAGCCTTCTACCCGTTCCTTTAACGCCGCATATTCAAATGGTGAAAGATTTCCCACGTTCATTCCATACCACGGATGACTGTACAAAGAACCATAGGTTTCTTTGAGCTGGACAGCCAATTGCTCAATTGCCTCGAGCAATCGTATCCGCCGATCCATGTCCGACCGCGTAAAAGATTCAGCACCGTTTAACTCAAGTTCGTAGAGAGAGTTCGGAGCGCCTAATCTCTCTGTTTCCGACTTGGCAAGGAGGTACGCCCAGAGCGCATCATGTACCGTCCATTCTTGATCTCCGATTTTCGTGTGGAGCTTGTCCGTATATCGCTTTAGTTCAGCGCAAAGTTCGTCATATTCTTCTCTGAGATCATCGTGAATTGAGGCGCTGCCAGACGCAGAA
>CALKAQ010000111.1 GCA_937983075.1 uncultured bacterium | reverse complement strand
AGAAAGACTTGTGGTATTAAGTCAAGAGGGTGATACAGAGAAATTTTCTTGAAAGTACCAAAGGAAACTAAAAAAGGGTTCAGGAAATAAAACCGGCCATTTTCAGAACCAGTGTTCGGTGTGGAGAGGAATTGCGACGCGAGTTTACTCGATACTCATACGCTCCTTTCCGGCGTATAGAGTTGGTGGTTGCGTAGTAGCACATCCACCAGTCGCACGAGTTTTCTTGCTGTTAGCACGAGTGCTCGTTTGTGTTTATGCTTGGGAACTTCATTGTACTTTTTGTAATAGTACTCCTTGTACACAGGCTCGCGGTTTTTTACCGAATTGGCAGCTTCAATAAGGTAATAGCGCAAATAGTGATTGCCTGTGCGGGTTAATGAAGTTCGCTCTGATTCCCAAGAACCAGATTGCTTTCTCTTCCAGTAAAGACCGCCGTACTTAGCTAGTTTGGCTTGGTCCTCAAAACGCTCAATTTGCCCGATTTCGGCCAAGATACCGGCAGTGAATACTGGACCAATACCCGGGATGCTCAGTAGGCACTGGCTTTCTGAAATTACTTCTAGAAGGGCTTCAATTGCTTTGTCCAGCTCTTTAATTTGTTGCTTGATCGTTTTAATCATCATGGCATAGGTTGCCAGCACAACGTCTACAGAACCTTCCAAAACCTTTCCAAGGCGATAAGAGTCTCGAATTGCTTTGCTGATGGCCTTGGCTAGTTTATCAGGGTTACCGAAGCGTCCTCGCCCTTTTTGTTGGAGTATTGCAGCTAAATCCTCGACTTCCATTTCGGCAATTTCGCCGAAAGACAGGGATTCTGTAAGTAAATCCATCATGGTGGCGCCAAAGACGGATGTTTCAACATCCCTGGTTAGAGTGTTGCACTTGTAGTAAAGGTTCTCTAAGAAATGTTGTTTGCATTCTGTCATCTGCTGAACGAGCTGGTAACGAGAGCGGGTTAATCGTTGCAGAGCCACGTAATTTTCTTCCTTAATGACGGTTGTACCATGCAAGCCAAGACGCAAAAAGTCAGCTATTCTACGGGCATCAATAGTATCGGTTTTGTCTTCTTCGAAAAGGCCTTTAAAACGAGCAATAGCTTTGGGATTCTGAACAATGACTTCAATGCCTAGTTCCTTCAGCTCTGCATCTTCAGCCAGGAAGGTTGCTGGGTGAAAACTGTAGACCGAAGTAGATTCCATGCCGACTTTGATGACGTCGTATTCAACGTTCTCGTTGAGTTTTAGAATGATTTCTTTGATTTCGGAAGCTCCGGTGATATCATTTGACAGCGCAGCTTCGTGTAAAACTTGGTCTTCGCTATCCATGAAGCAGACATCTAATTTTTGTGAACTTACATCGATACCAACAAACAATTTCATGGGGCAGGACCTCCTTTCAGGGTAAATTTGGAAAGACTCGGGTCCTGGTGTATATCCCTGGTATCCAACGCTTGGCAACAACCTCGCGCATGAGTATTCCAACCCGTTTTTGATAAGCTGCCCAGTGGCTACTACCGCTGGTATCAAAAGGCGGGAGATACAGCTTGTGAGTTTGCAGTACATCGTTGGGCCGGGAGACAATCTTTTAATGTAGTTAAACTACAGGAGAACGAAGTCTTTTCCCAGATAGATCCTTTTCCATGATTCTATTATCCAGGGATATGCGTCAGGATCCAAGTCTAAATTTGCTCATTTAGTTTTAAAGGTTCAAGGGGGGAAGAGCCTAAAATATTCTCCCTAAATCTTAATATACGAGGAGGTGAAGAAGATGAAAATGAGGCTAGGGGCTAACGGAGTGCCCCGTGAACT
>CALKAQ010000110.1 GCA_937983075.1 uncultured bacterium | reverse complement strand
GATACGTTCCGGATGACACGCATTACGGTCCCGCTTTTGGTTCAACGGAGTTTATCGTGCTTCGCGGTCGAAAGGGTGTCACAGATAACGATTTCGCATTCTATCTAACACGATGGAATGAATTTAGGTCCTTTGCAATCGCTCAAATGTCAGGAAGCTCCGGTAGGCAGCGAGTTCCCGCCGAGTCACTGGCTGGCTTCGAAGTCCCGGTGCCTCCTCTCCCCGAACAACGCGCCATCGCCCGCATCCTTGGCACGCTGGACGACAAGATCGAACTCAACCGGCGCATGAACGAAACGCTGGAGGCCATGGCGCAGGCGTTGTTTAAGTCCTGGTTCGTGGACTTCGACCCGGTGGTGGTGAACGCCCTCAAGGCCGGCAACCCCATCCCCGACAAATTCGCGGACCGCGCCGCCCACTACCGTGAAAACCCCGACCGCCTCGGGCTGCCTGAGGAGATCCTTCGCCTTTTCCCGGACCGCTTCGTGGATTCGGAACTGGGGCCGATTCCGGAGGGGTGGGAGGTGAAGGCAATTGGCGAACTTGCTAAGTGCGTTGGTGGCGCTACGCCCAGCACCAAGAACCCCGTTTATTGGGAAGGAGGCACCAATCCATTCTTGACACCCAAAGATATGGCGGCGCTTGATGCTCCTGTGGTTCTCGACACAGCGAGGCATATTACCGATGCTGGCGTTGAGAGAATCAGTTCCAAACGCCTTCCTGCTGGCACCGTCCTTCTCTCGTCAAGAGCACCGATTGGATATTTGGCCATCAACGAAGTTCCAGTTTCCATAAACCAAGGCATTATTGCCATGATCTGCGATGGCGAGATCCCTAACTACTATGCCCTCTTTTGGGCCAAGAACAACATGGATGTAATAAAAGGAAAAGCTGGTGGCACAACATTTTCTGAGATCAGTAAGAAGAATTTCCGCACTATACCCGCCCTTCGGCCTTCAGATGCAATCTTGGATAACTTCGCGGAAATAACGGGGGCGTTTTACAAGCAAATCGTTGAAAACGCTGGCTCTTCTGTAACACTAACAAACCTCCGCGACACTCTGCTGCCCAAACTTATTTCCGGCGAACTGTGCGTACCGGATGTGGAGAAGATTCTGGAGGATGCGCTGTGAAGCGTGCGTTGGACGAGGTCGCCCCTGCTTTCCGAGCAGCGTACGAACGCTGGCCCCATGCACCAAACCTGAGGCAGCACTACGACGATCTCGTGAACACGTATGAGAAGGAAGGCAGCAGTCTAATCGAGTTAACAAAATCCTTTTTAGAGACAGTGTGTTGGACGGTCATCAACGAACTTGGCGCCACGCCACCGGCATCTTCCGCGCCCTCGACGACGGAGCTGCTTTCCTGCGTAGTGGAGGCTTTGGGGCTACGCGATCAGCGTGGTGTGGGTCCGCTGGGCAAGGTAATTTCAGCACACAACAAACTTGCCGAAGCACTGAACCAGCTTCGCAATCAAGACGGGACTGTGGCCCACGGTAAGGACGGCTTTTTCGACTCGCTTTCAAACCGCCATGCGAGGGTGTATCTACTGTCGGCCGATTCCGTCATTGATTTAATCCTCAGTGCCTATGATGGTAAACAACCGAATCTCCGCACTACCAGAGAACCGCCGGACCGCTTTCGGCATCTGAACGAGCGAATTGACGCGGGATGTACGCTGGAGAGCGAGGTAGACCTCGAAGAAGGCGTCCTGGTGGTGCGCATTCTGGCCGGCAACCAACCGGATGATGCCATCGAACTCCGAGTGCCGCCCAGTGAGTTACTGTACCACCTGGACCGGCAGGCCTACATAAGTGTGCTCGAAGCGTTGCAGGATGTTTCGACCATAAAACCCGAGCAAGAGCCCGAGCCTGTCTCGGAAGCGGACGCAGAGGCGGGCAAGGCCGTGGCCTCGGAGACGGCAACGACTCCGGTGGAGCCGGCCCCAGAGCCATCGAAATTGCAGCTTCTCGATGCGTATGAGGGAAGGTACCGGGCAAAGGTTCATCCCCTTTATGAGTTCGTGATTCACGGCTTGTTGAACGGCGAGGACACTCAAGCGCAGGAGGTACTGCGCTTCGTGAACAGGCTGCTCGCTGAGATGGAGCAGCTCGCGGTGACGGATTGGTCGAAACGTAAATCGAAGCGGGCGACGGTGCGCGTGACCTTGAAGCGGCTCATGCGTTTGGCACAAATCGATGGTTTGAGCGAAGACCAGATAGAGCCCTTGCTTGAGTGGCTGGCACGAGAAATCAAAGGCGGGATCGTCAATGAGTAGTCTTACCGAAGACGCTATCGAAAAGATGGTCCTGGACGAACTACAGGCCCTAGGTTGGCAAACTGCCTTCGGGCCCGACCTTGCCCCGGACGGACCTTCGCCGGAACGCGGGCGTTACAGTGACGTAGTGCTGGTCGGTCGCCTTCGGGAGGCCCTCGAGCGCATCAATCCCGAGCTGCCGCCGGTTGCCATCGAAGAGGCGCTGCGCCAGGTGTTGACGTCTGAGAGTCCAGCGATCGTGGAAAACAACCGCCGCTTCCACCGCCTGCTCACCGACGGCGTGGACGTTTCCTGGATGGGACCGGAAGGGGAAAAGCACGGCAAAGTCTGGTTACTGGACATCGGGCATCCCGAAAACAATGACTGGCTGGCGGTCAATCAGTTCACCGTGATCGAAAACAAGAAGGAGCGGCGGCCGGATATCGTGCTCTTCGTCAACGGCTTGCCGCTGGTGGTGGTCGAACTCAAAAATCCCGGCGCCGTCCAGGCGTCTTTGCGGTCCGCGTTCAATCAACTTCAGACCTACAAGGAAGAAATCCCGTCGCTGTTTGCCTACAACGAACTTTTGATGATCTCCGACGGCATGCAAGCGCGCTTCGGCACGCTCACGAGCGGCTGGGACCGCTTCATGCCCTGGCGCACCATCGACGGCACCGACCTTTATCGTGAGCCGGGCAACGAAAAGCAGAGCGAGGGCGTCCTCCAAGCGGGGATAACGACGTTGCTGCGGGGCATGCTGGAGCCGCGCCGATTTTTGGATTATGTCTTGAATTTCATTACGTTTGAGGATAACGGCGGTGGCAAGGCCGGCATCGCCAAGAAGGCCGCGGGCTATCATCAGTATCACGCCGTCAACCAAGCGCTGGCCTCCACATTGATTGCCTGTGGCATCCAAGGCGACCCGAATGCGCTTTATGCCCGATTCATCGAGGCCGAGGCGACTGACCCCTTTTCCGTCAAAGAGCCTTCCGCCGAGTACGCAACTCGCTTCGGCGATCGCCGCGCCGGCGTCATCTGGCATACCCAAGGCTCGGGCAAGAGCCTCTCCATGGTGTTCTACGCCGGCAAAGTCATCCGCCACCCGGCGATGGAAAATCCCACCATAGTCGTCATCACCGACCGCAACGACTTGGACGACCAGCTCTTCGGTACCTTCGCCGCAAATCAGCAACTTCTGCGGCAAACACCAGTGCAGGCGGAAAGCCGCGCCCATTTGCGGGAACTGTTGCAGGTGGCCTCCGGTGGGGTGATTTTCACCACCATCCAGAAGTTCTTTCCCGACAACAAAGGCGATCGCTACCCTCTGCTTTCCGAGCGGCGCAACATCGTGGTCATCGCCGACGAGGCTCACCGCAGCCAGTACGACTTTATCGACGGTTTCGCGCGCCACATCCGTGACGCCCTGCCCAACGCCTCGTTCATCGGGTTCACCGGCACGCCCATCGAAAAGGACGACCGCAACACCCGCGCGGTCTTCGGCGATTACATTTCCATCTACGACATCCAGCGAGCGGTGGAGGATGGCGCCACGGTACCCATTTACTACGAAAGCCGCCTGGCGAAAATCGAACTCGAGGAGTCTGAAAAGCCGAGGCTGGATGAGGAGTTTGAGGAGATCACCGAAGATGAGGAAGACGACGCCCGCAGAGAACGGCTGAAGAGCAAATGGGCGTCCCTAGAAGCACTCGTGGGGGCGGAAAAACGCATTCGACTTGTGGCCGAGGATTTGGTGGCGCATTGGGAGCGTCGGCGCGAGGCGCTGTTCGGCAAAGGCATGATCGTCTGCATGAGCCGCCGCATCTGCGTGGAGATGTATAAAGCGCTCACGGCGCTACGCCCGGAGTGGCATAGCGACGACGATGCCAAAGGCAAGATCAAAGTGGTAATGACTGGCGACGCCTCGGATCCCGCCGATTGGCAGCCGCACATACGGAACAAAACGGCTCGCGATTTGCTGGCGCGACGATTCAAGGACCCGGACGACGAACTGGAACTGGTGATCGTGCGGGACATGTGGCTGACCGGCTTCGATGCGCCCTGTTTGCACACTATGTACATCGACAAGCCGATGAGCGGCCACAACTTGATGCAAGCCATCGCCCGCGTAAACCGCGTGTTTCGCGATAAGCCCGGCGGGCTGGTGGTGGATTATCTGGGCATTGCCAATTCGCTCAAGAACGCGCTGGCTGTGTATGCGGAAAGTGGCGGGCGCGGCAAAGCGGCTTTCGATCAGAGCGAAGCCGTGGCGGTGATGCAGGAAAAATACGAAGTCGTCCGCGGCATCCTGTATGGATTCGACTATCGGCGGCTGCTGGAAGCCGAGCCACAGGAGCGCTTGCAAGGCATCGCCGCGGCGATGGATTTCATTCTTGGCCAGCAGGACGGTAAGAAGCGCTACCTGGATGCCGTGACGGCCCTCTCGAAGGCCTTTGCGCTGGCGGTGCCGCACGAGGCGGCGTTGGCGATCCGCGACGAGGTGGCCCTGTTTCAGGAGATCCGCGCCATGCTGGTCAAGACTACCGTCAGTGCGTCGGAGCGCACTCCGGAAGAGCTGGAGGCAGCGGTGCGTCAGCTCATCTCCAGGGCGGTCTCCGGGCGGGAGGTCGTGAACGTCTTCGCTGTGGCGGGGTTGGACAAGCCCGACATCTCTATCCTTTCGGATGAGTTTCTTTCGGAAGTTCGTGGACTCCCTCACAAGAACCTGGCGGTTGAGACCCTGAAAAAACTCTTGCAAGATGAAATCCGGGTGCGTTTCAGGAAGAACGTCGTGCAATCGCGGGCCTTTTCCGAGCTGCTCGAGCAAGCGCTCAAAAAGTATCACAACCGGGCTATCGAGGCCGCACAGGTTATTGAGGAATTGATCGCCATCGCCAAAGAGATGCAGGTCGCGCACCGCCGGGGTGAGAAACTGGGGCTTTCCGAGGACGAGGTGGCCTTTTACTACGCGTTGGCGGCCAATGAAAGCGCCGTACAGGTCCTTGGGAATGAAACTTTGAAGGGAATTGCCCGCGAGTTGGTGGATAGGGTGCGCAACAGTGTGACTGTGGACTGGAGCCGAAGAGAGAGTGCGCGCGCCCAACTGCGGGTATTGGTCAAACGCATCTTACGGAAATACGGCTATCCGCCGGACAAGCGGGAACAGGCGACGGAACTGGTACTTAAGCAAACCGAAGAACTCTGCAAGGAGTGGGTCGTTTCTTGAGGGACTTAACCCCGCGTCGTCTACCCGGGAAAACGTTGCACGGTCAACGATGGGCCCTGCTGTTATACATACTAAACGGGATTTGTTTTAAAAAAGAAGGCCGGTGACGTAGTCGGTTCGCCGGTCGGGCCGTAGGGGTGCCGATTGATGTGTCGTAACCGAAGGGAGAACGTTTTCGTGGCAGCGTCTGGGAGGGTTCAAGTTGGAAACGAACGAAGTCCAGGCCGCTTTTGAGATTCTGTTGGAAGAAATCGAAGCGATTGTGAGTGGCCTCAACGAGTCCGGAGCCGAGGCTTTCCGTACGGGCGACTACGACAAAGCACGCCAAGCCGTTGCCCAGGCCGAGAGTCTTGCGGATTTTCGGGACAAAATCAAAGCCTTGCAACGGGAGTGGAATACCTTATCTAGATCCATCAAAGGGCTTACGGCAAGAGAACGCAAAACGACCCGGCGGGTCATTCGTAGATTACCGCGCGGTTTGCGCACCCCTGAAGAAGCGTTCCGCATTCCTATTTTAGAAACGTTGATCGAACTCGGGGGATCGGGACGCACTCGGGAAGTACTGGATAGAGTCGAATCAAAGATGAACGACGTGCTCAACAGTTACGACAAAGAACCCCTTCGTTCCGATCCACGCACCGCCCGCTGGAGAAACACGGCGCAATGGTGTCGAAACACCCTTGTGCGTGAAGGGTTGATGAAAAGCGACTCGCCGGTCGGCGTCTGGGAAATCTCTGAGCGGGGGCGAAAGTGGCTGAAAGATGAAGGAACGTAATCGAGAGCTGTTGGTCGCTCAGTTCTCGCTACAAAAAGGCAAGATTTGGAGCCTAAATGACGCAGAGCATGGACTATTTGGCCAGCACATCTATTGAGGCCGAGCAGCTTGACCGTAAAGTTTTACGTAACCTTTATGTCCTCTTCATATTCGCGGCAGAGGATGGTTCAAGGCAGAACTGTCGATATGTCATACTTGGCTGAAGCCCCTCCCCCTCCAGCCGTTGAGTTCGATGTCAATTGTACAGCCGCCGAAGGACAGAAAGCCATTTTTGACATGCCTCGACTTACTTCCGAGAGGATGTCGTTTTCGCCTGGCTTTTTACCACCACCTCGGTTTCTGGTCACGTCCCGTCAAGTGGTGTAAATTGGATTCCAGCGTGCAGGTCGGTGACTA
>CALKAQ010000109.1 GCA_937983075.1 uncultured bacterium | reverse complement strand
GGTAGGAAGGATTCCTTGCGTTGTCTTTTTCGAACTCCAACCGGAAATCCGAATCTGGAGTAACCCCGGTCTCGTGGACCGGTGATTACCGCTGCGGTTAGGCGGCGGCTTGGTGTTGAGGGTACCGTTTTTCGTACTCGTCTGGGCTGATGTGCCCGAGTGCCGAGTGCCGGCGTTTGCGGTTGTAGAAGATCTCGATGAAGGAGGGTATCAAATAGATTGTGTATGGCGGGTGGGTAGGAAGGATTTACAGCGTTGTCTACTTCGAAGTCCCATCCGTCATTTGAAACTGTCGAGAATTCGAATCAGTCGGATCTCCTGGCAGAAGCTGCCAGCCCGGCGGAGCCGCAGTTTTCGGCTGCTGATCTTGCCGCCTCCGGAGCCTTGGACGGCCTGTTCAAGCAGATTGATTCCGGGCAGGTGCAACTCTCCGGCACTGGCGGCCTGATTCCAGAAATGATCAAGGCAGTCCTCGAGCGGGGCCTGCAAGCCGAGATGACCAGCCACCTGGGTTACGAGAAGGGCGACCCGAGTGCCGGCCTGTTCGAGAACTCCCGGAATGGCAGCAGCCAGAAGACGGTCGCTACCGAGGCTGGGAGTGTACCCCTGAGCGTCCCCAGGGACCGCCAGGGCACGTTCACGCCCCGGCTGGTACCCAAGGGCCAACGGCGCCTGGGAGGGCTGGATGAGATGATCATCAGCCTCTACGCCGGCGGCATGACCATCCGCGACATCCAGCATCACCTGGCCACCACGATCGGCACGGAACTGAGTCACGAGACGATCAGCAAGATCACTGACGAGATTCTCGATGAGGTCCTCGCCTGGCAAACCCGGCCCCTGGAGGCGCTCTACCCGGTCATCTACCTCGACGCCATCGTCGTCAAGGTCAGGGATGGCGCCGTGGTGAAGAACAAGTCGGCCTACATCGCCATCGGTGTGGACATGGACGGCATCAAGCACGTCCTGGGCATCTGGGTGCAAGCCACCGAAGGAGCGAAATTCTGGGGCAGCGTGTGCGCCGAGCTCTCCAACCGCGGTGTCAGGGACGTGCTCATCCTCTGCTGTGATGGCCTTACCGGCCTGCCAGAAGCGATCGAGGCTACCTGGCCGCTGGCGACCGTGCAAACCTGCGTCGTTCACTTGATAAGGGCCGCCTTGCGCTTTGTTGGTTACCAGGACCGTAAGCGCGTCGCTGCCAGTCTCAAACCCGTCTACACCGCTGTGAACGCCGAGGAGGCCATGGCTGAACTGGAGGCGTTCGAAGCCAGTGAGCTGGGCCGCAAGTACCCTACTGCAGCGAAGACATTCCGGGATGCCTGGGAGCGGTTCACTCCGTTCCTGGCGTTCCCAGCCGAACTAAGGAGGGTCATTTATACGACTAACGCGATCGAGTCGCTCAACTACCAACTGAGGAAGATCATCAAGAACCGGGGGCACTTCCCCAACGACCAGGCCGTCGTCAAACTTCTCTGGCTGGCCATCTGCAACATCGAAGACAAAAGAGCCAGGGAACGCCAGAAGGAAAAGGAGAAAAGAGCCGCAGGAGCCCCCAAGAAGTCAGCTCCCGGCAAGCTCATACAAGGAGCTGTCACCACCAAGTGGAAGCAAGCCCTCGCCCAACTCGCCCTCGCTTACCCCGAGCGGATCAACCCCCACCTCTAACGTGATCACCTACCCCCATACACAAACCAGTTGACAGCCTCTTGTTGGATGTCTGTGACAATGTGGCTGCCGCCAAGCTGGACGTCCTCTTACGCATTGATCTATCCAAAGGCCTGCGGATGTCCTTCAATCCTTCCTCGGCCGGACAGCGTCCGCTCCTGGCCTACCTGGCGCTCAGACTGCCCGAGGGCTCACCCACCATCAATAAAGCTGTAGACAAGTTCGTACGACGCGTGGCAAAAGAGTACGCGCAGGCATCCAACCCGGGCGCCAGCAATCCGCTGCCGCTCGAAAGTCACCATGCCGCGGCCAAGGCAATAGTCATGGTCATGCTGGGCCAACTGGTCCTGTACAAGCAGATAATTCGCTCCGTGGGGATCAACCTCACCAGATCGAAGAAGAGCAACCGATATATGAGACACATCGTCCGCTCCCTGCAGACCCCCATTACAAGCGAAAAGACCGGGCGCCCCCGCTACCCGGTCTCTTCTTCAGGTTCCGCTGCCCCCTGATGCTTCATAGGATACGGGCAGCAGAGGAATTGCGATAGACACCCCAATCCCATCCGGGTGGTGACAAATCGACTACCACCCGCCACTGGAATCTCATGAACGTCAGTAGGGCCTCTCACAATCGCTGCCCAGCGCGGGAAAACTCTCGCACGGGCACGCGCTTGAGCCCCAGCCCAAGCCTGACCTACGCCTCGAGCTGCGCCACCAGCGCCGGCAGCCGGATCGTGAAGATGCTCCCCTGCCCCAGGCTCGAGGCGACCGACAGCTGACCGTCGTGGCGCTGGACGATGT
>CALKAQ010000108.1 GCA_937983075.1 uncultured bacterium | reverse complement strand
GCCACTTTCCCGACCGCCAAAGTGCACTCGAATCTGCTCCACCTGCAGGATCGTCGCATCCCGCGGCGTGCCCTGCTGCGACAACCACGTCGCTGCCGTGACGATGCAGGCTTCCTCTATGTCATATGGCAGATTGCGCTCAAGTTGTTCATCCTGGCGGGCTTGGTACGGGGTCACATAGCCGCCCGTATACTCAACGGTGATGGCCGGAACGTTCGTTCTTGGCCACCCAACGGAACGCCACAGAATCCCTGTCTCTTTGTCGACCACAAAGTCGTCGACTTCCTGTTCTTCGACAATAACGCGGTGAACCTCGATGAGCGGGAACAACCGCAAAAGCAGCGCCCGCTCACCCGGCCCCTTGAGTACGTCGGTCCGCTGCGCCCGCGCAAAATCCCGGTTACAGTAGGCCCGCATGGCATCCGATGCCGCATTGATATACCGAGCCAGCTGATCGTCCTGCGACGAATCATCGGCCGGAATGCCGAGCTCAGCTTTCAGAGCCTCAATTGTCGTGAGCGCGTGCGCAGACAACATGGACATCAACCCTTTTTTGTTTTCTTTTTCGGCGCGGGCTTCGTTGCTTTCTCTGCCGGTTCAGGCGCGCTCGCCTCCTCAGGTGCCGCTCTGACAGGTTCGCCGAGCACATTCATGGCCTTCAGACGCTCGACGTCGCTTGCGGGAACGTCTATCTCAGCACCAACCTCAACGAGCTCCCCACGCCAATAAAACGGATTTTTCACTTTGAACTTAGGCATGGTGCCCTCCTATAAAACAGGGGCGGGTATCACCCCGCCCCTGTTCTCGCTACAATCTCCGATTAATCACCACTGGGCAAATCGAGTGCCACAAACGGCGAGACCTCGAAGTCATTTTCCTGCTTAATTGGTGTGGTCAGCCACGGTTTCGCGTCCACGTTCCAAAACGCCTTGATGACGGTCTTGTTGCTGGTAAAATGCACGTGCTGGGACGCCTCAATGAACACGCCGGCGCCGTCTTTGATGACGTAATACTGAAGGTCCGCCAAAATCAGATCGCCTTTCTGACCAAGCGCAGGGCTTCTCTCATTGAGTAAAAATGGTATGCCAAGCAGCGTACCAGGCGCACCCTCACGGGCGTTAGGCTGCCAAATCAAATTGCCGGTATAGTCCCGCAGGGTCATAAGCTGCGGCAAGAGAGACTGGGACCCGATCCACACCAAAGAACCGCCGAATTTCATGCGAGAGTACATCGCTACTAAGTCTTCGTAGCTGATTTGATTCGCGGTCTCGCGGTTTACATAGATGGTAGCGCCGCTATTTAGGATGCCCAGCGGCTTGCCGTCGCCGTCTCCAGCGATGAACGCGTGGTCCTCAGCAGCGTTGATAGCCTGCCGCAACAGTGTCTGCACCAAGGTGCCAGCTGCAGGGGCGTTGCGCAGGAGTTTGTCGGTTACAACAACATGACCGGCAACCTCATGAGGCGCCCAGGAAATTTCGCGCAAGCTAGGCTCGGTCTTGGGTTTTTCCTCGCCCTCGCCGATCCACTGCACAGTCACACCGGAGTA
>CALKAQ010000107.1 GCA_937983075.1 uncultured bacterium | reverse complement strand
GTTAGCGTAAAGTTTTGGTAGGCGGTGGCAGGAAAAACGCGTGTGGAGATAAAAATAGAGACCTCGCACCAACAGATAGACAGAAAGGAGCGAGGTCTCATGAAGAGCGATGGCGTAGACATCGCCCTCAACCCTAGTGTACTGGATTTTGTAGAGGATATCAAGACTTTGGAGCAAGCCTGTTTGGCTGTAGCACGCCATTTGTTTGTTGCATTGATAGAGGCCCTTGATGACGCCTTATTGGCGCAAAAACCCAAACACTACAAATGCGTGGGTAAGAGGCGTAGGACGCTTTCCACACTGATAGGAGACATTGTGATACACCGTCGCCTATACGTTCATGCCTCAAAGAAGCGAGGCAAGAAGAAAGGCAGTAAAGCTCGTTTTCTGCTGGACGAGAGACTGAATATCCAACCTCGCCGGCGTGTAACCCACGGATTATTGCGACTTATAGTGTCGGCTGCTACGCGCCTAAGTTTTCGAGAAGTATCGGAGATGCTCGAGGAAGCCGGTTTCCCAAGGATTAGCCATACCACCATTCACAATGAGGTTCGCCGATATGGTGAATTACAAAGCCAAGTGCTGCAGCAATCAAAAGAGCTGTTATTTGTAGCTGGTCAGAGAGTGGAGAACGTCGAGCTAAGAAAGGTGCCCGTGCTGTTCATTGAAGCAGATGGCATTATAGTTAACTGTCAGGGCGCAGACACCACGAAACTAGAACTGAAACTGGCTGCGATTCATGAGGGCTGGGAAGAATTGGGTAAGCGGCGCAAGTTAAAGAAAGCGACAACTGTGATAGGCCTGTTTAATGGTGGAGACGATTTTTGGGAGACGGTTACAGCACAGCTGATGAAAACATACGACCTAACGGATACTCAGATTGTTATTAACGGAGATGGAGCGGACTGGATACAGAAGACAGCTAAGGATTATTTTGCTGATGCTATAGTCCAACTTGATAGGTACCATCTCATCAGGGACCTTCGTCTTGCGGTAGGTCAAAAGGCTGCTAATGATTTGTTGGCACAACTAGATAGGGGAGATGTAACCGTATTCGTAGATACTCTTGAGGCGATGGCTCCGAGGATTCCGGAAAAACGTCGAGAGGTTTACGGGAAACTACTCAATCTATTTAAGAAGTATCCAGAGCATTTGTTGGACTACCGTCACCGCCTAGGCAATGAGTATGAGGGAATAAGGCTTCACGGGATGGGTGCAGCAGAAACAATGGTTGACAAGAAGGTAGCAAACCGCATGAAGAAACGAGGCATGCTGTGGAGCCGTATTGGCGCTTGTGCAATGGCATCGCTGCTAATGCTTCGCAGCAACGATCAACTATTCCAATGGCTAGACCGTCATCCCGAGAATGATGTTCTTAATCCTGTTCCCAGGTTGCGCCAGCAAGTGATAACTAGCGGCCATGAAGCACCAGGTGAATGGCTGAGAGTAGCAATGCCTAGCTTAGGGTACTCTACGAAACCCTGGGTGATAGCTCTACGGAACCTCAGCGGCTTCAGCACAGCTTTATGAACACCAATTGTGGCGAGGTCTCTCGCCTACTAAAGCTTGACGCGTACCAAAGGCTGACATAGTGTAAAGTAGTTGTAGGATAAAACTAAACAAGAGATCATCCTTTTGGTAAAATAGAATCGTCAAAATCCTAACCAAAGGAGTGATCTCTTGTGATTAATATTTTACAACAAATCGTTGAAAAATTCATCAGCGAAGTTACTGGATTTTTTGGTCAGGACAAAGTGCTAACATTGGAAGAGATACAAACTACTCTGACTCCTATCTCGCAGAACTTTGTTCTGGATATGACAAAAGCCTATTTGGAGCTGTTGGATCAGGCGATTGTCGAGGATAAGAAAGGTAGGACCAAAAAGGGGTTCGTGATTGAACGACGTGACGATAAAAGGGATGTGTACCTGCAATTTGGTCATCTGTCGTTTAAGAGAACCTACTTCTTCAACAAGCGTGATGAAGACTATGCCTATCTTCTGGACCAGGCAGTCGGCCTCGAGGGATACAATCGCGTTTCCAATACTGTAGCAGTGCAATTGGTGGAACACGCAAGTGAGTCATCTTATGGTGAAAGCAGCCGGCATATTACCGGTGGAGAAATAAGCCGTCAGACAGTGATGAATAAACTACGACGGCTGGAAAATCTTACGATACCAGCTCCCTCAGTTAAACGCAAAGCCAAAGTGTTGTACATCAATGCCGATGAAGATCATGTTTCACTTCAGGATGGCAAAAAAGCAATGGTACCCTTAATTAGTATTCATGAGGGAATTAAACGCCGTGGCAAACGTGGGCAGTGCATCAATCCCCATTACATAAGCAGCCATGGTAAACCGATCGAAGAGTTATGGTTGGATGCTGCCAGGTATATTCACGATACGTACGAAGAAGACGAAATTGAAGTGATCTACCTCTTCGGCGATGGGCACTTCTGGATAAAAGAGGGCTTGAAATGGCTGCCCAAAGCCAAGTTTGTTCTTGATCGCTATCATCTGAACAAGGTAATTCTCGAGGTAACCAGCAAACAACCTGAGAAAAGGCCAAGCTTGCATGCGGCATTCTACAGTGGCGACTGGCAGGCTTCGGCTCAGCTTATTCAGCAGCTTAAGCAAGATGCGAAAGATGATTCTGATAAGAAGCGGATTCAGGAATTTGGACGTTATGTAAAAAACAACTGGGCTGGCATAGCAATCTACAGCCGGGAAGATTGTGGTGGAAGCTGCACAGAAGCCCATGTCAGCCATATTTTGTCCAAGCGCCTAAGCAGCCGTCCAATGGGTTGGAGCCGTGAAGGATTGCGTGTGATGGCTGAACTGAGGGCATTCAAGAGCAGTGGCGGTAAAATTGAACCGAAACATCTTAAGCAAACTGAACCGGCTTACACGCTAGAGAAAAGATTGGTAGGCAGAGTAAGCCGAGAATTCAAGGCAGTCGTCCGAGAACAGTTTAACAACGTAACTATACTGAGACATGGCAAAGTGGTTCCAGCATTTGAATGTTTGAGAGGTCTTCAAAACGGTCATTTTCCTTTCTAGGATCTACACCAAAAGGAAGATCAATGATTGGCTTATCCTACAAAAAGTTGACACCGTCAAATTACTTGTTGGAGCTTGACTTTTCTGCTATACTTTTTGTATAATCATATAGTGTGAGGTTTCCTAATGCATGAGTATTTTATGGAACAGGCAATTCTAGAAGCAAAAAAAGCACTGCAGTTTCGGGAGGTCCCGGTGGGTGCAGTGGTCGTGCTCAATGGTGAGATTATTGGGCGTGGGTTCAACCAGCGAGAAACGTTAAATGATCCCACAGCTCATGCAGAAATAATTGCTATTCGCGCCGCTGCTGAACATCTAGGCAGCTGGCGATTGACAAATGCTAAGTTGTATGTTACATTAGATCCCTGTCCGATGTGTGCAGGCGCAGTAGTTAACGCTAGAATAAGTTCTTTGATT
>CALKAQ010000106.1 GCA_937983075.1 uncultured bacterium | reverse complement strand
GCTCCAGGTAGCCGTGGACATTTGCGAGCGCCCTGCTTTTTTCACCCATCACAATGGCTCCGAGCATATCCCGGTGATGGTGGTATGAGCTCTCGGCCAAGCGCGGCACACTGCTCACTTGCATTCGCTGCCGCAGCGTCAAGGCCGAAAGCGATTGAACAATGCTTTCAAACACCGTGTTGCCCGACCAGCGGGCGAGTTCACGAAAGAACGTGTTTTCCGCTTCGGCGTACCCTTTGAGGTTGTCCCGGTGCAAGGCTCGTTCCATTTCCTCCAGGTGCGACCACAATGGTGAAGCATCTTCCTCGGCGTGGCCCAATGCCCCCGTTTCCAGCTGACGGTCCACGCAAAGCTCGACCACCCCGGGCTCGATGACCTGACGTGCTTGAAACAGCTGCTCCCAATCGGGCTGGCCTAAGCTGATCAAAGGCAGCAATCCATCCATGTAATTGCCGATATCGATGTTGGTCACAAACGTACCGTGACCTTGGCGCACCGTCAGGAGATTCATGATTTGCAGTTTGCGAATCGCTTCGCGGATGACCGTCCGGCTGACTTCAAACTGCCGGCACAATTCCTGCTCGACGGGCAGTTTCTGCCCGGGCTTGTACACTCCGTCCATGATGAGTTGAATGAGGCTGTCGGCCACTTGATCGCTCAACGTGATTCGTTTGGGTCTCAATGCCACTCCAATGTCTCCTTTCACCGAGTGGTCCATGAGCTGCCTGTCGAGTACTGAATATTCATCTTGAGTACGAATCATCTTATGACCTTCACCATTGAGAACCTCTGTCCTTTGCCGTCCGACTAAAAGTAGCAGTGCCTGACTAAAATCGCGGGTCTAGCCACTCGGGTATCGCCGATCGATACGGCGGTCGACGGCCAATCATCGGTCGCGGTCAAAAATTTGAGGCCGTCCGCCGTGAGCAATGTCGTGTCTTCCACCTTGGTGCCGCGAATCGAAGGATTCCAAGCAAACGCTTGATTTTCGCGGATCATCTCCGTCTCATGAGGCGTTGCCACCCATTCCCTGTTGTCATAGCCGATCGCTCCGCCTTGATGATGATCTTTCCATTCATCTTTGAAGCCGACTCGCTCGTATGCCGCAATGGCCTTGTTCAGTACATCCGCCGCCGAACGGCCGATCTTCGTTTCGGCATGCAACGCAGCCTCGACTTTGAGCAGAGCGGCATAACGCTCGGCGACATCTTGAGGTACAGGACCGAAGTGCACCAAACGCGTGGCGGCGACAATCAGTCCGCCCGAACGAGCACAACCGACCAGCATGGCATAGCGTTCCAGGCGCTTCGCCGTCGGAATCGGGTGGCGATAGCGAAAAATCCGCTCATCCACCGCGACCAAATTGACCGTCGGCTCAACGCCGACCGCAAGCAATCGCTGCGCCAGTCGGGCGCCGATTTCATGTTCTGTGTCGCCAACCCTGACGCTCCGCGCCGCCCATTCCAGCGCTTCGCCGAACACACGGCCGAGCCGGGCGAGGTGGCGCTGTTCATTTTCGGTCAAGACATAGCGCAGCTGCTTGATCGCATCGGCGCGGTTTTCTGTACCCGCAATGCCGGTATCCGACACGGTCCGCTGACCAGCGATCCGCTGTCGGATAAAGGCGTCGGCATCTTCGTACCAGCCCCATGTTTCGCACGCGTCGATCACTCCGGAGAGCTCCTCTTCCATGACGCGGGCGGCTTCGATATTTGACGTCAGCAGCACGGTGCGGTCGTGAGTAATCCACAACGTAGCGACGCCTGCCTCCTGCGAGGAGGGGATATGGTTATCCCCTCCTCCGGTAAACCAAGCGAAGTTGTCACGCCGCGTGAGCAGCAGGCCGTCGAGTCCGTGCGTTTGCAAAAACGCACGGACTCTCTTATGCTTCTCAGCGACTTCCTCCGCTCGCCCCTCTTCTCGCAAATGCTGCAAGATGTGCATCGGGGTCCACCACCTACGATGCACGCTGCGACGCGCTGAGACGGCGGAAATCCGGCAACGGAATGATGACGCCGTTGAGCATGGCCGACTGGTGTGCACACAAGCCTGCGGCGGTCCAGTTCGCGGACGTATAGACATTCGGGTATGGATCACGATCTTCAACAATGGCCATGATGAACTCGTGAGCCATGTGCGGATGCGAACCGCCATGCCCCGATCCTTGAATGAAGGACAAGTGGGCGTTTTCATCCGCATCGTAAACGCCCTCCGTGGTAAAGCGGCGAATCCCTTCGGGCAGCAAATGGGCATAGTCCGGCACTTCGATGCGTTTGCCGTCTTCGCCCCGGAAAATCACCGGGCTTTCCCGTTCGAGCTGCTGCCATTCGAAGCTCATCTTGCTGCCGTACACGTCGAAGCTCTCAACATATTCACGTGCCGTTTCGAATAGCGAGCGGGTCGCCTCGACCACCAAATCCGAGTCACGCAGTTTAATGTGAGCCGTTTCGACGGCGAACGGCGAACCGTAGTTCATCGCCAAATCATCGGATATTCTGCCGGAGCCAAAGCACGACACGTATTCGGCTTCCTTGTTCGGCAGGGCGAGGAGCGGCGATATGGCGTGCGTACCATAGTGCATCGGAGGCAGCCCCTTCCAGTAGTCAGGCCAGCCCGCCATTTCTTGGTGATGAGCGCCGCGCATGAATTGAATGCGGCCCAACTGCCCCGTTTCGTAGAGTTCTTTTACATACAAGAACTCACGGGAATAGACGACCGTCTCCATCATCATGTAATGCTTGCCGGACCGCTCTTTCGCCCGGATGATCGCCCAGATGTCGTCGATGGACGTGGCCATCGGCACAGTGCATGCGACGTGCTTCCCTGCCTCCAACGCGGCGATGCTTTGCGAAGCGTGCAGCGGAATCGGCGTGTTGATGTGCACCGCATCGACTTCA
The DNA here is from genome assembly GCA_937983075.1 of uncultured bacterium. Classification (GTDB taxonomy): domain Bacteria; phylum Bacillota; class Limnochordia; order DTU080; family JAAYLA01; genus CALKAQ01. The sequence continues at coordinate 37,943 of CALKAQ010000106.1, read as the reverse complement.
GGGTCTTGAATGAGCTCTTCGAAGCTCGTGTAGCGCTTTTCGACACCGAAATGATCGCCGATCTGATTCAGTCGATCTTCCGAACGCTGACAAATCGCATACATGTTGGCGTGCGGATGGTTTTGATAGATGGGAATGAACTCCGCGCCGAAACCTAAACCGACGATTGCGACGTTGACTTTCTTGCTCATCATAACTCCTCCTTACAATCATGAATTTCATCGCCATACGGACCGTTTAGGCGGTCGCGGTGGCACCCGAAGCGAAAAGCTCCCGCAAAAATGCAAGCCCTTCCCGTGCCAGAGCGTCTTGGCTCTCAGCGAGCGGACGCCAAATACACGCGGCCTGCCTGACCGACTCGGCGTTCGGCGTAAACGATTCAATCGTCACGCTTCCTTGATAACCGATGTCGTGAAGTGCCGCGGCCACTTCGTTCCACCGCACCTGACCTTTGCCGGGCGTTCCGCGATGGTTTTCACTCGCGTGGACGATCAGCAGGCGGTCTCCCGCGAGGCGGAGCGCCGCCCCGATGTCGTCCTCCTCGATGTGGGCGTGGAACAAGTCGATGTGCAGACCGACATTGGGTTCGTCAACGAGATCGAGATAAGCCATTGCCTGTTCGACAGTGTTGATCATGTCGTTTTCGAAGCGGTTCAGCGGCTCAATCGCCAGCATGATGCCGTAGCGAGCCGCATGCTGGGCCAGTTCTTTCAAAGCGGCCGCCGAGCGCTCCCGTTCTTTTCTTCGCTCATTGTCAGGAAGAGCACGCGCTTTCCCGACACAGGCGTACATCGGACCGCCGACCACCTTTGACCCCCAAGCACGTGCCGCTTCAATGCACGTGGCGATGTACTCCATGCCCTGCTTTTGGATCGCTGGATCGTCGCTGCTGATGTCCCGCCCCGGGCCAAAGGCGCCGCACACCGAGGGGATGACCTTGCTGTTTTGAAACGCACGCTTCACTTCGTCCAAGTCCGTGTTTTTCGGATCCTCAAACGCAACTTCAAACAAGTCGAAACCCATTTGCTCGGCTTTGGCAATCAACCGCGCAGATTGCGTATTGAACGGCGACTCCCACGTAAAGCTGTTGATCCCCAGATACATGACCGACACGCATCCTTTCTTTAAGCCCGCCGGAGGGGGGTTGGCTGCCCCTTGCGGAAAGAGGCGGCCAACCCATTGTGACGATTCCCCTGTCGGTTGTGCTTCCCGCCGAAAACGGCAGGTGATCACTGAACCCGGCTGGCGACGTCGTTGTAGATGCTCACGAGCACCGAGTCGGCAGTCGTTTCGATCTTGCGGAGCATGATGTCATCGTAGATCGCTTTACCGGTCGACTGGCCCCAACCGCCGAACAGCGCTAACACCGTCATGCTGGACTGCGGTGCGGTGAAGACGGTTTCACGGTAGGTCCAGTCGTTGGTGCCGTGGAACGCTTGCGTGCGTCCACCGCTCGTACCGTTGACATCCTGCATTTCGTGCATGTGGAGCACGGCGCCGAGCGCACCACCTACATTCTCGGTCTTGATCCAGGCGCTGAAATGATACTGCGCACCCGGCTCCAAACCCGTTATCCACTGATCCCAGCTCGCATCGGTACCGGTGGTGGAAGAAATGCTGATCGCATTGCCGCCGTTGCGGCCGCCGCCGATCTCCACACCGTGCTGTGCGGAGCCGCTGTAGGTGAACGTAGTCCAACCGACCGGACGTCCGTTGGCGTCGAGTTCCTCGAACGACGAGTTCAACACCAGGTTCGGTCCGTACGAAACGAGCAGGGTGTCCGACTGACCGTCAAGGCCCGCTTTCCTGCCGGCTTCCAGGAAGCCCTCAGCATGGCGGTAGCCGGCGATGACCGCGGCGCGTCGGATCCACTGATCGATTTCCTCGCTCTTTTGCAAGCTCTCGAAGATCGCTGCGCCCGCCTCATGCGATTCCGGCATTTCCGCCAGAGCCAAGAGCGCCGCCAAACGAACCTGGGCATCCGGATCGTTCAACACGTCCGCGGCCAAAATGGCGTCACGTGCTTCAGCGGTGGGCGGCAATACCTGCAGAGCATTGCGGCGGACACCGGCCGACGGATGCTCCAACGCACCGTACACGGCCTCGAGGGCGAAGTCGAGCGAGCCGTCAAGGGCACCGATGCCGTGGAGCGTCCACAGGGCGTGAATGGCACCGACGTTGAGGCCGATCTCATCCACGCTCGTGTCTTCGATGAGCTCAATCAACAGCGGCACGACGCTCCACTGCTTTTCTTCAACCAGCAAGCGCTGGGCGTGGAGACGCCACAGTTGATTGTCGTCAGTCAACGTTTGAACGAGCGTCGCCAAGTCGGCCTTGCTCAAGTCACGCGGTTCGTACGGCGGAGCGTCTTCCCAGACCACCCGGTAGATGCGTCCGTATTCATTGTCACGCAGCTCCGTTTCGTACGCATTGCCCGCCCCGGTGGTGTAGCCACGCGGTGTCGGATTGTGCTGGATGATGAAGTTGTAGAAGTCGAGAATCCAGACAGCGCCGTCAGGGCCGACCTTGGCCACAATCGGCGACATCCATTCGTCGTCGCTCGACAGCAGGTTGGACGGATTGTAGGAAGTCACGTCCGCACCGTCGTGCTGCAGGATGAACTGAGCGGTCAAACCGCCGGTCGGCTCGTTGACGAAAGCGATTCGGTTCCAGTACTCCTGCGGGAACGCCCGAGCGGTGTACAAGCTGTGCCCTGCCGCGGCCGTAAAGCCGTGGATCCAGTCGACCTGACGGTAGCGGTTCGTGCTGGGCAGCATAATCGGTGAGCCCGAGATGTTGGGCGTCATCGGCTGGTTGAAGTTCGGCACGTTATTGAAGTAGCGACGTGCAATGGCGACATACCCGCTCGGGTTGTTGTTCGCCGTCGATACGAACACGAGGCCTTCTTCGCTCAAGCCCAAACCCCATGTGTTGTTCGTCGTGACGGCAATCTGCTCGATGTCCGCCGGGGAAGAGGCGTCGAGCGGCATACGCCATACGCTCTGATTCAAGCCCGGTCGGCCGCTGTAGCCGACGACACCCCAAATATGGTTGTCGAGGCCGTACAGCAGGTTCGATGCACCGGCGTGCGTATCACCCTGGCTCCAGCCGTCCATGAGGATTTCCACCACGTCGGCGCGGTCATCGCCGTCCGTATCCTTGAGGAACAAGGTGTACGGAGCCATCTGGACAATGACGCCGCCGTTGGCGAACACAAAGCCCGTCGGGATGTTCAAGTTCTCTGCGAACACGATGCGCTTGTCAGGCAGACCGTCACCGTCAGTGTCTTCGAGAATGACGAGGCGGTCGTTGCCTTGGCCAAGGGCACCGCGTGTGACACGGTTCGGATAGTCGCTCGTCTCAAGAATCCACGTGCGGCCTTTTTCGTCCCAGTTGATGTCGATGGGCTTGCCGATGAACGGATCCGCAGCGTACAATTCGAGCCGGAAACCGCCAGGGACAACGGTGCGCCGCATGGAGTCTTCCGGCGACAACGGCAGCTGCATTTCATTGGAAGGCCCTTGTCCGCCGTAGGTCGGAATCGAGCGCTCTTCATATTCGAACGGGTTATAGATCTCACGCTCGGCGAGCACCTGTGGGACGTTCTGTCCAGCCGCATAACGAATGCCTCGCTCAATCAAGTCGTGGAAGCCAGGATTCGTGAAGGTGCGTGAGTCGTGTCCCCAGGCCGTGTAGAAGACACGTCCTTCACCTTGCGTGCGCACCCAGGTGAACGGCTCGCCCCGGTTGTCGCTGTGCGTGCTGCGGGTGAGCACCGTGCGGTTTTCATCATTATGCCGCGTGTGAATGTATGTCTCTTCCCAGTTCTCGAAGGGCACATACCCTTGCATGACCGGATGGTCGGGCGCAACCACTTCGTCCGTCATGACTCCGCCGCCGTGCCGCTGGAACTGTGCACCGACGAGCGAAATCCATGCATTGGAGTTGGTGAACATGGCAGACGCCGAGTGAATCGCTACGAGACCGCCGCCGCTCTCGACATACTCAATGATCGCCGCTTCGTTTTCCGGCGGAAGATAGGTTTCGTTGCCGTAGACGACGAGCGCATCGTAACGGTTGAGAATCTCGAGCGTCAAATCATCCATGTTGTCGGAGAAGACCATTTGGATGCCCCGATCCAACATGGCCGGAGACAGTTCCTGGAACCTTCTCAACGGCTGGTGATGGGAATCGCGATCGCCCCAGAACAGCACTTTCAGTCCATGATCAGCGGCCGCTGCACTGAACGACACGAGGAGCAGCATGATCAAAGCAACGGCTGTCGTGAACAGTTTTCGACAGTGAACCATGATGATCAACCTCCTTTTTTGTGACACCAATCCGACTCGACAGCGATTCTGAATGGGCATCAGCTTTTTGGAGGCACCACCCCTTTCGTTGCCACACTCTTCGAGCGAGACAACCACCCTCGCACGATTTCTTGTAGACTGACAATTCCGCCCGGGAAGAACAGCACCATGAGGACGAAGAACACGCCGATGATGGTCATATAGCGCTCGGTCAACGATCTGCCGAAATCATCGATGAGAACGTAAACAATTGCCCCGATGATGCCGCCCTCGATCCGGGCTACTCCTCCGAGCAAGGCGACGAACAAGATGCTGACGGCAGCACTCAGCTCCAACATCCGCGGCGTCGCCGACTGGTAGTAGAAGATGTAGATGACGCCAGACAACGACGCAAAAAAGGAGGAAAGGACGATGGCCAGGTGCTTCTGCCAGCGCACGTTGAAGCCAAGGGACGCCATGCGGGTAGGATTGTCTCGAACTCCTTGCAGGGCGATCCCGAAAGGCGATTGCGTGATTCGCTTCAACGCCAGGTAGCAAAGGAATACGAAAATCAGCGTGAAGTAGAAGTATGTCACTCTGCCGCTCAAATCGACATTAAACAACGTCAGCCCAGGCACCCCGTGGATGCCGTCGAAACCCCGCGTCATCTTTCCCCAGTTCATGGCCAACGAGTGGCCCAATTGGCCTACCGCCAGGCTCATCATCAAGAAATACAGCCATGCGAGTCCACGGGCGATCCACCCGAAAAGGACGCTGAACGCAACCGTCAACGAAACGGCGAACAAGATGGCGTATTCAGCTGACCAGCCATGGCGCAGCATGCCGATGGCAATGACGTAAGCCGTCAGGCCCCGAAACAACGCCTGTGCCAGGGAGAGAAGCCCACCGTAGCCGGCCAGCAGCGAGAAGCTCATCGCTGTCAAGGACAAAATCAACATACGCGTCATGACACCGACGTTGTAGCTCGATACAAACTGCGGCAGAACGAGCGCCACCGCAAAGATCAACAATGTGATGACGGTTGCAACGGTGGAGCGATTCGTGCCTAAGCGGAGTTTTGAAACCGTTCCCATGGAAACGAAGCTCCTTCCTTAATCAGGGCAGTCGGATAGTTCGAAGGTTAGACCAAGTCAGGCATTCACCCAAACTCGTCCCAGCAACCCCTTCGGCCTAAGCAGCAACGTGACGATCAAAATCGCAAACAAGGCAATCGTGGGATATTCCGGGTATAGTGCCAGCGTCAACTGGTCGACCACGCCGACGAGCAGCGCGCCCAGCGCGGCCCCACCCAAACTGCCCATTCCGCCGACAATGACGACGATAAGCGAAAGCGTCAGCATGTTCATGTCGATGCCGGGGCCGAAAGCATAGATCATGCCCCCGAGTACACCGCTCACGCCCGTGATGACACCTGCCAAAATCATGACTGCCAAAAACACGCGGTTGATGTTGATGCCGAGTGCTGAAACCATCGCCCGATTATCAACTCCGGCGCGGATGATGCGTCCCAGCTGCGTACGGGAAATCAACAACCAGAGCAAAATGCCGACAACAACCGCCGTACCGAACATGTAAAGCTGGTTTTTCGCCAGGAACAACACCGGTCCGCCCATAAACCCTAGATCGAGCTCCTGAAAGCCCCTCATAAAATCCGGTGTCCGAATGGTCCGGTGGTCACCGCCCCACAACCCGTGCATGATATCTCCGAGTGCGATGGCCACGCCCAAGGTGAGCAGCGTCTCCCGGAGCTCATCTCCTTGAACCCAACGCAGCAATCCTTCCTGCAGCGCCACCGTGGCGACGGCTACGACAACCGCTGCGACCACCACGCCCAAAATCCAGCTGCCGGCGGACGACTCAAACCAGTCCGCTGTGTTTCGCTGCACGAGCCAACCGATGTAAGCAGCGAGCAAATACATGGCGCCGTGGGCCATATTGACGATCCGCATCAGTCCGAAGACCAGCGTGAAGCCACTGGCGATCATGAACAAAAGCCCGGCATACAACAATCCGTTCACAAGGCCTATCCAGACCATCATGTCCATCGAGTGTCGCCCCTCTTCCCCGGTGTCACCGCTTTAAGCACCTACACCCAAGTACTGTTCACGCATTTGCGGACTCTCCAGCAGCGTTTCGTACGGGCCCGAGTAAGCAATGCGGCCTGTCACCATCACTTGCGCCGTATCGTCAACCGATGCGGCCAGATGGAGGTTTTGCTCCACCAGAAACACCGCCATCCCGGCATCGGACAAGTGTTTGCACGTTTCGATGAGCAAATCGACAATCACTGGTGCCAGACCCTCGGCGGGTTCATCCATAATCAGCAGCGCTGGATTGGTGACCAATGCACGCCCGATGGCGAGCATTTGCTGCTCACCGCCCGACAAATTGGTTCCCGATTGCCGTTTGCGTTCCGCAAGGCGTGGAAACAGCTCGTACACTCGCTCGGGCGTCCAATCTCGCACGCCGTTTCTGCTGCGGGCCGCCATGCGCAAATGTTCATCGACGGTCAACGAAGGAAAGAGGTTCCGGCCTTGCGGCACATAGCCAATCCCGAGGCGGGCGATTTGGTGCGGTTTGAGCCCGACGAGCTGTTTGCCTTGAAAAGTAATGCTGCCGGAACGTATGGGGACGAGTCCCATGATCGCCTTCACCAGTGTTGTCTTCCCCATCCCGTTGCGCCCGATCAGCGTGAACAAGTTGTCTTCCATGGCAAACGTCGTGCCTTGCAAAATGTGGCTGCTGCCGTAGTACACGTGCAAATCGTTGACTTCCAAAATCGGCTCAGGCACTGGCTGCCCCTCCAAGATAGATCTCTTGCACACGGGTATTGGCTCGAATTTCGTCGGGCGTTCCCTCTGCGATGACGCTTCCTTCATGCATGACCGTGACGATATCAGCGACCCCAAGGGCGATGCTCATGTCGTGTTCGATCAAAATGAGCGTCATGTCGCGATCGAGCCCTTGCAAAATTTCCAACATCGTTCCGCGCTCATGGACCGACAAGCCGGCCGCCGGCTCATCGAGCAGAAGCACACGCGGCTTCGTCGCCAACGCCAACGCGATTTCCAACTGACGACGCTCACCGTGCGACAAGCTGCCTGCCTTGTCATCGATCCGGTCGGAAAGTCCCACCTGCTCGACAAGCGCTTCAATCCGTTCAGCCCACGACGTGCGGGATGTATTCTTCTTGAAGAAATTCAAATGCGACCAAAACGACTGCTCTCCCAAGAAAGCGAGATAGATGTTTTCACGCACGCTGAGTCCGTTGAACAGCGCTGACGTTTGATACGTCCGTTTCATGCCCAGCCGGGCACGCTTATGCACCGGAAAGCGTGTAACGTTCGTGCCGAAAACGTAGATTTCACCTTTGGTGACCCGCAAATCGCCCGCCACCAGATTGAACAGCGTTGTTTTGCCGGCACCGTTCGTACCGATTAAAACCCGGCGTTCACCGTCCGCGACGTCGAACGAGACGTCGCGGACGGCATGAACACCTCCGAATGACTTGCTGACTCCCCGAATGGAGACGGCACAGTTCGAGGTTGCCATGTTGGATCTCCACCTCTTTACTAATCGGCGTAGACGGCGTTCAAAATGGCTTCCGCCGTCGGATTGGTCCGGTCGGGGGCCGGCTGTGCAATATACCATTCGGGATCGAACGGACCGAACTGCGTGGAATCGGGATACTCGTAAATGACGACGTTGCGGTACTCGCCATCCACCTTTTGCACTTGGGTGATGTACGTCGTCAAAACGACCTGGTGGTAGTCGTCGAACTTCAACGGACCGCGGGCCGTCATCATTTCGATGCCCTTGAGCGCCTCGCGGAACGCCGCTTGGTCTTCAATGTTGCCGTTTACCGCTTCGAGAGCGGCCAAGGCGACTTCAGCGGCAATGTAGTAGTCAGCGGCGAAGAGAGAGGGAACACGATTGTTCGTCGCCGCACGGAAGGCTTGGTCAAACTTCACGAACTCGTCGTGTGTCAGGTTTTGCGAGAAGTGCGAACCCGTGTAGACGCCTTCGACGAGTTCACCTGCCGTCTGCAGCACCGTCGGGTCAACCATGATGGTTCCGCCGAGAATTTCAACCCGGTCGAGCAAACCGACGGTGTCGGCCTGATTCAAGAAGTTGATCGCATCCGTACCGCCCAAGCCGATAAAGATGGCATCGGCGTTGGCTGCCACCAATTGAGGCATGATGGAGGCGTAGTTGGAAGTTCCGAGCGGGACCCAGATGCGGTTGGTGATTTCACCGCCTGCAGCGATAAAGCCGGAAGCAAAACCCGCAATTTGCGAGTAGGGGAACGAGTAGTCAGCTGCAAGGGTGACGATTCTCCGATAACCGAGTTCTTCATATGCGAACCGGCCAAACGGGAACATGACCTGCGAACCGGTGTACGTGGTGCGGAAGACGTTCGGTTGGATGTCACGCAACGTGATCTCATCCGCTGCTGCACCTGCGATGATGATCGTAGTGTCGGGATATTTGCCGGCACTTTCCTTTACGGCCAAGCCAGCTCCGCTGGAAAGCGGTCCGAGTACAAGCTGAACACCTTCACGTGTCACAAGCCGTTCCAACGCTTCAAGCGCTTTTTCAGGATCGGCTGCGCTGTCTTCGAAAATCAATTCGATCGGGCGACCGGCAATTTCACCACCGACGGCCTCTACCGCCAGCCTGACGCTGACCATGCCGTCCTCGCCCCCGGAAGCATAGACGCCGGTCAGCGGCAGCATGACACCGATCTTGATGGGATCAGCGCTTTGAGCGAAAGCGGAACCGGCCACAAGCAATGCCATCAAAACGGCAACATGAATCGCATAAAACAACTTTTTCATAGCTAACCCCTCCTTGTCAGAATGTGATCGTCGAAAAAACCTCCCGAACTGCGAAACCTGTTCTTCCCAACCCGATTGCGCTCTATCTGCCGGGCATCCCCCCTTTGCCCTCACGCCCGGTGGCCACGCAACGATGCTCTAAGCGAAGCCATTGTGAGACCTGAGTTCTCGCACCGAGCACTAACCATTTCCAGAAAACGGCCAAAAGGTACGATGATACGATTTTTAATCTACATTGTTTCACGCCACTTCAGCTGATGCGTAATCAGGGTAATCATATGATGATAATACGATTTTGCTTTAAATTGTATTATTGTTGTACATATAATTACGCCCGTTGCTCGATTTTCCTTCTTGTTCCGGAAAATTTTTTCGGAGAATTTGGCACGCAGCAAAAAGAAAGTGCCCGCCGTTCTCATAGGCAGGCACTCCCTTGATACGATGCAATTCATTCAAAAATAAACTCCCCTGGAGTCGCGCCAAAAGCGACACCAGGGGAGCAAAACAGTCGGTTCTACGCTGTATGCATTTACCGCCAGTCGATCAACCGCACGTTGACTTCCATGTCGATCGGCATGGTCACAGTCTCTTCAGCTCCCGGCATACCCGGCATGGAGATGTTCATCCCCATCAATTGAGTCAGGAAGGCCTCAGAAGCAATGAGCTGACCGGTCGCCAAATCAATAACCGAGGTGCCCTCACCATCGATTTCGATGACGATATGCATAATCATGTCTCCCGGCAGCGTCGGCTCTTCATCCGGAGTGATTCGCACTTCGAATTCGACGAATCCTTTGACATCCGACTTGATGGTCGCCGTATTCGCCGCGGCATCGACAGCGACAAGAGTATAAGTGGCCTCAACCTCAACGTCAAAACGTCCCATTTCGGGAATTCCGTCGAACGGAATGGTGTCTTCGACGTACCAAGAATCCCCAATTGCCACCGGCTCATCGGGGTAAGGTACAACGAGGTCTCTCAGCATTGCGTTCATATCAATGCCGAGCTCATCGTAGAGCTCATTATATTCGCCAAAGCTGATCTGTTCGATGCCACCTCGGGCATTCATGACACCGGAGAATTCCAGCAGAAATTCCGGAGCGTCTTCACCAAACACATCAGCCAGATTGATACCGTCAATCACAATGTCACGGATGCGGAAGACAAACGGCGTCGTTCCGTCGGCCTGCGTTTCGCCAAATTCGAGGCTGTAGACCTCCCGTTCTTCGACCGTTTGACCCGGCATGGGGATTCCCAAAGCCTCGCCGAGATTCATGGTGAGCTTCGTGACGGTTTCATAGACCAACGTTTGATTTTCCGGCACGACAAAACGAAACTGAATCTTTTCGCCTTCATTGGCCATGGCGGCAAAAATCGCCCCGAAAGCCAACACGGTGACAGCAGCCAGCATGATAAGCGGCAGCCTGCGTCGCTTGAGCATGTCTCATCCTCCTAACAATGTCTGCGGACATATCCGCGCCCTAGTAGAATTGTATTTGTATAGGCGCTTTTCCTTCCCGACAGCTTAACACGGAAAAGCGAGACCGCTTCAACGAATAGCGGTCTCGCTCAACCTGTCAGTCCATAACACGAACTAATTTAGCGGGACCAAGGAGACTCCGGTAAAGTAAAACGTACCCGAGCTCTTGCCCCATCCGCCAACCAATGTGAGGACCCGCAGCGAGTCGCGGTTCCCACTATTAATCGTGCTGGAAACAAATATCCACTCATCGCCGGTCACGGAAGGCGTCACCGAGCTCTGGCCAATTTCGTCGATGCTATACTGAGCGCCAAAACCGGTGTCACGACTGAAGTTTTCCGCGCGCACCCAACCACTGAGTCGATAAGTCCTATTTCTTTGCACCGGGATATATTGGCCCCATCCGCCGTCCACCCCATCAGGTGCGTGTACCACGGCTACGTTTTCCCCGAAGGGCCCGGTGCCGATCTCTACCCAAAACTCAGCCTCTCCGGCCCAAATGGGTGTATGCCAACCCACGGGCATGTTGTTGCCGTCCAACTCGGCGAATACAGGGTTGAATACCAGATTATGTTCTTCGCTTACCGTGATGGTGAAATTCGCCGGCTTGCCGCCCCAAATGGGAGCATTGACGCTGCGCACCAAACCACGCGGCGAATAAACAAACAGTTCATAGTTGCCCGGTTCGACGGAATCAAACTGAGCTACACCATTGGCGTCGACCGAAGCCTCGTAAGAAGCTGGGCCAAACAGCATGACAAAAGCATCCGTAATGGGATCACCGTTTTGATCGACAGCCGCTACGGCAACCTGTACCGGCGAATCGGAAAACTTGCTGATATCCAGGCATCCTGCAACTATTAAGGTCAAGCCGAGTGCAGCGAGTGAAAGCAAGCGCAATAGGTTGACTTTTTTCATCAGGTTGTCCTCCTCATCGTATGATTCTGAACTCATCCGTTATCTCGGCTATCCGCAACGACATAGGGTATGAGGGCAAAGCCATCGTACCAGGCAGTTCCCGTTGACAATCCCGAGCCGCCCATAAGAGCAAGTACTCTGTAGTAGTTGTTTGGCCAAACGTGAGTACGCCAACCAATCAGCAAGCCGTTTTCAACTTCTTCAAACGATCCGTTAACAATGAAATTGACGGGAGCGGTGACACGGACGGCAGGGGACGGTTCAGTAGAGTTGCCGGCCGGGTCGACGCTGTGCACCCTCTAGGTGTATGTTTTTCCACTCACAACTTCATGATCGATGTATTCCATTCCACTCGTTGTGGCGATCGTTTGAAAACCCGCATCCGACTCGACATCAGCGCGCTCGACGATGTAACTCGCAGCGCCGAAGGTCTTCGCCCACGAAACAACCGCCCTTTCATGTCCCGCTTCGACTCGAATCCACTGTGGAGAGGCTGTACTTCGGGTGTCTACCGTGCCACCGAATGCAATGACAAATTCGTTCCCCTGTCCCTTCAGCAGTATTTGAAACTCATACGTTTTGTCTGGATCCACGTGGATGAGGATATGCCGATGTTGAGTGCCTCGCTGTTCTGGCGTTGCTTGATTCAAGTTCCCGTCTACGCCATAATTGTTGCCGGTTCGCTGCACGCCGCCAGCATGAGGACGACAGGAACTACCAACGACGCCAACCACCGCTTTCACGATTTCAATTCATCATCCTCCTTCTCCATCGATCAAAATGATGTTATGATAGTATTTTAAACTGAGTATTACTACACTTTCCACGACCATTCTCCCCGTCTTTTTAAGAATCCTTCTGGTCCAGTCAATGAATTTAAAAAAACTCCTCAAGTGATCCACGGATCACTTGAGGAGCCGTATGTTTTACATCTGAGCCCTCATTTCAGCGTCCGCAGACAGGGCTTGCGTAATCAAAAACCGGTACGGGACGCTAAGCTTCTGCTCCATCTCCGCTGAGAACACGCCGGCGCCGCCACGCCGTCGGAATGATCCCGCTGCGGGGCGAAAATAGAAAGGCCAGTGCAAACACGAAGCCGGCTGCCGAAGCCATCGCTCCGGAAATGGAAACGTCGAGCCAAACGGCAAATCCGTAGCCCAGCACGGCACTCAGCACGCCGACGACGACGCTCAGCAACAGCATGCGTTCGAGCTTGTCGGTAAGGAGATATGCCGTCGCTCCAGGGACAATGAGCATGGCAACGCCGAGAACCGCCCCCACGCTGTCAAATGCGGCCACCGTCGTGAGAGAAACCAACGTCATCTGCACATAATGGAACAACGTCACAGGAATGCCCAGCGTCAAAGCGTAGGCCGGATCAAACGCGCACAGCTTAAATTCCTTGAAGAACAGCCCAGTGACGACCAACGTTAGGAGAAAAGCACCACCAACGGTCCACACAGCCCGGGGCCCGAGCTCGATCCCGTTCCATACGAGAATGTCCCAAGGAACATATGCGATTTCACCGAACAGCACGTGCTCCGTGTCAAGGTGTACATTGCTCGCATACAGCGAGAGCAGCACGACGCCCAAAGCGAAGAGGCCCGTAAACGTCACGCCGATGGCGGCGTCCTCCTGCGCTCCGCCTTGGTGGAGCAGCTGAATGACAAACGTAGTGAACAAGCCCATGAGCGCTGCCCCAATGAACATGGCGATGCCGCCTAATTGCTGCGTCAACAGAAAAGCCAGCACGATGCCGAGCAGCACGGAGTGGCTGATGGCGTCGCCCACCATGGCCATCTTGCGCAATACGAGGAAGCTGCCGATAAAACCGCAGCTGCTTGCCACCAAGCTCGCCGTGAGCAGAACCCAAAAATCCTCAATCATCATTGGTGTACACCTTCTTTATTTTATTGGTAGCTTACAGCGGATGCACCGACGGGGGGACAATGGGTTCACGCCCTTCCATCTGCAGCCGACGCTCCAGCTCCTCCACAACGTCGGGCGGAAGATAATGTTCGATGTCATCGGCATCCCTGTCGACGTGGTCGACGGCGAAATCCGCCTCGTACATCAAGTACATTTCCCACAGGCGATGGCGGCGTGTCACTTGCTGCGCCTCGGCGAGACCCTCGTTGGTCAACATGATCAAACGCCCTACGTTCGGATCACCGGCAGCACGCTGGACGGTCAACCAGCCGAAGCGTTCGGCGATCCGGACAACACGGCGCAGCGTTCGGGGACGCAACCCCATTCGCACCGCCAAGACGGTTTCCGGGACAGGATGCCGTGCAAATCCCTCGGCGCCGCGATCGACTCCGGTCGTTTCGTATGTCTCGTAGAGCACACGCAGCAAGTTTTCCCGCGCTACCCGATCACGTACACGCAACTGATGCAACACTTTGCGCAGCAAGCCTCTCCGGCTGCCGAATATCAGCGACAGAACGAAAAGCCCGGTTGCTGCCAATACGATCAAGGGACCGGTGGCAAGACGCGTGCCAAACAGACTCACAACGGTTCCCACGATTCCCGACACACCGCCGAATGCAGCAGCCAGCAGCAGCATGTGTTCGAGCCGGTCGGTCCAATAACGCGCCGCGGCTGCCGGAGTGACGAGCAAGGAAGACATCAACACGACACCGACCGCCTGCAGGCCGATGGAGACACCGACCACGACCATCAACATGAGCAGGCGGTCAAGTGCGAGCATGTTGATGCCCATTCCCTCGCCAAAGCCCCGATCAAACGCCAGCAGCTTGAACTCCTTGAAGAAGGCGACGATGAGCACCGTAAGAATCACGGCTGCAACGGCGATCACTTTGACGTCGTTGCCGATGAGCGACGCAGCCTGCCCAAAAAGGAAGCGATTGAGACCGGATTGCCCCGCCGCTCCGGTGCGGGCGACATGGGTGAGCAGCACAACGCCGACGCCGAAAAAGACGGTAAGGACCAGTCCTTGCGCAGTATCCTCCTTAATGCGGGAATAACGAGTGATGACATCGACACACGCGGTGGATACAAGACCGGCGATGACAGCGCCTACCAAGAGCGGCAGCACGGATTTCGTCTGCGTGAGCATAAAGGCAACCGCTACGCCCGGCAGTGCGGTGTGTGCCAGCACGTCTCCCATCAGACTGCGGCGCCGCAGCATGGCAAAACAGCCGAGCAGTCCGCTGCTGATGCCCAAAAGCAGCGTGCCGATCAATACCCAGCGCACATTTGCGTCGGTCAAAAGGTCTCGGAGCGCTTCCATCAACCCTCACGCCCCTCTCGCCCGACCAGTGCATCGGCGGGCTGTGAAAAAGCGTGCGCTGCTTGGGACAAAATAGTCAGTCGACCGCCGTATGTTTTGCGCAGGTTTTCATCGGTGAACGTTACCTCCGTAGGTCCTGCCGCAATCAAGCGCATGTTCAGCAGAAGCACCCAATCGAAATACTCTTGGACGGTCTGCAAATCGTGGTGTACGACGAGGACCGTCTTCCCATCTTTCTTCAGCTGCTCCAACAACCCGATGATCGAGCGTTCCGTGGCGGCGTCGACACCCGCGAAGGGTTCATCCATAAAATACACCAGAGCTTCCTGGGCCAGGGCACGGGCCAAGAAGACTCTTTGCTGCTGTCCCCCTGAGAGCTGGCTGATTTGGCGCCGTGCGTAATTGGCCATGCCGACTTGTTCCAAACAGGCCATCGCAAACTCGTAGTCCGCCCGGCGCGGACGGCGCAAAAGCCCCAAGTGGCCGTAACGGCCCATCAATACGACATCCAGAACATTGACCGGAAAGTCCCAATCGACGGATTCTCTCTGCGGCACATAGCCGACCAGCCGCTTTTGCTGCGCATACGGTTTGCCGTATATTTTCACCCAGCCCGACGCCGCCGGCACCATATTGAGAATGGCTTTGAGCAGCGTCGACTTCCCGGCGCCGTTGGGGCCGATTAAGCCAATGAGGTGACCGGCGGGGAGAGCAAAATCGACTCCCCACAGCACCGGCCGCCTATGGTATGCGACGGTTAAATCGTGTACTTCTACGGCAATTTCCTTGTCAAGAGACATGGGTTTGACTCACCGCTTTCCATGAGTCCAAAACTTGGCGCGCAGTCTCGGATACTCGATGTCATTGTTCTGTAAGCGCAGCAACGATCGTGTCAACGTTATGGCGAATCATGCCGATATACGTGCCGCCGGGAGTTCCCTCGGCACCGAGCGCGTCGGAGAACAATTCGCCGCCGCGGCGCACGGTATGCCCTTGAGCTTTGGCACCTTCGATGACGGCCTGGACGCCGTGCGAAGATACACTTGTTTCAGGGAAAATGGCGTGGATGTCGCGTTCGATGAGCAAGCGAACCAAGGCACGAACGTCCGCCAATCCGTATTCGGAATCCGTGCTCATGCCCTGGAGAGCGACCACCTCAAGTCCATAACGGGCTCCGAGGTAGCTGAATGCATCGTGAGCCGTGACGAGCACCCGAGATTCAGGCGCGATAGTGGCAAACTTCGCCTCCACTTCAGCATGGAGCTCCACCAGCTCTTCGATGAACCGAGCGGCGTTTGCGGCGTATACCGCCGCGTTTTGCGGATCGACTTCACTCATCGCGTCGCGCACTCGTTCAACCGCTTTGATCCACAGCGGAATGTCAAACCACACGTGAGGATCGACCGTCCCCCATTCGGAATCGAAAAGCAGCATGTCTTCGGTCATATACTCGGTAACCGCAAAAGTCGGGATACGCCGCCCCATTTGATCCAAGATACTGCCCATTTTTCCTTCGAGATTCAAGCCGTTGTAGAAGATGACATCAGCCCGGGAAAGGCTGCGCAAATCGCCCTGCGTCGCGTTGTACAAATGCGGGTCGACGCCGGGCCCCATCAGGCTCACCACGTCAGCCGCATCACCGACGACATTGCGCACGGTATCCGCCACAATGTTCGTCGTCACGACGACGCTCAGCTTCGCGTCGGCCAATGCACCCGGCGCAGCCATCAACAGGCCGAGAATCACAATCGTAATGGTGACCAACATTCCATGATTGACTTTCATGTATAGCCGCGAGGTCATGCGGATCATCCCCAATCGAAATTTGTATTAATACAACCTTATTGCATTATAGCATAAATGATTCCTTGACACAAGTCAACAACATTTATCGATCGTCAACGAAAGCAGCGCTGGAGGGATTTGTCACAAACCGCCGAAACGAACCACCAGCGGTTGCTGCTCAAGCTGAAATGCGGTCGAGGAGATGAGCCCTTACGTTGGATCAAAACATCTGGGACGCATTCGCCGAATTTGGCGCCAACGTCGTCGCCATACTGCCGTCGTTTGCAGCCGGCCTCGTTGTGATCGGATTATTCCGAATCGCGGCAGGATTCGCCCGCAGAGCGGTCAAAGCTTCCTTGCAACGCAGACAGCGCCGTGGCTATGCTCACGATGCACATGTAGAACTCGTTTTAGACCGCTTTACATATTACGGCGTGATGTTGATCGGGTTGATTGCCGGATTAGGCGTTATGGGCGTCAATTTTACCGCCCTCATCACGACGCTCGGCTTGGTTGGCTTCGCCGTCGGCTTTGCATTGCAAGGCGTGTTGAGTAACTTTCTTGCCGGCATCTTGCTGATGCTCCAACGTCCATATACCGTGGGTGATTTGGTTTCCGTGGCAGGCTACCTCGGTTTCGTTGCGGACATTCGTTTGCGGGATACGGTGATCCGTTCGCTTGACGGCCTGCGCATTTTGGTGCCGAATCATATCATTTTCAACAATGCGTTGACGAATTACACGGCGAACGGCAGTCGCCGGGTCGAGCTACCCGTCGCGATCCGTTACGGCGAAGATGTTGCCAAAGCCATGCAGGCCGTCAAAGCATCGGTGGACAACTTAGAAGGTGTGCTGGATGATCCGCCGCCGGTCGTTTTGGTTACCGAGTTCGCTGAAAGCTCCATTCGGCTGGAGCTGCGTTTTTGGATCGATATCAAGACCATAAGCATCACCGCTGCGAAATCGCAAGCCGCTCAAAACATCCGGCGCATTTTTGAAGAGCAAGGCATTGCGCACCCTTACCCGGTGCGCACCGTACATGCCATGGATCGACTGCCTGAATAAGCGATGTCATCGCTCTAAAGATCGCTCGACCCAGTCACGCACTACGCGATTTTCCATGAGTTCCAGCAGCCGCTCACCGTAATGCTTGCCAAGCGCAAGATCTTGATGTGAACCCGAATGGTCTGTACCGTACGTGTGAAGCGCCCAAAGAACGTACAAGCTGTGCAGGTCGTTCGGATTTTGCTCGAGCTGTTCTTTGTAAGCGGCAATGGCTGCGTCGTAATTCCGCTGCAACAGCAGTTCGTCCGCTACCGTGCGTCGAGAAGGCAGTTCCACGGTCGCCAAGTTTCTGCGTACCTCGCTGAGGCCATCCCATTCGCCTTGCGAGTTCCCGAGCAGCTCACCATCCGCGCCGATGGGCTGTACATAAAAATGTGCGGAAACGTCGGGATGGCGGAAACCCAAAAGCGCCGTAAGGTCAATCTCTCCTTCGGGAAGCCCGGTAGAACGAGGATGATCTGTCGAATGCCGATACAACTCTTCGAGTGAAATGCGTGCCTCCGGCGCTTCGAAAGTCCACGCATTGATATCGGCGAGAATTGCGTGCATGGTTATCTCAGCGCTCGGGCTTATGCGTGCTTTTTGAATCAGTCCAATGCGGTAAAATGCTGCCCGTGGATCTTCTTCCCACGCCAGCTCGAGTACCGGATACGGTTCTTGGTCGATCACCTGAACGTGAGTAAAGAGCGGACTGCGCTCGAAACGGACCGCTATTTCGGTTGTTTCCCCCTCTGCAATCGCAACGGTCGGAGGTCTCATTGTGTCCAGGACCCCTTCAAAATGGATTGAGCTTTCTCGTGCCATTTGCGCCGGCAGCGCCAAAGCGATTTGATAAGTCCCCGGCGGAATACCGTAAAGTTCAAACCGGCCGTTTGCATCCGTAATTGCTTGTGCAGCTGCCGTTGCAGGATAATATCTTGTATTGCCAGTTGCCAATACCAATACAATACGAACCCCAGCAAGGCTTTCTCCATTCATAGTGGCCACACCGATCAGTGAAGGCGGTTCACCATTTCCGACCATTTGATTAAAAGTCCGATTGAGCCGGAAACGCAGATTCGTCATGCCAAAATGGGAAGGATAGGACGTCGCCAGTTCATAAGCTTGCTCATATGCACCGAGATTCTCGAACGCCAGAGCGATGGAAAACAGCAGATCAGGTGATGCGTTGACTTCCTCGGCCTTTTCCCGTGTTTCAACAAGCGTTTCCATGGCTCGGTCCAAATCGCCCATATTCAGGTATGCTTGTGCCAAATACAGTCCGATCTCCGGATCAGTCGCTGCGTAATCGGCGTGATTCCACGCCTGCTGCATCCACTGGGCGGCTTCTTCATATCTCCCCAGCGCAATGAAGGTAAAGCCGAGCTCGGCAATCGCTTCCATACGCCATGTTGAATCAGGGAACTCCTCCAACAATCGCTCCAAGTAGCCGATTTTTTCGGACGCACTCCCCTCATATGCTGACCCCCACGTTGCCCTATGTTTAATCGAGTATACCATTCCCGGGAGGCTGGAGAGGTCCCCCGTGAATGTCGTCCACGGCACGAATGGATCGGGCCGTACCGGCGGCGTCATTTTCGCCATATAAAGCAAACCTTCTGCAGCGTGCTCGCTGCTGGGAAACAGTTGGAGCAGCGTTTCGAGGGTAGCAGTGCTTGCTTCCGTGCGGCCCCATTCGTTCAGCGATTTGACCATCCCAACCAACAAACGGTCACCCATAAACAGGAAAGCAAGCATCAGCAACGCTACACCCAAAGCGAGATGGCGGGTCCGTCTTCGCAAAGCACTGCTGCCTGTCTGTGACATGCCGGCAACTCCCTCCTGAACACTCACCAATTTCGAATTGCCCACCCACACTTTTTAGTCTATTCTACAGAAAGTGGATGTTTCTCCTTCTTTTCGCAATGAATGGATGTGGAAACTTCCACTCTTCATGCTCGGTGCGGATAGTCAGATGAAGGCCGGGAATTCTAGCTACAGCTCGTGCGAGGAGTACGATACGTATGAAGCTGTCCTTTGGGTTTGTAGCCATTTGTTTAAGTGAGCACCGCTGCTCTCCGGCCGGAAATGTGACCGTCAAAAGCGTGGCCGATCTGGGTGAGACTGCTCGACTGCGTCGGATTCGGCAAGTAGCGGTCAGGAATCTGACGAACAGCATTCGCATCATGCACTTTTTGCACGTGCACGACATCGAACTGTACCGCATGAGCGCAGGGCTGATTCCGTTGGCTACTCATGAGTTCACAGACGGCTGGGCATGGTGGGAAGACGATGAAATTCACCCATTGCTCGCCCGTTTTGGCGGACTTGTTCGCAAACACGGCTACCGCGTCAGCTCTCACTTGCCGGAGGTTTGTGTATTGAGCACTCCCGACGCTGATGTATTCCAATGGCTCGAACGATACCTTGTTTACCACCGTCATCTTTACGAAGGGATGGGACTCGACGAGACCGCCAAAATCGTCCTCCACATCGGCGGTGCCTACAGCAATCCCGAGCAGGCTTTGCGGCAAGCCGAGCGAAACTTCGCCACATTGGGCCCTTGGGCACAAGCCCGCATTGTATTGGAAAACGACGATAAAATATTTTCCGCAGCCCAAACGTTGTACCTCGCCGAACGCCTCGGGGTGCCCATGGTGTTCGACTACCATCACCATATTGTAAGAAACGACGGTGAACCGCTCGATGAACTTATTCAGCATGCTTTTTCCACTTGGAAAGACCGCCCGCCGAAAGTTCATCTGTCAAGCCCCAAATCCGCTAAACAACAACGTGCTCATGCGGATTATGTCAGCTGGGAATTCGCTTTTCCGTTCTTCGAAGCACTGCGGGCGACAGGCCAGTCGGTAGACGTGATGATCGAAGCCAAAAAGAAAGACTTAGCGTTATTTCAACTGCGCGATGAATATATCGCGCATTATGGCGGATGAATGGGCATCGAATCACATACTCCTCTGTTTCACTCCGTGTGGGATGGTGCTGCGTGGTATAAACGCCTGGTGACTCGTTCCAGCCGACCCGTTGTTTCGTGATAAACTAAGGTTGTGCTGAATTATAACACCGAAGGAGATCACGCATGCAACAGGCTCAGGCTATTCACTTAGACACATCGTTTTCGCTCAAAGGTCTCACGTTGAAAAACCGCATCGTCATGGCACCGATGTGCCAATACTCGGTCGAAGCCAAAGACGGCAAGCCGAATGAATGGCATTTTGTCCATTACGTTTCCCGTGCGGTCGGCGGCACCGGTCTCATCATCATCGAAATGACAGACGTCGATCCTGACGGCCGCATTACCGACTACGATTTGGGACTTTGGTCGGATGATCACATTGAGCCTTTTGCACGACTGATCGCTGAAATCAAGAAGCATGGCGCCAAAGTCGGCATTCAAATCGCTCACGCCGGCCGCAAAGCGCAAGACGCCGCTCAGCCGGTGGCTCCGTCCGCCATTCCGTTTGGTCCGGACTTCAAAACGCCCCGCGCCCTGTCGACCACCGAAGTCGGCGAAATGGTTGAGAAGTTCCGAGCAGCAGCGCGTCGAGCCGTTGCGGCGGGGGTCGACACCATCGAACTCCACGGCGCCCATGGCTATTTGCTGCATCAATTCCACTCGCCTGCGATCAATCAACGCGACGATATCTACGGCCAAGATCGGGCACGCTTCGGTGTCGAGGTCATCCAAGCCGTGAAGAGCGTCATGCCCGAGAGCATGCCGCTGTTGTTCCGCATTTCGGCCGTTGAGTACATCGACAACGGTTACGATCTCGACTATAGCATCGAACTGTGCAAGCGCTTTAAAGCAGCCGGCGTCGATATGATCCATGTGAGCAGCGGCGGCGAAGGTCCGGTCGGCACAACGCGCAAACCCGGCAACTATCCGGGCTACCAGCTGCCGATGGCTCGCGCCATCAAACAAGAAGTCGATATTCCCGTCATTGGAGTCGGCATGTTGGACGACCCCAAATTGGCCCAAGCGGCGGTGGCGAACGGAGACGTCGACCTCGTTGCGATCGGTCGGGGCATGTTGCGCAATCCGTATTGGGCAATGCACGCGATCATGGAGACACGTGGCAAAGCGGCAATTCCCGAACCTTACCGACGGGCATATTAATCCATGAGAGGAACCGCCTAGCCAGCGTGGAAACCATCCCGGGATGACGTCCTTCCCGTATCACATTCGTGCGCAGTCGTTTGTGACGTAAAGGAGATTGTTTGGTTGCAGCGCCGTACTCTTGGGCTTCTTTTTGCCGTGCTTTTTCTCGTGATGATGGGTTTCTCCATCTTGTTTCCCGTCGAACCGCACTACATCCAAACCTTTGGTGCAACAAGCGCCACGATGGGTTGGTTGACGGCTAGTTTCTCCCTTGCTCAGTTTGTCTTCAGTCCGCTATGGGGTCGATTGTCGGACCGTGTGGGCCGCAGACCCGTCATGATGATCGGCTTGGCAGGCTACGGTATCTCGATGACCTTGTTTGCCTTGGGTCGGTCTATCCCCCACCTGTTCATTGCCCGAACGCTTGCCGGCGTTCTCTCCTCGGCCACTTTGCCGACGGCCATGGCCGTCATCGCCGACACGACATCCGACGACGAACGCGCCAAAGGCATGGGCGTGCTCGGTGCCGCCTTCGGCCTCGGTGCCATTTTCGGCCCCTTTATTGGCGGCGTATTAGGGGATGTGAACATTCGGTATCCGTTTTTCTTTACCGGCATCCTGTCATCGCTGGCGCTCCTGTTCGTCTGGCGAGTTCTGCCGGAATCGCTCCCGCCCGAAAAGCGCCTGAATGCGCCCACGGAGCGTGTGTCACGTCTGAAGGCATTTCAGTTCAATACAACGGCACTATACATCCTCGCATTTTTGGCGACGTTGTCGCTGGCCGGACTGGAGACGGCGTTCCCCTTTCTCGCCTTCGACCGCTTCGGACTGACGACACGCTCGGTCGGCTATGTGTTTGCGATCATGGGCATTTCGGGCTCCATCGTTCAGGGCGGGTTGATAGGCCCGTTGCGCAAACGCATCGGCGAAGAACGCATGATACCGCTTGGCTTGCTGGTCACAGCCGTATCCCTCGTCGGTATAGCGGTTGCTCCAACGGCGGTATGGGGTACGATCGCTATCGCGCTTTTCGCTGCCGGCCACGGCTTGATCCGGCCGGCGAATGCCTCGCTCATTACACGCCACAGCCGCGTGGGGCACGGCCTCGCAATCGGGGTATACGATTCCATGGACGCCTTGGGAAGGGTGTTTGGCCCCATCCTCGGCGGAACGCTTTACTTAACCAACGGGTCGTTGCCCTTCATGAGTTCCGCCTTGATCAACGCCATCGCCTTTGTTCTCTTCATCCTGGTGGCGTTGCCGAATCTACGCAGCTCGACTGAGCGTGAGGCCGAACCCGTGCCGACTACGCCGAAGCCGAAACGATAAGATACACCCCGTTGCTGAGGAGGAAGACGTCCGCTTCCAGCGCCCGGGCCACTTCACCGGCGAGGTCGGCGGCGTCTTCCTCACTTTTTGCAAAAATGATCGGCCGCCCTCCGCCGACCGCCTCACGATCCCACGTGACGAGAGCCAAAATGTTCCGCTCGCTTGCCTCACCGTTCATCTGAATTTCCTCCGTCTTTGGGGGCGATCTTCTTTCCGCCGCACACTCTCGATCAGCGGAACTTGTTTGATGACTTCAATGATCCGTTGCGGATCGTTGCGCATCGGAACGAGATAAAGCACTACACTGCCGGTTTTGAAATCGTGGTTGGTTCGGTAAAACCGCTTGAGACCGACGATACGTGAAATCTCGTGGATGATCGCCTGGCGCAAACCGCTGTTGTTAAACGTAATTTGCGCTGCAATGTCCTCGGGCTTGATCACAAAGCCCAGCCCTTCTTGTTCGATGAGCTCGCGATGTTCCGCCAGGCCGACGTGATCGACCCACGTATCACCGACGTAAAGATCGCCCCCCTTAAACGCAAGGGGAGCGGTTTCAACATAGGCTAAATCGCCGATGGTGCGATGAACCGTGATGCGGCCGATGAAAAAGAAAAAGAGCATCCCGGCCAAAATACCCGCTCCGATCCGCAGCCATATGGGAGCCGGCAGCAAATAGCCTACCATCGTGGTGATCAGCCCAACCAAAAGCGAAACGTAGTTGCGCGATTCAAAGCCTTTGGCAAGACCGTCGATATATGCTTTGCCGCGGGGAACGTATTCGCACTCTTCCAGGTCCGTCAAACTGTCTCGCTCTGCCCGGCGAACCTCGCGCAGCTGCTGAATCGCCAAGACAAGAAACGTCACCGCAACATAATCGCGCTGCAAGAGCGCCGGAACGGCAACCGCCCCCAACGAAGCGGCGATAAAGCCAACCGTGCCGTGAATCAAAACGCCGTTGGGCGCGCTTGGATAGGCCCGGTAATCCACCCGAAGAAGCAAAAACCTGACGACGGTACCCGCGACGATGCCTGCGGCAATCGACCAAATGTCCTCCAAATCAAAAATCCCCCTAAAAAACGACGACATAATGCCTGTACAGCATCAATTTCCCCGCGGACTTTGCACGCTATACCAGGCGTCGTCGTCTTTAGAGGGACCTCACCGTCGACCCGTGATCGCTTACATCACGCGAAACAAAATCCCGATTTGCGACGGGTCGCGGACCAGTATACCATCATCTCGTTCTGTCAGCTCCACATCAGCCTGCTTGAGCAATGAGCCGACTCGTTCCAATTCGGCCCGATTCGGCAACAGCACGGTGTAGTAGCGCAATCCTACAGCGTCCGGCGGTGCAGGCGGCAAGCCGACGCCTTTCCACACGTTCATGCCGATGTGATGGTGATATCCGCCTGCGCTGACGAACAACGCCCCCATGCCTTCTCCGTCGAGCGTCACGTCAAAGCCCAAAATCTCGTGATAAAACGCTCGTGAAGGCTGCAAGTCCGCCACGTGAAGGTGCACATGTCCGACCACCGTATCCGCCGGCAAGCCCGTCCACGGCATCCCGTCTCGCTCGAGCTCGGTAAATAATTCCGCCAGGTCGATTCCTTGGCGAGGCATCGCGCCGAAATCCATCCGGCCATTTTTCATCGGCCACACTTCCCGAGGAAAGTCCCAGGCGAGCTCGATTCCGTTCCCTTCCGGGTCCGGCAGGTAAATGGCGAGATGCGTGCCGTGATTGGACGTTCCGTGAAGCGGCACGCCCGTTTCAAGAAGTCGGCGCATGAGATGCGCCAAATCCCATCGTGTGGGCACAAGAAAGGCCGTGTGATACAACCCTGTAGTTCTCGGGTGACGCTTCGCGCCGGGAACCGCCGTCAGGCGAAGCAGCTCGCGTTCGTCCGTGCCGAGCGAAGCTTCATCGCCTTCCTGCCAACGCAGCTTGAAGCCGAGGATATCTGTATAGAAAGCGATCTGCCGTGCCAAATTGGCGACGGTGTAGTGAACGGGACCCATACGGGTTTCCGGATGGATGTTCATTGGCGACACCTCACGTGACCTGCTGATTCCATACTAAGTTCAATACTAGGCCTGTGTGCTGCCTTTACGGATCTGCTCCTCAGTCAAAAGCGAAATCAACAGGGCAGCACCGGCCAGCGAAAGATCCTTCAAGAACTGCAGCTGCTCTGTTGAAGCCGCCATCGGGTCTTCAATCGACCAGAACGGATGCATGATGAATGCGGCGAGAATCAAGAACACAGCGAGCAGCCAACTGCCGATGCGGTGATAATACCCGACCAAGATGCTCAAGCCGCCGGCAATCAGCATCAGCCCGGTCAACGGGACGGTAACCGAAGGCAACGGTGCCCCCATCATGCCAGCGTAATCCACCAAGCCGCGGTATTGGGTGAAGTGGTTCCAACCGTTGTAAAGAAACAATATCGAGAATAAAACCCTGCCTACAATGGCCACGATGTTCACGAACTGATCCCTCCAACATTCTATATCAAGATTTTCGAAACTGAGCATCTTCAATTTAAACTACTCGGCCAAAAAAAGTTTTGCCAATCACGCTGAAGTGCCCAGTTTCGTGAGAAGCACTTTAAGCGTTGCCAATTCTTCGGCAGATAATTTACTCGACAACATGGCTTCGACTTTCACGACATAAGTTGGGAACCACTCGTCCATCAATTGCCTGCCTTTATCGGTGAGCACCGCGTAAATGACACGCCTGTCTTCAGCGCACGGCTGACGTCGAACCAAGCCCCTCTCGACAAGCTTATCGACCACGTAGGTTACGTTTCCCGTAGTGATGGAAATCGTTTGGCTGATTTTCGCCATCGACTCAATTCCGTGTCGATAAAGGTGCGTCAGAACGGCCCATTCAGTCGGACTCAAACCTGTCCACGAGTTCGTATTCGCCTGGCGCGTCAATGTGGTAAACGTCCGAGTCATGATATCCCAGACATCGAGGGCTGCTTCCGCTCGCGCATTGAAGCCAGGCTGCACACCCATTTCACCGCCCTCCCAGTTTTGAATTCAAATATCTTGAACTTAAACCAATCATACAGTAGACATAGAACCCTGTCAATGTCACGAGCGACATCCTCGCTTCAAACACCCGACGCGAGGGGGCAAAAGACAATCGCATCGGACTCCCCCTCGCGTGCGAAACCTGGTGTTCCGTCTTTACGAAGATTTGAGGAAAGCCAAAGCATCCTCACGCGTGTGGAATTTGAACTCCTCGGTGTGACCGGATTTGGCCCTGGTCATATCAAGCGCCGTCTTGACGGCATTGTTGGGAACCACAACTGCGGCACGCCGCAACCCCATGCTGAGGACCCACTTTTGCTGCTCGACGATCAGACGCTGTGTTTCCGCCGGGAAAGCGATCAGTCCAGACGTGTCGACGAGCATGTCAAACGGCTTGTTGCCGATGATACGAATACATTCAGCCAACTTTTCGTTCGCTTGTCCGACCTCGTCAGGTTCTACCCGGCCCGACCAAACCAATTCGATGATGGGATGGTCGCGATCGAGAATATTAATGCTCCACATCGGCATCCCCCCTTTTTCAATACGAAATATTTCTCTAATTACTCATCGGCAGATAAGAGCCCATTTGTAATGAGGGATTTTACTCTATCGCTCGAATGAAGCGGATGAGCTGATGGAATATTAAGCCTGACGACCAAGCGCAGGCGTCGATGACCACAATCATTGAGGAGTGAAGCAAACATGGCCAACCTCATTCACTGGAATCCGCTGGACGATGTGCAGCGCATGCGCGAAAACTTCTACCGCTTTTTCGGGCCTGACTTCCTTTTCCCATGGAGCGGACGAGAGCATGCAACATGGGGTCCGTCCGTCGATGTGCGGGAGACGAAAACCCACATCATCGTTCATGCCGAAATACCGGGTGTCGATCCGAAAGACCTCGATGTCACCATTACCGAAGATGCACTGTCCCTTCGAGGCGAGGTGAGACAAGAGGCCGATATTGATGAGCACGGATATCGCAAAATCGAACGACGCTACGGAAGCTTTCAACGGACGATCCCATTCCCGGTAGCCGTGAAACACAACGAAGCGGAAGCCAACTATCACAATGGCATTCTAAAAATCAGCGTTCCTAAAGCTGAACCCGGCGTCGGCAAGGCCATCAAGCTGCAAATCAACACTGATCAAAGCGGAAGCGGCGGTCCACGGCAAATTCACTAGCTGCGTCCATGGTCCCGGCTAAAAAATTTGTCAAACCGGGAGTTTAGTCGGAAGGAAATTCTTGCACTCGCACGAAAAGCTACTGGCAACCTTCGTTTGCAAACGAAGACAACGGCGAGCGTTACCCCGGGATTGGCGCTCGCCGCTCGACCGCATTTTGCTCAATTTAGGAGGATATTCATGCGAAAAAGTATTGTTGCAGTCACGGTGCTTGCCGTTTTGCTCACCGCGT
This sequence comes from uncultured bacterium, assembly GCA_937983075.1. Classification (GTDB taxonomy): domain Bacteria; phylum Bacillota; class Limnochordia; order DTU080; family JAAYLA01; genus CALKAQ01. Next base: position 10,417 of record CALKAQ010000106.1, on the reverse strand, counting down.
CCATGGCGGCCGCTGCGGCGCCGTTTTCTGGCACGATTGTAGGCGGTGTTCGCACGCACGGTTCCGACCTGGATCCTTACGTTTATCTGGAAGGCTCCGTGCTGGACAATCTTGCCCTGGGCGTGGACTACTACCATAACCACCTCGGCCTCTCGGTATGGCTTGGGGCCACCCGCGGCTTTTACGGCGAAGTGGCATGGGCAAACGGCATTTCTTCCAAGCCGCAGAGCGCAGAGCTCGGCTTGTGGACCCAATTCAATGTATTTGATCAAGCCGTCGTTTATGGTTGGGTGGGCGCCAAGCGTCTGTTGACCGGCCCGGCAACCACGGCACTCAGCCTCAACGCTGAGGCAGAGTTCCCGTTGAGCAATTCGTTCTATGCCGTCATCGGCGGACAAGGCGAATTCGCTCAGAATGACACCACTTTCAACGGTTGGCTTGGTCTGGGCGTTCGATTCTAATATGTCAAACATGCCGCAGCTGGGGTGGAGCGTATCGCTTTCCACCCCAGCGTTATGGCCGGAGACGCCTTTGCGCCTTATACCGAAGCGAATTTCGTGATCTGGGTTTAAGAACTCGCAGTCCTTTTAGACCCTTCAACCTCGTGTCATACGCCGCTTGTCGTGCAAAAGGCGTTGAAGCGAACGACCAGCAACGAGCATGCCCGCCGAACTGAAACGTTCACGTATTCTCTCCCCATGTCGTGTTACCATTCGTTAACAATTCATTAACATTTTTGTAATATCTCGTTGCTGCACGCTCCGCTATAATAAAAGTTGCGCGTGTGAGAAATTTGAGGCACCCTAGGCAGCGGCCGACTCCCATCTGCCGCTGGCAAGGTGGTCTGCGGCCATTCCCACCTCAGACCATGCCGCTCCACCCGCCCCTGATTGGCAGTGGGTTGGTTCGGTAGCCCCCTTTCACTCCTGCAAACGGGCTGCAGCAATAAACTCCCTTTATTCCTTCGTCGGTACGCTCGCCTTGTGGTACCGCTCAGGGAGGTATTATTGCATGATGAAGCGTCCGTTTTATCGTTCGTTTCCTGTTCTTTTCGTTTCCATTCTCACCTTTTTGATCGGAGCCGCTTGGAGTCAAGGATTGCCCACCCTCCTGGCTCAGGACGACACATCGGTGCTGAGTGACACCCAACAGACACCTGAATTCAGCGCCCCCTTGGCCAACCCATACCTTATCGCCGACGTTGTCGAACAGGTCACCCCAGGTGTCGTTTACATCGAGGTAGAACAGCCTGTGCCGCAACGTGCGGAATTCCGCACTCCTCTGTTCGATCCTTTCTTCGATGGCTTCTTTGACAACTTCTTTGACGGTTTCTTCTGGTCGATTGATCCGCGGCCGCTGATACCACAGGAAATTCAACCGGAAATCAGACCGCGAATTTCCCGGGGAACCGGCTTTATCATCGATGAAGAAGGCCACATTTTAACCAACCAGCACGTCGTCGGCAATCCGGGTGACGGGCAAACCATTACCGTCAAATTGAATATCAACGGCATTACCAAAGAAGTCAAAGCTGATTTGATCGGCTCAGACTACGAGCTCGACTTGGCTATTCTGAAAATCGAAAAACCGGACGAGATTGAACGTCTGCCGGTAATTCCCCTCGGTGATTCCGATAAGGCCCGCCCGGGCGAGTGGGTCATCGCCATCGGCAATCCTTATGGTGAAGCGTATGAACAAACGGTCACCGTTGGCGTGCTTTCGGCCAAAGGCCGTGAAATCAGCGTACGAGACCGCTACTACGGCACCATCCGAACCTATCGCAATCTGTTCCAAACCGATGCGGCCATTAATCCCGGCAATTCCGGCGGACCGCTCGTAAACATCCGCGGCGAAGTCATCGGCATCAACACAGCCGTCAACGCTGCGGCACAAGGCATCGGATTCGCCATCCCCATCAACACGGCCTTGGAAGTCAAAGAACAGCTGATCCGTAACGGCAAAGTCGATCGTTCCCATGCCTTCCTCGGCGTCGAATTAACTTCGGTGGACGACGCTCTTGCACGCGTGCTCCGCCTGCCGGAAGCGAAAGGCGCTGTCATTGCTCGCGTCTTGCCGGGCAGCCCAGCCGAACGAGCGGGCCTGCGGGTGTATGACGTGATCGAATACTTTGGCGAAACCGAAATTCACACTGCCTCGGATCTCGTTGAAGCGGTTCGCTCACATCAACCGGGCGATGAAGTCGCCATGATCGTCTATCGGCAAGGCAGCCGGTTGGTCATCACCGTCGAATTGGGTGAGAGTTGACCTGCACCCTGCCCCTGAGCATACTACGTTCTCCAACGGCTTCGAAGGTGAGAAGAGGCCCGGTGTACCAACCGGGCCTCTTCGTTGCGACCGCTCATCGCTGAAATACCCTTCACCGACCACCGTCACCGTTGCTTGCTCCAAATCGGCAATAGAGATCGATTTATCTTCCGTGTCCATTACGCCGTGCCATCGTTGCGATTCTCTTCCACAGGCCGTGTAAAATTCCGCCGTATGACGGTCCACCGTCACCGGCCTGTCACTGTTGTTTTCGAATACACCGTACACGCTCAGGCTTCCGTCTTCGTTAAAGCGGGTCCAAGTGGCAACGGCCGGCAATGAATCGGGAGCGATTTCGATGATCACGGCGGAGCCTGCTTCTGATGCAGACCTGTTCATCCATTCGGGCTGATTGCCGGCATGTTCCAATGCAGCGATGTCCTGCCCTACAGCGGCCGCGACTCCTGCCGCTCCGATGCCCGCTGCAACGACCACGATCGTCAACAAAATTTGCACCGCAAATCCCCGCCAGCATTGGCCCACGGTTATCGGCTCCCCTCATCACTGAATTCGATTTTCCTTAACCTTCCTTGAATAGCATTACTTTCCTTTCCAAAAATCAACTAAAATAATCAGGCTTGAGCGCAACAAACAGGTACGCTAATGTCAAAAGATTGAACAATCATTTCCATCGCTTCAATCGCATCCAAATATTGACGGTTGATCCTAGCGCCAAGTACAATAGGTTTGGCGCAATCGACACAGTGTCGAAATGCATCGGTGTAAACGCAGAGGAAATCAACCATGCCAACCCAAGCATTTTATGAACTTGACGCGGATAAAAAACAAAGCCTCATTGAGGCGGCAGTTCGAGAATTCGCCAGTTTACCCTACGAAAAAGCATCAATGTTCAAGATCGCGCAAAACGCTGGCGTATCCCGCAGCGGTTTGTACTATTATTTCAAAGACAAAGAAGATGTCTATCGTTACATCACCGAACAACTGTATCAACCGTTCGTCGAGCTCATCCGGGAAGAGCCGCGGCTCGACCCGTTTTCCCTATCACGCGATTTTTTCATCTTCTTTGCGCGCTATAAAAACACGGAAAGGGAGGACCTGTTGCGGCAAACACTATACAACGCCAGATCCATAGATCTGGAATCCTTCTTGAGCCACATACAGGCCATGCGCTCGGAAAATCCGTTGGAGGATCTGCTTCCACGTATTGATCTGTCGTCACTCAAAGTCACATCAGCCGACGAGTGCGTGCTGCTTTTTGTCTTGTTGCAGACCATTGCGGTTCGCTTGCTTTTCGCTTATCTTGACGGCAAATTATCGTTTGACAAAGCGCTCGAGCAGATCGACCGAACGTTCGATCTGCTGCGCTACGGGTTTGTGAAGCAGGAAATCTCCGTAGAATAGAGGTTCAACATGCTCAAGCTAAACAACATCGTAAAGATATACGACACCGGAGTTACACAAGTCCAGGCGCTCAAAGGCATCAGCATTGAATTTCGCCGCAATGAATTTGTGTCAATTCTCGGTCCGTCCGGCTGCGGCAAAACAACGCTGTTGAATATCATCGGAGGTCTCGACCGCTATACGGAAGGCGATCTGATCGTCAACGGCAAGTCCACGAAAGATTTTACCGACAAAGACTGGGATACGTATCGCAACCATGCGGTCGGGTTCGTCTTTCAGTCCTACAATCTCATTCCCCATCTTACTGCGCTCGCCAACGTCGAACTGGCGCTCGCCTTGTCGGGCGTTTCCAAAACCGAGCGGCGGCGACGGGCCATCGAAGCCCTTACCGAAGTAGGGCTTGCCGACCAGCTGTACAAGAAGCCCAACCAAATGTCGGGTGGTCAAATGCAACGCGTCGCCATCGCCCGCGCCCTGGTGAACAATCCCGACATCTTGCTGGCGGATGAACCTACCGGAGCGCTCGACTCCGAAACGAGCAGGCAAGTGCTCGAAATCCTTAAAAAGGTGTCCGAAGATCGTTTGGTCATCATGGTCACCCACAACGCTGAGCTGGCGGAAGCTTATTCAACCCGAATCGTCCGCCTGCATGACGGACAAATCATTTCGGATTCCGATCCGTACGACTCGGCTGCGGATGCGCAGGAAGCGACCGCGGAACGCAAAGTCCGCCAACCGTCCATGTCGTTCCGCACCGCACTTTCCTTGAGCTTCAACAATTTGTTGACCAAAAAAGCCCGTACGCTACTCACCGCTTTTGCCGGCAGCATCGGCATTATCGGAATCGCCCTCATTCTTTCGCTGTCCAACGGCTTTCGCAATTACATTGCCGACGTCGAAGAAGAAATGCTCGCCTCGTACCCGATCACCATCGAGCGCGAGACCTTCGATGCGACGGATTTTTCTTCATTCGGCAGCATCCATGTCAGCAGAAACGAGCCTCGTGAACCGGATGCAATCTATGTCGATGCCGGTATGACGGAGAGCATGAACATGAGGGCGTCGCAAATTCGCCGGAATGATCTGGCGGCGTTCAAACGGCATCTCGAAGAAAATGAGGCCGAAATCGCAGACTATCTGACGGGCATCACGTACGGTTACGACGTCAACTTCAAAGTCTACGCCACTGACACGCCGTACGGCGTACTGCAAGTACATCCGAGCACACTGTTTGATGAACTCGGTCTCACCGCCCTCATGGAAATGAATCCGGGATCCCAAGCCATGATGTCGGCGATGGACATTTGGACCGAGCTGGTTGACAATCCGGAATACCTTGCTAAGCAGTATGAACTGGTGGCAGGACGCTGGCCTGAATCTCCGGATGAACTCGTGCTCATCGTTGATCGCAACAACGAAATAACGGACGTGGCACTGTACTCGCTCGGGCTGGCCGATCCACGTGAAGCAGCCCAAAATATGCGGTCCTTGTCGGCCGGGCAACAGCTGGAGATGCCGACACTTAAGTACAGCTTCGACGAAATCTTGAGCTTGAAATACCGGCTGCTTCTCGCCACGGACCATTACGCACGCGACGAGGCAACCGGAGTTTGGGTCGACATGAGCCACGATCCCGATTTCATGCAAGCCGCACTGGACAATGCGCTTGAGCTCAAGATCATCGGCATTCTGCGTCCGGCCGAAGGCACAAGCGATGTGGGGCCCGGGGGATCGGTCGGCTATAGCCCGGCGCTGATCGATTATGTCATTGAAGCCACGCTCGCGTCGGCCATTGTACAAGAACAGCTGGCCAATCCCGAAATCAACGTATTCAGCGGAAAGCCATTTGGTCAGGCGATGACCTTGGGCTCGTTCAACATGGCTTCCAACGGCTCACCCTTCTCTTTCGGCAGCTTATCGACCGCGTCGGAAGCTGACATCACCTCGTTGATGGCCATGATTGCCATGCGAGGCCTTCTTGAGAACACACCGCTTGTGCCGGCGGATTCGTACGATGAAGTGTTGGAGCTGCTCGGCGTGGTGGATCGGGCGAATCCGAAATCCGTGAGGCTTTACACGAAGGACTTTCAGTCGCGAGCCGCAATTACGGAATTCATTAACACATATAACGAAACGCAAGTTGCCGCCGGAAACCACGAAGCCGTCATCACGTACACGGATTTCATTCGGCTGATTTTGTCGTCGGTGACGACCATCGTCGACAGCATTTCGTACGTACTGATCGCCTTCGTGGCCATTTCCTTAGTGGTCTCCTCCATCATGATTGGCATCATCACCTACATCTCGGTGTTGGAGCGCACCAAGGAAATCGGCATTTTGCGCAGCATCGGCGCATCCAAGCGGGACATCGGACGGGTATTCAACGCCGAAACGTTGATCATCGGCTTCGCTGCGGGAGCGTTGGGCGTTTTGGTGACCGTGCTGCTGTGCATTCCGATCAATATGGTCATTGAAGCCTTGTCCGGCATTCGGAACGTCGCCGGACTGCCAACTCAAGCCGCTGTTGTACTGGTGATCATCAGCATGCTCTTGACGCTGATTGCCGGGATCATTCCGTCTCGCATTGCCGCTCGCAAAGATCCCGTGGCAGCATTGCGCACCGAGTAGCCAAGGGCGACGGCCATTGTGGACGTGTAGCGGTAATGAATCCTTCACCGTACCATCAACAGCAAGAGGCTGCTCCAACGCCAGGCTGGAGCAGCCTCTTCGTCTGACTGCATAGGTTGTCTTCCCGCACGAGCCGCTTGCTGCATCTTACATTTGGGCTCCAACCAGCGCTTTTTCTTTGGTGGTGCCGTAGACCTTGGGATGACCAATGCCGAGATCCGGTACATCCCCCAAAGGCTCGGGCTTTTCGATATATTCGATGGGCTTTCCGTCCACAGTGATGTTCATCCACTGACCCTGCGAACTCTCGGTGCCCTCGGAGAAATTCCAAAATTGGCTGTTGTTCTCCTGGCGTTCGAGATGCCGCGGAAAAGCACTGGGCACCGGATTGGTTTCAAGCCCTTGAGATTCCAATTCTTCAATGGCAGCCAGCCATAAATTTTGGTGGTAGGTATCGCGAGCCAACAAAAACGACAACATGTCGCGTACGCCTGCGTCGGTCGTCATTTCGTACAGCCGCGCGACTTGCAGACGTCCCTGCGATTCCGCATGCAAGTTGGAGCGGAAGTCGGCCAGCAGATTGCCGCTGGCGACGATGTAGCGGGCCGTCCAGGGAAAGTCGGCCGAGTCGTTCGGACTGGCACCCAACCCCCAAATAATCGCGTGCTGCGGACTCATGCCGCCGAGAACTGCTGCTACCATGGGATTGTCGCGAGCCACGGCCTCTTGATCAACCGGAGATCCTTCGAGAAGCCGGGCGATCATTGTGGCGATCATCTCGACATGCCCGATTTCCTCGGTGCCGATATCCAGCAGCAAATCGCGGTATTTGGCAGGGCCCCGGCAGTTCCATCCTTGGAACAAGTACTGCATCATGACGGTGATTTCACCAAACGCTCCGCCCAAGATTTCCTGCAGCTTGCGAGCGTACACCGGATCGGGCCGTTCCGGTTTCGCATGATACTGCAACCGTTTTTCGTGGTAAAACAAACGGTCGACCCCCCCTTCCGCGTTCAGTTTCCAGCCTAATATAACCAAGCTGCTGCGGAAGGAAACCTGGAATCCGCTCGCCACAGTTGCCATGGCTTGGTTAGATGTTCGACAGGGACATCCATCCGCCGTTCGAGGTGCATACCACCGCGCAGCTCCTGGCGCAATCCTCGTTTGGGGCCGATGCCGTCATCCCTCATCTGTCCAAGCATGACCGCATTGCGGACACGTGATCCGCATGCCAGGTCTCGGCACCCGCACGCTGCTTTCGGCATACGCGCACTGCGGGCATTCAATGGAGCGGGTTGCTGCTTGTTCCTTGACACTTCCCACCAAGCGGAGAACCTGACCGCACGTTTGGCAGATGGCAAACCAAGCGCCGCGAATCGGGCCCACGCGTTCTTCACTGCCGCAATTCGGACACCGCAGCAGCATGTCGCTCACTCCTCTAAAAAGGAAGCACCTTCCCTTCAATCCACCTTTCGAGCTGAATCGATTCCGTTGAAACCAAGACGCTTTGCAAGTGGGGGTCATCGTAATATTCGCGGTAACGCCGATATTTCCGTTGGATGTCGTCTGGATTGGCCCAGCCCAAATGCTTGACACGTAGATCCGACTGATAAACACGGACTTCTTGGCGGGCTTCCAGAGGAATGCGCCCGCAGTGAAGCCGCTGCTGCGGCCAAGTGTATGACTTGCCAGGCTGATAGCGGAAAAGCATGCGCACACGCTTCGGCCATGGGTTCCAACCGCCGTCGATCCGGTAGTGCGTCCGGCAGCCCCAGAAATCAAAAAGCCGGAACTCAACCGCATCGAATTCGTTTTGGTCGATCAAGCCGGCGATTTCGTGTTGCATGCGTTCCTCAAAGATTTCATCCGCATCGATCGCCAGCACCCAATCAGGCTGCGCCGCAACCGTGTACTCCCACAGTTGTGCCCGCAACCCGCTCTCGTCGACAAAAAACTGCGGCGTCTCGTTCCGATGCAGGATGACTTTCGGGTATGATCGGCATATATAAGGCGTTGCGTCGGTCGAAGCGTCATCCAAAATGACGATCTGGTCGACGTATGTTGACAGGTCGGCGAGAACCTCATTGAGGTAGCGCTCTGCTTCATTGCGTACAGGCATCATGGCCACCAGCCGTGCTCGATGATTCAGCCTGTCTCCCCCCTTTCACTTCCTAAACCGACGTGTTCCAAGAACCGTCGCCAACGAGCACGCCAATGTTCTAGGCTGAAGCTCGCTGCAACCTGACGAGCGTGATGTCCGAGAAGGCGGCGCCGTTCAGGTTGTTGCCGCAATTCCTCGAGAACACGAACCAAGCGTTCCGCGGTCGGCTGAATGACGACTCCGTTGTGGTCGTGGATAATGATGTCGGTTAGACCACCCGTCTGGGCGACGACTACGGGTTTGCCCGCTGCCATGGCTTGCAGACAAAGCATGGAGGTTCCCTGTCCGCTTTTCGCCGGAAAAATGACCACATCCATTTGCGCGAGCAGCGATTCGCTGAGCGGCTGCGGTTGGTAACAAACGTGGGGATGCCGCTGGTTCGCCCACTCGGTCATAAAACGACGTGCTTCATCGGAACCGCTCCCGATCAGGTAAAATTGATAGCTATTGCTGCTTTCCAACAAATACTCCATGGTGCGAACGACTTCACTGACGCCTTCACTTGGCACAAGCTGACCAGGATAGAGCACCCGGAATGGTCGATTTTCCACCGGCTCTGCAGCCGCAAGCATCTCGGGCTTCTGCTCGCCTGCAGGCTGTTCGCTTGCCGGCGGAACGAAGTTCGGAATGTAGGTGAAGCGATAGTGCATTCCGGGCCAGGTGGCGGTTGCCCATTGAATGACACCGGTATCCACAGCAACGACAGCCCGAACGCCTGTATAGGCGCACCAAAGCCGACGCTTCCATTCATCTCGGACAGTCTGTGTAGGCAGCGAAGACTCAAACATGGCGTCATCCCAGTAGACGCCGTGGTCGATGGCGATGGACAACGGATGCGCTTGCGGATAGGCAAGAATCGGATCGAAGTAAATGGCCCAATCCACATCGCCGCTTTGTTCCAAAAAGGCCTCTGACGCCAGCGGATATGTGTGAAATTGAGCCTCTCCGGGCAGGGTGCCCCAAAGCGGCACACCCGGGATGATTTCCGTGCACCAGCCGTTTCCCAGCTGACGCCATTCCACGTGATACCCTAAGTCGACCAGTAGTTTCGTCAGTTCTACGGCATACAGCCAGCGTTCGTGCGATACAACCTTGCGCTGCTCGAGATCGACGAGCTGGCGGGCAACCATGCCGACCTTCTTTCCGCGCACGATACCGCCGCCTCCCTCGTGATCAGCGGAAGACATCGTCGATCACCTCTGCCCAACGCGCCTTCCACCGCTCAAGACTGAAGGCTTCGGCCGTCATACGCGCTCGCTTGCCTAAACGTATTCGGAGTTCTCGATCCACGATGAGACGTTCCACGGCCTCCGCCAAGGAATTCGCCGTCAGGGGGCGCAGGAGCAGACCGTTGTATCCATCGATGATCAGATCGGTCAGCCCGCCGACACAGCCGGCAATCACGGCCCGTCCCGTCGCCATGGCCTCCAGGCAGGATAGGGAAGTTCCCTCTGAAGCAGTTGTCGGGATGAGTACAATATCGACATTGCGGTAGATGTGAGGCATTTCGTGCGGCGGCCGCCAGTAATAAAACAGGCGGGGATGGCGCTCCGCCCATTCCAGCATGCGGCGTTCAAAGGCATCACCGTGCCCACGCCCGACAATGTGAAATTCGAGCTGCGGGTAACGATCGATCAGCCTTTCGGCGGCAGACAACGTTTCGTGGATTCCGCGCACACCCGCCAAACGCCGGGGGTACAGCACGCGAATGGTGTCGCGCGGTACATCATGTTCCGGTGGTGTAAACTGCGTCAAATCGACGAAGTTCGGGATGTACTCCAGCTTCGCGGCGAGCCCGGGCCACGTTGCATTGATGTACCGAATCGTCGCGGTATCGCAGGAGACAATTTTCCGCGGGCGTTCCAACGCACTCCGGTACCGGTGCCGCCACTCCCGCCGATCGGCTTCGGTCGGTGCCACGCGGCTCTCCCATGTCGGGTA
>CALKAQ010000105.1 GCA_937983075.1 uncultured bacterium | reverse complement strand
TGCTTAGTGTTTGTCGGTGTCATCTTTATCCTTTAATCTACCTGCTTGGCGAAGTGCCTGCCTCAGGAGAAATTCAATTTGCGCATTGACGCTGCGCAAGTCGTCCGCTGCCCATTGTGCAATACGTTCGTATAGCTTTGGGTCAATTCGGAGCAAGAATTCTTTTCGTTTAGCCAAGGGTAGCGCCTCATTCTACGAGTACTAATAGAGTGAGCCCGCGTTCAGAACCGGTTGAGGATTTCGATCTGCACATAAGACGACCAAAAGATTGCTCACCATTTGGGCTTTACGCTCCTCATCGAGATCGAGAACATCTCGCTTCGCCAAATCCTCCAAAGCCATTTCCACCATGCTAACCGCACCTTCGACGATTTTCTGACGAGCGGCAATAATTGCACTCGCTTGTTGGCGTTGCAACATGGCGCTGGCAATTTCCGGCGCGTAAGCCAAGTGGCTGATGCGAGCCTCGATGACTTCGACTCCGGCTTTAGCCAAGCGTTCTTGGATCTCTGCAGCCAGCTTTTCGGAAATTTCCCCGGCATTTGCCGACAGCGAGAGTTGATCGGCTTCATGTGCGTCGTATGGATAGCTGGTAGCCAGGCTGCGCAACGCCGCTTCGCTCTGCACTTGCACGTACTCCGCAAAATTGTCAACTTCAAACAGCGCTTCGGCAGTATCGACCACCCGCCAAACGACTACGGCGGCGATTTCAATCGGGTTGGAGTCCTTGTCGTTCACCTTAAGTTTATCGGTTTCGAAGTTCCGAACACGTGTTGAAATCTTCTTCTTCGTGTACAAGGGATTGGCGTATCGGAGCCCGGGAGTCCGCACTGTGCCGACGTAGTTGCCAAAAAGCTGCAGGACTTTGGCCTCGTTGGGATTGACGATAAAAAGACCCAGCCAGGCTACGAGTGAGAGCACCAATAGAAGAGCGAAAACAACAATCAACGCCCCGTTTTCATTTTGTACCGCGCTCACAAAAAGATAGACAAAAATCGCGTTTAGAGCAAGCAAAACGATGATGGCAAGAAACCCTGGCATTGTTTTGCGTTCAATTTCTCGTATCATGGGCAGACTCTCCTTCGAGATGAAATAAATACCGTCACAATAACATTATGATATCACTTCGATAGGTGTGTCAAGAAAGCAGCGCTACGGTAAAATATGCGTAACTTTCTGATCGGCATCTGCCTTTGCCATATCCCATCCTGGATGGGCACCTTGCCATGCTTTTCAACTTGACATGCGCACACATGTTCGTGTATGATTCAAACGCACGTTCTCCTCCTGGGCGATCGCTCGGAGGAGCGTCTTTCCCCTCCAGTCCGTTCTGCAAGGGGTGAAGTGATGCTGCCGAGGAGACGACATATTGCTTGTATACGTATCGCTGATTTCCCGGTTCAAGCAGAGCTTATTCGGCGCCCCGAGTTGATGGGTAGACCCGTTGTTGTTCTCGCTGCGTATTCTGCTTCCGGTGTAAACGTCGGCTCGGTGATTGCCTCTTGTTCTGACGCGGCTAAGGCGCGAGGGCTCAACGTGGGTATGAAAGTTCGCGATGTGTGGGCGCATTGTCCCGAGGCGGTCATTTTGCCTCCTGATCCGAAGTATTATGAAACGCTAAGCCATGCGATGTTTGATGCTCTCGAAGGAGTTGTTCCTATAGTCGAAGAGGCGGGATTAGGATGCGCCTACACTGATTTGTCCGGAATGGAAAAGTTGTATCCCGACGTTCGTAAGCTCCTTCAGGAGATGATCCAAGCAGCTCAAAAGGCAACCGGAGGCCTGCGGGCAACTGTTTGTGTCGGCCCCAACAAGTTTGTCGCCGGTGTAGCGACGCAATTAGACCATATCGACAACTTAACCGTAATTGAACCTTCAGAAGCGGCAGGGTTTTTGGCGCCGCTTTCGGTACAGTACCTGCCGATTGAACAAGAAACCAAAGAACGCTTGATTGACTTCGGTTTACGCCGCTTGGGGCAGATTGCACGTTTAAACGTCGGAGACATGCTGGTGCAGTTTGGGCACGAAGGACGTTTGGCCTGGGAACTTTCGCAAGGCATGGATAACGAACCGGTTGTAGCCCGCCGCTCGTTTCGCCCGATTGACGAGACGATTCGCTTTTCAGCGCCGTTGAGTGAATGGGGCGGTTTTTGGGCAGCACTTCGCCAACTGCTTGCACGAGTTTGGCATCGTCCGGAGCGGCGAGGGCTGGGCATTCGGCAGCTTCACGTTATAGCCTGCACTGAAGAGCAAACCTGGGAACGTTATGTGACATTTCACGAGCCGATCACCGAACGTGAACGACTGGAAGACATTCTGCGCAACCGTTTGTACGGGACAACTTTACCCGGGGCGATCTTGGAGATGACGCTGCAAATCACGGTTTTGGGCGGACCTTATGTGCGTCAGGCTTCCTTTTTTGACGAAGAACACGAGCATTGGAACCGTATCAAGCATGCCTTAGGGGCGGTGAAAGCGCGTCACGGCACTACGCATCTGTACCGCATCGCCGAGGTGGAACCATGGTCACGCATTCCCGAACGTCGCTACGCTCTGATCAGCTTCGATCCTTAAACGCTCCGCAACCGCTGAAAGTCGTTTGCGACAAACGCGGACAGCTTGTTGAGGTTTGCTGGCGTAAACGACGCGAACGGGTAATCGCAGTCAAAGATTGCTGGCGCATCGAAGACGAGTGGTGGCGGCAACCCATCCGGCGCACGTACTACCTCGTTGAACTCGAGATAAGCGGGCTTTTTACCTTGTATCACGATCATGAAGATGCCTCCTGGTATCGGCAGTGGGAAGTTCCACTTGTCCCTTCAATACCGTGGAGTGATGACCGTCGTGTACGTTGAGCTTCATTGTCATTCGGCCTACTCGTTTCTCGACGGAGCCTCGTTGCCGGAGGAGCTGGTTGAACAAGCGTGTCGTCTAGGAATGAAGGCACTCGCACTCACGGATCACAATGGTCTATATGGATCGATGGAGTTTGCTCAAGCAGCCAAGGCATGGGGAATCCAGCCGCTTACCGGTGCAGAAGTCAGTTTGGAGGGGGGATACGGTCTCACGCTTCTGGCCGCGACTTCCGAGGGATACGCCAATTTGTGTCGTCTGCTCAGCCGCGCCCATCTTGATTCGCCGCGCGGCAAACCGTGCCTTTCCTGGGATACTTTATGTCGATACCACAAAGGATTGATTGCTCTTGTAGGCGGCCGCCGCGGGGAAATGGCACGTCGGATTGATGAAGGCCGTTGGGATGAAGCGCTTGCTGCGGGGCGCAGATATCGTGAACTGTTTGGTCCGGAACATCTGTGGATCGAGTTGCAGCAAGGTTTCGTGCGGGGGGATACTTTACGCATCAAAGGACTTGTTGCACTTGCAAAGCGATTGGGACTCAACGTCGTGGCGACGAACGATGTCCATTATCACGTCCGTGAGCGCCATCGTCTGCAAGATGTTTTGGTCGCGATTCGCCACCGCACAACGTTGGATGCCAGTCACCGGCAGCGGCGTCCAAATGCTGAAGCCTATTTGAAGTCGCCGCAGGAAATGGCTGCGCTTTTCGCCGAGTTGCCTCAGGCTTTGCGAGCGACGGAAGAAATTGCTGAGCGTTGTTCCGACTTCGACTTAACCGCCGATCTTGGTTATGCTTTTCCGGACTTTTATGGGGACGGCAAGCGATCTGACGCCGACGAGGTATTGGAAAGCGTGTGCCGAGAGGCTTTGGAAATACGTTACCAAGGCCAAACCAAGCTGCGGCGTCGAGCGGAGGAGCGGCTGCAGCAAGAACTCGAGCTTGTAAGACAACACGGGCTGAGCGGTTTCTTTTTGGTCTATAGAGATCTGATGCAGCTGGCTGAGGAAGTGGCCAAAGAGGTGCGAGGACCCAGCCTTGCCCGAATGGCGGCAAAACTTCCGCCGGGGCGAGGGCGCGGCAGTTCGGTGAGTTCGCTCATTTGCTATTTGATCGGTCTTTCGCACGTTGATCCGATACAAAACGGGCTTTCCATCGAGCGATTTCTCAATGATTCACTGAGCAAGGTGCCTGATATTGATCTTGATTTTCCACGGGATATTCGGGCTGCTTTAATTGAACGTGTGTATGCCCATTATGGCCGGGAGCACGCTGCGTTGGTTTGTTCTTTCGCAACCTATCGTTTAAGAAGCGCAATACGGGACGTGGGCAAAGCTTTTGGCTTGCCAACTCTAGATTTGGAAAAGTTGGCCAAGGTAGCTGACAGCCGTGATCATGAAAATTTGCTCGAGGTCATGCAGGGGTTGCCGGAGTTTGCCGCCAAAGCAGAAACCCCGTTGTGGCGCCATTTTGCCGCTAGGGTCGAAGAAATACTCGGCTTTCCACGGCACATTTCTCAACATGTCGGTGGAATGGTGATTTCCTCTCGGCCGTTGATCGACTGTGTGCCGATTGAGCCTGCGCGGATGGCCGGCAGGTTCATTTGTCAATGGGACAAGGACTCTTGCGAGGATGCTCGCATGATCAAAGTCGACTTTCTTTCTCTGGGGATGCTTTCCCTGGTAGAGGAATGCGTCGAGCAAATTGCGGAAAGTCAGGGGAAAATTGTCGATCTCAGTCGTATACCTTTCGATGACCAAGCGGTGTTTGACCAGATCGCAGCCGGGGATACCATTGGGATTTTCCAAATCGAAAGCCGGGCACAAATGCAATTGCTTCCCCGGACACAACCGCGTAATTTGGATGAACTCGCCATCGAAATCGCCATTGTGCGTCCGGGACCCATCGTCGGCGGTGCTGTTCATCCATATGTCAGCCGGCGCATGGCACAGCGTGAGGCGCAGCGACAAGGGAAGCCGTATGAACCGCCTTACGATCATCCACTGTTGAAAAAAGCGCTCGAGGATACCCTTGGGGTTTTGATTTATCAGGATCAGGTTTTGCAAGCAGCGATGGCTTTGGCCGGGTTTTCAGCCGGTCAGGCGGAGGCGCTGCGGCGAGCCTTAGGGCGAAAACGCTCCAAAGAAGCGGTTCAGATGATGTGGGAGCGTTTTTCGGCCGGTGCGGCCAAAAAAGGGGTCTCCCCGGAAGTTGCCAAAAAGGTTTTTGAGCAAATTCTTTCCTTCTCTCAATTTGGTTTTCCGAAATCTCACGCTTATGCTTTCGCCGTATTGGCGTATCAATCAGCGTGGCTGCGCTATTATTATCCGGCGGCTTATGTAGCGGCGTTGCTAAACAATCAGCCCATGGGATTTTATCCGCCTCACGTCATCATTCGTGATGCGCAGCGCCATGGCATTGACATATTGCCGCTCGACATCAATCGTTCCGCGGGGAAATGTAAAGTAGAAGGCCGTGGTGTGAGGATCGGCTTCAATTATGTCAAAGGGCTAAGCGCCTTAGAGGCTGAGCATATTGTCGAGTCTCGGGAACGAGACGGCCCTTTTGCATCGCTCGCTGATTTTATGGACCGAGTTGACTTGTCGCCTAAAAAGGTTGAGAAGCTGATTATGGCCGGCGTTTTTGACGGCTGGAAAAAGGACCGGAGAGAGCAGCTGTGGACACTAGGGCTTGTCCAACGCGCGGAAATTGTCGGTGAATGTAAAGCAAACGGGGTGACCATGGATCGGGCGGATTCGAGTGCTCAAATCCCACACGGAGCGAAGCAGAACTGTATACGAAAAAACGAAGGCAGGTCGCTGTGGCAACCCAGCCTTCCTTTTGCTGCGCCGGAACCGCCGAAGAATCTGCCGCGTATGCAGGTGAAGGAAACGATTGCCGCTGACTATAAGGCAACAGGCATTTCTACCCGCAAGCACATTTTGGGTGTTTTGCGTGCGCGGTTGCCTCGGCATTTGCGAAGCATTGCCGAAGTGAGCAGGGCCCGGGAAGGCATGAAGCTGTTTCTGGCCGGAACCGTTGTCGCTCGTCAACGGCCTGAAACCGCGCGAGGAGTCCTTTTCATTCTGGTGGAAGATGAGACAGGACTGTTGAATGTCGTTGTGCGTCCGGAGCTTTATGAACGGAAGCGAGCGGTGATACGCGGGGAGTCGTTCCTCGTCTTTAGCGGCAAGGTGCAAAAGCGGGACGGAACGCTGAATTTTTTGGCCGAGGACGTATGGCCGCTCGACGAAGTCACCCGGCGTGCCGAAGCAGGCAAGCTGAAGAAAGCGGGGATGGTGCTTGATTCGCATGATTTTCGATAAAAGTTGAAAAGCCGGTCCCGCTCAGCCGCGGATTGATGTAAGGGGGAGCTGGCAGCAAATCCCTTTTCGTTCGTCGCAAGATACCATGAAGTGTGAAGATGTGTTAAGATGGCCAATGGGACCGACTGATCCCCAACGGGATATGCGGCACAGGGACGTCCCTGTGCTTGGAGTGAGGAGTAATTCAGTGGCTTGGACGTTACTCATCATCGCCGGTCTGTTTGAAATCATCTGGGCGATCGGCCTTAAATATACCGAGGGCTTTACGAGGCTATGGCCCAGTGTGGGCACCATCGCGGCCATGATCATCGGATTCATCTTGTTATCCCAGGCGATCCGAACCATACCGGTCGGTACGGGATATGCGGTTTGGACGGGGATTGGCGTTGTTGGAACGGCCGTGGTCGGCATGTTGTTTCTCGGCGAGCCGCGTGATGCTGCCCGTATCATTTGTCTATTGCTCATTGTGGTTGGCATCGTCGGGTTGAAAATTGTTTCGCCCGAATGATGCACTTTCGTCCGTGAAAACGCTGTGCTGCGGTATCCAGCGCATCGAACGCTATCTTTCAGCAGCTGGTGTCGCCAGCACAGCGTCTTTTATGCAAAGCTGAGGGTGAACCGATACATGACAACGACTGCAAACCGTCCGTCATTTCGCTTTATTGCGGGTATAGTTCTCGTGGTTATCGGCATTATCGCGCTGCCCTATCGGGCGGATTATTCATCCCGCGTGTTTCGAGTGAACAGCGCCTGTTTGTTCTTGATCCAGGAGACAGTCTGCGGGTCGAAGGGCACAATGGAACAATCACAATCGAAACGTGGCAGGGCGACGAAGTTGTCATCGAAGTCAACAAAGAGGCAAGAGCTCTCTTCAAAGGACTGGCTGACTGGATTGAGCGTGAAAGCATCGACTGGATTCATGACGACAATGGGCTTCAGGTTGTGTCGCGCGGTGTCTGGTGGAGGCTCCTCGGAGGATTGTCGGTTCATTTCCATGTTCTTGTGCCCGAAGATTGGTCTGGTACGGTGCTGATGCACACAACGAACGGGCCGATCACCGCGAGAAATTTGCGTGCGGATGCAGAACTGCGGACGTCTAACGGGGCGATTACGGTTCGAGGCCATTCCGGACGCTTGATTCTCAAGAGCTCGAACGGTCGTATCGAAATGAGCGACGTCGACGGCGTTGTAGAAGCAGAAACATCCAATGGCCCTATTCATGTGAGAAACAGTGTTTTGCACGATTGGGGACGCATTCGTACGTCCAACGGCCAAATTCAGTTGGAAGCCGAGTTGGTCCATGACGCCCGGTACGAGGTGCGCACCTCAAACGGGCGGGTGAATGTGACATTGATCAATCCTGACGTCTCCTTGGATCTGTCAACCAGCAACGGAACCATCAATTTGAATGCCGAAGTGACTGCGACGCAGTTTGCACGCAATCGCCTGGTAGGCAAGATCGGGAGCGGAACAGCGCGCCTCGACGTACATACTTCGAATGGGTCGATTTCATTGTCCACCTGGTAATAGGTGTTAAGGAGGTATGTCGATGTCGCGGAGAAGGATTCTCAAAAACGATTGGCATGACCTGTTGAGTGACGAATTCGAAAAACCCTATTACCAGAAGCTGCGTCAGTTCTTGATTGAAGAGTACCGCAGAGGCCCGGTCTACCCGGATATGTACGATATTTTTGCGGCTTTGCATCTTACACCCTATGCCGAGACGAAAGTTTGCATTATCGGGCAGGATCCTTACCATGGTCCCGGTCAGGCGCATGGTTTGAGTTTTTCGGTCAAACCGGGCGTGAAGCCGCCGCCTTCGCTGCAAAATATTTTCAAGGAGCTGCACGACGACATCGGCTGTCCGATTCC
This sequence comes from uncultured bacterium, assembly GCA_937983075.1. Lineage (GTDB taxonomy): Bacteria > Bacillota > Limnochordia > DTU080 > JAAYLA01 > CALKAQ01. Next base: position 7,660 of record CALKAQ010000105.1, on the reverse strand, counting down.
GAACCACGGCTGCTTGGAACATTGGGCCAGGCAAGGTGTTTTGTTGCTGAATTCCGTGCTGACGGTTCGGGGCGGTCAGGCCAATTCGCACCGGGGAAAGGGCTGGGAGCGCTTTACGGATCGAATTGTCGAATTGTTGGTCGACCGACCACAGCCGGTCGTATTTATTTTGTGGGGCAGGCATGCCCAAGAAAAAGTGCGCATGGTCGACACATCCCGCCATTACATCATCGCTTCGCCACATCCGAGTCCCCTTTCGGCTGATCGAGGCTTTTTTGGGAGCAGGCCTTTTTCCCGGGCAAATGAGTTTTTGCAGCGGGTGGGCATCGAGCCAATTGACTGGGAAATTCCTTCGATCGATTTCGCCGCGATTTCGTGATGAATGGCATCCCTTGAGTGAAACAGAACTGTATGGCAACAAAAAGCTGCGTGTGCTCAGTAACCTTGCGGCTGATCCGTCATCTAACAAGACAAACCACATCAACCGCTTTTCGCTCGATGGGGCGTGGCGGCAAAGGGGTGCTCAATCATTGCGTTCAACCAAGCGTTTTCCCAAAGCTGCAGCTGTGGCGACTTGGGTGCTGTTGATTGCGCTGGTGGCCGCAAGCAACATCGGTTATGCGGCCACGGCTGGAGGCGGAACGGCAGAGGCTGATTTCGAAGGCACCTTGTTTGTGCGAGGCGTTGGGATTGTAGAAGTAGAGCCGGACCAAGTGATTTTCACATTCAGCGCACAGGCGCTGCGTCCCACCGCTTCCGAGGCCATGGCCGAGCAGGCCAGGCAAATTGCTCGTGCGAACGAAGTTTTGCAGAAGTTCGGGATCCCGGCCCGAGACATTCAAACATTGCAAATCTCCCTCCGTGAAGAATGGGAATACGTGCAAAGCGAGCGTGTGTTTCGGGGCTACGTTGCGGAACAGCGCGTGCAAGTGGCTGTAGACGATATCAGCCGGGTCGGTGCCTTGATCGATGCATTGGTTCAAGAGGCGGGAATCGAATCGATTCAAAACATACGATTCAACCGCAAAGATCGTCAAAGTGCAGCCATGGAGGCCCTAAAGGCGGCGTACAAGCATGCAGAATCTCGTGCACTAGCGTTGGCTGCGGCTGCGGGGCTGGAAATCATTGGCCCGGTGAGTATTACGGACGAAACCTCGGATCCAGTTTCGATTGCGGTCATGCAGCCGGAGGCAGCTCAGTTGGCGGTACGCTCTTTCGACAGTGTCGGGACAACCGTTCAAGGCGGCATGCTGACGGTGGAGGCGCGGGTGCGTGTCGAGTTTGCCTATCGCAGAAGTTCAGGGTTGTCGCTGCTGACCGATCGATTGGTTTACACGAGAGGCACTCCGATCGTATTGACCCTGCGGAACCAAGGTTCCGAACAAGTGGGGTACAATTTGTGCACGGCCCGGCTCGAACAACTTGTCGACGGAGAGTGGAAGGCGCTTCCGTCGGACCGGGTATGCACCATGGAGCTGCGGACGCTGATGCCCGGCAGCTCGGCGAGTTTCCCATTCTACGACTTAGAGGATCTTGCACCGGGTACGTATCGGTTTCGAGTGAACATCCACAGCGGCAGCACCGAGTGGCTGACAACGGAGGCGTTTGTGGTAGAAGCATAGTCTTGGGGCAATCCAGAGGTGGTGACCGGCGGTGCGAATTCGCATCGCCGGTTTTTGCTTTTTTATAGCCTTGTTTGCTCTTGACAATGGCTGACGGTAAAGATATGATGTCAGTGCACTGCCGGGGTAGTGCACTGGCCGGGCAGTAGGGAGTCTCGGATGACTCACTATATAAAGACAGGGGGTGTGGGGAATGCAGTTTGATTTTGACCCGGCGTTGCCAATTTACCAGCAGATTATTGATGCGTTTCGCCGTGCGATTGCGCGTGGTGCGCTCGCTCCGGGCGATCGCATCATGTCGCAGCGTGAATTGGCGCAAGTTGCTCGGGTGAGCCCCAACACCGCCAAACGAGCATACAGGGAGATGGAGCAAATGGGGCTGACGGAGACCATACGCGGCCAAGGATCCATCGTTCGGCGGGATCCAACGCTTGTCCAGACGTTGCGGGAGGAAATGGCTCGAGGGGCAATTCAACAATTTATTGGTGAAATGCGATCTTTGGGATTTAGTGGCGAAGAAGCGATCGAAATGGCGAGGAAAAGTCTGGAAGAGGAGCGAACGTGAGAGCACCAGCAAAGGGAGGGGAAGTCGTGGTGGACGAGAGCCGTTTGGAGTACGAAGGTGGTCATGAGGTGAAAGACGCCATCATCTCTTTTCGCAATGTGACGAAGCGGTTTCCGGGTGCCGATGCGTTGACCGATGTCACCGTCGATGTGCCCAAAGGCCAAGTGATCGGTTTGCTCGGACCGAACGGCAGCGGCAAGTCGACGTTTTTGAAGTTGATTGCGGGACTGCATCGACCCACTCAGGGGCAAGTGTTGGTCGGCGGCAGGGTTCCCGACCGTGAGACCAAGTCATATGTGGCGTATATGCCCGAAGTTGACCACATCTATCCCTGGATGACGGTTGGCAGAGCCATGCAATTTATCGGCTCGTTCTATAAAGATTGGGATGCCGAGCGCGCCGAGCGCCTGATTGATTTCTTTGAACTGCCGCGGCGCAACCGGGTTGGCAAGCTGTCAAAAGGGATGCGGGCCAAACTGCGTCTGACAGCGGTCTTGGCTCGGGCGTCGTCCATTATTTTGCTGGATGAACCGTTGTCCGGTATCGATCCGCCGTCGCGCATACGGATTGTCGACGCTCTGCTGTCGGAGTTTGATTCGGGCGAACAAACGATCATCCTTTCGACGCACGAAGTGATGGAGACGGAATCGCTGTTCGATCGGCTGATTTTCCTGGTGAATGGCCAGATTCGCCTCGAGGGAGATGTTGAAGAGCTCAGGCGGCGTTATGGAACGTCGGTACAAGGTTTGTTTAAGGAGGTCTTGGCATGAGATCGGCCTACCTGCAGCTGTTGGGCAAAGAATTACAGCAGGCTGTATCGACCGCGTTGGTCTTTATCCTTCTCATCGTAGCGTGGTTTGCTTTTTTGACGACCCGAATCGGGGTATGGCCCAACCTCCTGCCGTTTGGCTTAGGCATCGCGACATTGGGGTTTGTCCCTTTTTGGGCCTTGTGGCGGACGTTCTACAGTTTTCGCCAGGAATGGACCGGCGACCACATGTATTTGCTGCTTTCGCTGCCGGTGCCCGGTTGGTATGCGACAAGCACCAAGCTCATCGTCGCGATGATCGAGCTGTTCATTTACTCGGGAATCATTCTGGGAGGCAGCTTGTTGCTTTTCACGGCCGATGGGCTGGGGGGATTTCCCGTGGAGCTGCTGCGGGAACAAGCGCTGTTTTCTACGTCGCTTAAAGCCGCTCTTGTCCAGACGCTCGGGTTGGTCATTTTGATGATTGTGATCCAGTTTTCGTACCTGTTCTCTCGACTGGTCAGCCGTCGCAGAGGTTTGATGATGATACTTGTAGGGCTGGTCAGCTCGTGGTTCGTTTTCCGGGTCGGAGGATGGATCGCTCCGCTGCTCGATTGGATCCCGCCGGTAAAGTTGCACGGTATCCAGATCGATGCCGGCGTTGTTTACATGCATACGGCCTATTTAGGAGTTGCGCCGATCATTGGCTCGTTTGCAGCCGCCCTTTTGTTGTTCATCATCGGCTCGAACGTTTTGGAACGCGATATTGAGCTGTAGCGACCAGGCTGAAAAGGAGGGCAACCTATTGGACCGCCGACGCATACTGTTGCTGATCTTTGTTGCGCTAGTGGTCGTATCGGCAGGCGACATTTACATCAACAACCTCAGCATCTTCGAAAGCTTTGCGCAAGGATTTTCCTTTGAAGTTTACGACGCCGAGCCGCAGCTGTCCGTTGAACGAAGGGCGACGCGGGATGCTGCAGACATCGAGAGTCTTTTCATGGACCTACAAAGCGGCATGATCGTTGTATCCGGTGATGCTGCGGATCAAATAACCGTCACCGCTGTCGTAGACATCTTCGCTGACGATGAAGAGGCTGCAGAAGCATTCGCCAGCGGCTTGCACATTAAGCTCGACGCCAAAGACGGAAGCGTCGTACCTCAACTGATCGAGGGCGAGCGCCGCGGTATCCGACGCGTCAACGTCCGTTGGCATGTGCAAGTGCCGCAGCATCTTGCCGTTGCCATTGTGAATCGGTTCGGGACCACGCTGGTGGAGGGCGTCGCCGGCCCGGTGGAACTGCGTGGCTCCGGGATGATGGAAGTCGAGAATGTTGCCGGACCTCTAACCGTCGACAGCAGTCTCGGAACGGTGAAGGTTGTGGGCGTACTCGGGGACGTTTTCGTGAAAAATTCGGTCGGAAAGCTTGAAGTGGCGCATATCAACGGCGACGTCGAACTTGTCTCCGCAACGGCTGATAGTACGATCCGGGATGTGGGCGGTCGAGTGACGGCCGAAGTCAGCTTGGGCAGCGTCTTGCTCGAACGTGTCGCCGGTGACGTGCGTGTGCGTTCGGGAACCGGTTCGGTTATCGTTCGCGATGTGCACAGCCGGATAGACGTCCATGCGGAAATCGGCAACGTTCTCGTATCGCCCGGTGCAGCGGCACCGATCGACGTGACGGTTGCGCAGGGAGATTTGAGCCTCACCATCCCGCGCGAGCTGCTGCCGGCGTACCGGTTTGATTTGCATGCGGATGAGATCATCGCGTTTGAGCAGATTGAATCGTTGCGCGCCGAGCAAGGGGAAGCGCTTGATGCACACCTCGTCAAAGCGACGGTGCGGCGGGGCGAAATTGCCGTCTTGGCGACAAACTAAAACAGAACACGAGCGACTAAAAACGAGCGCTGCGCGCACTCACACAACACAACAGCATACAAGCGATGTCCGTCGTTCCATGCCGTTTGCTGTCCGACTTGCCGTCGGATGCTCGGTTGCCATCTTCCGCCAGCCGGGCACAGCGACGGCAGGTTGACAGCCCGCCATAAGACTGTTACCATTTGTTGTGCAATTGAACCGCAAAATATTCTAGGGGTGCCTTATGGGCTGAGATCATACCCTTACTACCTGATCTGGGTAATACCAGCGTAGGGAAGAATATGAGCGGGGGCGCAAATCGTTTTCACGATTTTCAATCCCATCTTCTTCCATGCTGCGAAAACAATCAGGTTAGTAACGTGCTCTGCCATAAGCACCCGAAAGGGTGATTTTTTATGCGCAAAGCTCTTACTATCGCTGCTTCCGATTCGGGTGGGGCATGTGGCATCCAAGCAGACATCAAGACGTTTTCGGCGCTTGGTGTTTATGCGACGTCCGTTATCACGTCGGTGACCGCGCAAAATTCCGTTGAAATGGCCGAAACTTTGGATTTGCCAACGGAAATGGTCGTCTCCCAGGCTCGGATGGTCATGCAGGACATTCAACCTGAGGCCGTCAAGGTGGGGATGATCGGACGCGCCACCAATTATGAAGCTCTCGCGGACGTTTTCCGAGAGCATCGTCCGCAATACCTCGTCGTCGATCCCGTCGTCACCTGTTACCGTGGCTGTTCGTGGGTTCTCAGCGACGAAGCGATCGACCGAATGATTCGCTGCCTGCTGCCGTTGGTCGATGTTTTCGTGCCGAGTATCCCGGACGCCGAGGTCATCCTCCGCACCTCCATCCACAATCTCGATCAAATGAAACGAGCCGTGCGTCAACTCAAGGAGTTCGGACCCAAATGGGTCGTCCTGAAGGGCGGCCATTTGGACGGAGATCCGATCGACGTGATTTGGAACGGCAGCGAGCTCCTTGAACTGCCGGGGCGTAGGATCGCCACGTCGAACGACAACGGCAGCGGCTGCGCGTTTTCATCGGCAATCGCCGCGTTGTTGACACGCGGTCTGGATGTGCCGGATGCCGTCCACCAAGCGAGAGCATACATGCAAGGCGCATTGGCAGCCGGCTTTCCGGTTGGCCGAGGGAAAGGGCCCGTCCACCATTTTCACAACGTATGGACAGAACCTGCCGAGCTGTACGCGCAGGAGGCATGAGAAAAAACAAGGAGGCTATCGCAATGACCAGACGCAGCATGGGGCGTCTTATGTTCCGCGCACCGCAAGTCGTGGGTGGAAAGACGCTTGGAAAGATGTTCGGATTTTTCTTCACTCGATTGGGGTGGCTGCTCGTTGCGCTGTTCATTCCGACAGCGGTGGCATACGGGAATGTCCTTGTTGTAGGAATCAGCGGCGAGCATGGAAATTTCGACCCGTGCATCGGAGGAAGTCCGTGGACGACGGAGATCGTGTCTGCGGTATATGAAACACCGGTTGGCTATCGTCTGGAAAGGATCGACGGGCACTGGATGCAAGCGATCGACGACGTCAACGGTTGGCAGCCGCTTCTGGCGGAAAAGGTCGAAGTGAGCGAAGACGGCCGAACCTACACGTTTCACTTGCGTCGTGGTGTTCGCTTCTATCCGAGCGGCAACGAAATGACGGCAAAGGACTGGCTGTACAGCTGGGAGCGCCAGCTTTCGGAGCCGGAGCTCGGCTGGTGCCGTTTCCAAAACAAAGAGGCGAGCATTTCGGGAATCGATGCGATTGAAATACTCGACGACTATACGGTGCGTATAACGACGGATCAACCCAATCCGCGAACGCTGCCGTTCATGCGCTTCCAAATGTTTTCCATTCTCGACAGCGAAACCGTAAAGCAGCATGCGACCGAGGAGGATCCTTGGGCGACGGAGTGGCTCTCCCAAAACACGGCGGGCACCGGTCCGTACTACATTGCCTCCATGGATCCCGGCAACGAACTCGTTTTGCAGGCCAATCCATACTACTGGGGCGAGCCGCCGCACTTTTCGACCGTTATCATCAAAATCATTCCAGAAACTTCAACGCGGCTGGCGTTGTTGGCACGAGGCGATCTGGACATAGCGACGAACATCCCCTTCCGTTTGGCCGAAAGTTTCGGACGCAATCCGGGCGTCAAGGTGTTGTCGGTGCCGTCGGGCAACCGTGTCTACATCGGATTCCGGGTCGATGAAGCGCCGTACGACAATTTGGCGTTGCGGCAAGCCATTGCCTACGCCGTCCCGTACGACGACATCATCCAATTCGTTTACCACGGGTTCGCTCGCCGGTACGACAGCTTTGTTTTGCCGGAAATTCCCGGCTACTCGGGTGCTGGCTTCGACTACGATTTGGACTTGGAAAAAGCGAAGGAGCGGCTGGCTGCATCCGGAATCGATTTGAGCCAGCGTCTCACGCTGTTCTACAACGCGGCGGTTCCCGAACATCGGGAGATTGCCGTGTTGTTGCAAGATTATCTCGGACGCATCGGACTGCGCGTGGATATTCAAGCGTTGCCCGCGGCCGACTTCACATCACGCATCTTTGCCAAAGAAGCCAGCTTTTTCATTCAAGGCGGCATCAGCTGGATCGACGATCCGTCGACGATTGTCGGTTTGTGGATGGAGACCGGTGCAGCGGGCAACTTCACGGGCTTCTCCAATGAAGAAGTGGACCGGCTGCAGCGCGAATGGCAATTCCAGCCGCCCAGTCCGGAGCGCAATGCCGTGTATGAGCACATCCAAGCAATTTACAACAGTGAGCTCAACGTCATTTACCTCGCGCTGACCGATCACGTCGTGCTCATGCGCCACGATATCGAAGGGTTCG
>CALKAQ010000104.1 GCA_937983075.1 uncultured bacterium | reverse complement strand
CGAGGAACTGCCACTCGGCGTCCTCGATCTCATCGCCACGACTGAACGTCGGCGGATTCACGATTTTGCACTCAGAACCGCTGATGCTCACGTCGCCGTCAAAGTTTCGGTCCTGAATACTAATCGTGATGGGCTCGGCCCCCGGCACATCCTGCTGCTGGAACAGCTCATGAAGGTAGCTGTTGCTCGGGCTGTTATGTTTCAAGGTGATTGTGATCGTGCCGGTGTCGTCCGCGCTCCGAACAAACGTCACTTCTCCCTTGGCCCCAACATCCGCGCTCCACCGTTCAGTAGAGCGCTCAGCTTCAATAAACGTTCCCTCGGCAAAGCCAACAATCTCCCGACCGTTGACAATCACAGCCACATTTCGGGGATCATAGGCATCGGCCATCTCAATTCAGCCTCCTTACACCCTCACGACTCCAGTGACGCGCACCCGATGGACTGCACCAGCGAGAATCGCGTCCCAGTAGACATCGGGAAGAATGCGATTGGCCCGGTCATTCGGGTCGACATCCTCCCGACGAGGCGCCTGAACAGTGAAGAGTCCGGTGCCATCATCTGCCCGGGCAATGATGCCAAGCGCCGTCGCCTGCTGTAGCGTCGAGCGGATTGGATCAACGATTTGAGCGATACCGATATTGTCGTAGGGAACCTTCTCGTTGACGAACAGGACGCGGCTGATGCGCTCCTCCATTCGGGCCTTGAGCCAGTCTTTCGCCAACGTGATGTCTGCGAAGGTCTTATCCGTCACGAAGCCTTCGCTCGTCTGCAACACGCCGAACTTGGCCACGTAAGTGATGACGCCGGCTTCATGAAGTTGGCTGATCTCGGTTGTGCTAAACGACGCTTCCGTCACTCCGTCCAACGTCTTGAATTTGAACGTCGCCGAACCGGGTTGCAGCGGTGCCATACGCCCCACCAGCGCGGCGTCAGGGTACTGACTCGGGTCGGTATGCGCAAAGTACACCACACGCGACGTGTTCATCGCGGTCGCCTGCGCCACGATGTCAGCCGCAGACGCCTCGGCCTCGTTGGTCACAACGGCAAACTTCCCCGCCGCCGCCACCCAGTCGGCCAACGCCTCCAGGTCACCATCCTCGTGGGCCCGCGGCGCATACACCAGCCAGTACCAATCATTGTGCCGCTGCACCAGGTCGTTCAGCGCAGACGCCAGGTCGCCATCCGTAGGCATTTCGCGCTGCACGCTGTGGATCGCGACTTTCGACGGGCTCGGCGACTGGCGGAACATGGCTTGCGCAGCCAAATACTCCGCATCAGTCGTGTCGAAGTCTTCGGCCACTGCACTCAAGGACGTATACTCCGTGTACGGATGCGCCTTGCTTGTGCCGAAAATCAAGGGCAGACCAAAGCCCCTCTGGGAGAGGGGCCGAGTCTGGTCCGTAATCACAATCTCGACGTCGGGAAGGGCCATATGGATCACTCCTCACAAGTCGATCTCCTGGGTCACACCCATGCCCGTGACGATAACACGCTCGATGGTCGGCACCGTCACGGCCACAACATCGACAACTCGCAGCCGCACGTCGAACCCCTGGCGCCGCTCGATCTGCTCGTCCAGCACCGTGTCCCTATCCGTGATAGCGGTCACCTCCGCGATGACGGCGCCTGTTGGCTCCAGCCAGTCGCCGCCAAGCTCGGGGATCGTGAACCAGTCGTAGGCAGCCTGGGCAATGTCGTGAACCTGCGTGCCGTCCCGGTCGAATATGGTGACGCTCAGCGTCAACACCGGATTCCGCACATACGTGTACTGGATGTCATGCTCGAACCGTGGATCCTCAGCCTGAATAAGCCCCCGCTCCCGCCGGCCGCTGCCAGGTTCCGGCGTGATTGTCGTCCACTTGATTCCAACAAACGGATAAGGTGGCGCCGGAGCATCTTGGTCACGCTCGACGACGGCAGAAATACCAAAGGGCTGCAGGTGTTCCCGCAGCCCCGTCACAATTCGAGCTTGGAGTGTCGTCATGTCAATCACGACGAATCATCCCTCAATCGCTTTGCCACGTAACGGCGCAGGTCCGCGACGTCGGCGTAATCCCTGGCCTCCCGGATCTCGTAAGTGGCGCCACCGTGTTCGAACCGTGTGCCGATGGGCAAATTAGCGCTACCATCCACGATGACCTTGACGTCCTCGCTGGTGTACGTCCCCGCCTCGTAATACTGCAGGTCAATGGACGTCATCGGCAGAATGGTGGCGACGGCCTCCACCTCCGTCGGCTCCGCAGGCACCCACCTCCCCATATCGTCGTAGTAACCACCTTCGCCGGGAATAATGAACGTCTGCGGTCGCCCCCACACTCGGGCCATGAAGCCCATGTTCAGGCGCATCATCCCTTGCGCACCACCTTGACGCGGATACCTTGCGTCGTCTCCAGGACGCCGGTGCGGCCGATGAGCGGTCGGGCGTGGCCCTTCAAAGCAATAGTGAACGGGTCGTTGGGCTCCATATCGACCCCCTTGGCCACCCGGTCGATAACAGCCGCTTGGAGCTGTTTGCCCACAGACATCATGGCCTCGTATGCGTCTTTCTTGCCGAGCATCATATCGCTGATTTCGCCTGGGGCCGTTTTCACAACGTCGTCTTGCTTTTCGTCCATCGTCGCCCGAAGGAATGACCGCTCCGGGATTCGTAGCTGTTCGCCTTCCTTCGGCAGCGTATCCGTCGGGGCGCCGTGCTCCCGGGCCAGCATCTGCAGCTTACGGTGCAGCTCGGCGTCCACCGGGATGTCAGTGCCGAATTCGTTTATGGCCCCGATGGCCACGAGTTGCGGAGCGTCGGCGAAGATGCCTACCTTCACCCGCCGGGTCTGCATACGGTTGAGCTGGCGCAGCGCCCTTGGGATGCGGTTTGTGTCTTTGATGACTCGGCCCCCGCTCTTGGCCATTACGCCCACCTCACGTATGGCTCCAACAGCATGGCGGCTTGCTGCGGGATGCCCTGCCGCCCACCTTCAGACCAGTGGACCCGGATCTGCTCCACCTGGAGGATTTGGGCGTCCACTGGCTGCCCCATGGACTGCATCCTGCTCGCGGCGATGATGAGACAGGCGGCCTCGATGTCGTGCGGCAGGTCCCTGGTCAGCCCCGGGTCCGCGTCCGCCTGCGCCGGCGTCACGTAGCCGCCCATATAGGTGACCACGACGTTTGGCGCCACGGCCTCCGGCCATACGCCGTATCGCCGGGTAATCAGACCGGCCGTCGCGTTGATGGCGACGTCTTCCAGTGGGACGGGCTCGCCGCACAGCTCGATAGAGTCGACCGTGACAATGGGCGTAAGCGAAACGATCAGCGATGCCGTCCCGTGGCCGACCAGCTGCTCCGTCACCGTTCGCCGGGCAAAATCCCGCCGGCAGTAACGGCGGACCGCGTCGCTGGCCGCCTCGATGGCCCGGGCCAGCAGCTCATCCTTGGAGCTATCCTCCGCTGGAATCGACAGCTCCGCTTTGAGTGCCGGAACAGTGGTCAACGCGTCGGGCGACAGCATCGGTTACTTCTCCTTTTGCTTGGCCTTGTTACCCTTGCCAAAGGCCGCTTCCAGCGCTGCGACCCGCTCGGCTAGCTCCGCCACTTCCGCCTGGGTCGCGTACTCCTGGCCGTCGTCGTAGGGCTGGGCGTAACCCGCGGCAATCAACCGCTTCGCCTCATCTTCGGGGCGCTCAACGACGGCGCCGGCCCGGGCCAGGGTGCTGCTGACAGTCATGCGGACCTTCTTGGTCCTGCGCGTCGGCTTCTGGCTCATGATATCACCCCTTGCAGGTAGAGAGGGCGGCCGTTCGGGGCCGCCCTCTGTCGTCTGCTCCTCCATCCTTTAAGACTCCGGGTGCTGCAGGGCCTTGATCGGGTGCGTGCCGGCGTCCAGCAGCGTGCCGTCATGCCGGCTGAAGGCCAGGAACGCCACCTGCCCATACTCGGCGTAGACTTCGTCCAAGCGGATCAGCAGGACGTCCATGACATCCCGGATGTGGTACTTGGAGAAGTCGCCGAAGAGCACGGACCGCTGGCCGGCTGCCATCTGCGGCATGTGCTGGTTGATGACGTAGCGGTACCCCAGAATGGTGTCGGGCTCCCGCACGGCAATGCCGGGCAACCAGAGCGGCCGGCCTTCCTGGTCACGGAGCTTCTTGAGCTCGCGCAGCGTCTGATCGTTGAACATGAACTCCGCCTGCATTCGGTAGGCGGGATCCACAGAGTGCACCAGGTCGACGAGTTCCAGGTCGGTGATGCCGGTTGCGGACGCCGCGGTAACGCCGACCGTTGCCGCCGTCACAATCCCCTGCGGTTCGCCAGTGCCGGTACCAACGGTGAAGTGTCGGTTCGTGATCCGGGCGATGCGCTCACCCAGCTTCTGAGCGATGTACGTCGGCAGGTCGAAGGCGCTGTCCTGCAGGAGCTGGTAGGACACCCGAATCGCCTTGGAGCTGTACATATAAGCCCCAAGGACTGCCTGGCCGAAGGCGATGTCCTGTTCGGGCACCTTCTCGGTCGGGTTCTCCGCGATGATGATGCCCTCATTGTCGGTGTCGTTCGCCGTGGGCATCGGCAGCGGCTCACCGCTCGCCGTCCGCAGGATGGTCGTCCGAGCCTGGCGCATACCGCCATAAGCCAACATGGCGTCCTCCAGCACCCGGTAGAAGCCTTGCGGCACGGTGTAGCCGCCGGCCGGCCCGCTTCCGGTGCCCAGCGCGCGCTGCTCCCGCAGCTCGGGCAGCATCCGGCGCAGCTCACGGTCGGGTGCGAAAGCGTTGCGCAACAGGAAGCGCTTTGGCTGACGCTCGTCTTCGTTGAGGAGCCACTGGCGGATCTCCTCGTCCACGACGGAATCGATATCGCTGCCGCTGTACCCAGCGGCTTGGTCACCATCCTGCAGCCCGGAGATAACGCCGGCGGAGTCGGACAGCTGGCGGCTCAGGTCCTGGTGCCGTTCCAGCCGCTCGATTTCCCGCTGCAGGCGGTCCATCTCGTCGTGAATGCGGTCGATCTGCTCGTTCTCCTCGGCCGTGCGGTCGCGTCCCTCGGCGGCCGCCCGCTCGATGATCTCATTGGCCTGGTTCCACAGGTTTGCACGCTTCTCACGCAGTTCCTTAATAGTTGCCAAGGACATGGCGTTCACTCCCTTACTCGCCCCCGCGCACAAAAAAGGCGCGGGCGCTAGATTATCATCCAGCAGCTCCGCGTCCCGATGGTGACGTTACGCTGCTCTTCGTCCGGGCCTGCGCCGCCCAATGGTTCAGCTGGTGCCGGGACGGTATAATCGGCGCAAGCCACGATTGCCAGTGTCAGAGGGTGGCCCGCAGCGCCCCATGCCGTACCAGTCGCCGGACGTCCTCCGGGGCCGGAATGCGCAGAGGCTTCTCGGGTTCCCCAAGCACCGCCCGCCGCTCCCGCAACAAGGCCTCCCGGCTTGAGCGGATGGCAGCCGTCGTGCTGACGAAAGCCGGGTCCGTCACCGGGCCGATTTCGTACAGGATCAGCTCCCGGATTTCCCGGTGGGCCACGCCGTTCTCGTCCTCCCACCAGGAGTCTCCGCCGCGGGGGACAACGAACGTAAAGCTGGATCCCTTCACGTTACGGCGCTCAAGGTTGACGATCAAATCCCGCCCGTAGGACGTGGGCGGGATGGGCGATTCGTACTCGTAGCCCTGGTCCGTCTCCCGGACCACCAGCGGCGGGTCGCTGGCTGTCGTCGACAGCACCATATTGGGGTCATGGTTGAAGTAGCTTTTGACTTCGGGCGCCAGCTTGACCGCGCCCCGCAGGATGCGCTCTCGGTAGCCCGGCCAAAGCTCTTCCCACTTGTCGTAGACCACACCAAGGCCGACGACCCGCAGGCCATCGCCTTCGCCGGCGGCCCGGACTTCGGCCCTGATGACTGCTCGCTCCAGCTTCATGGCGGTCACTCCTTACCCGGGGACGATGTCACACTTGCAGCCGGCGTGCAGCGGCGGGCCACCAATCGGCTCCGTTGCAACGAGCCGGTCCGGGCCGTCGCCAATGCTGTCGCCGGGCGCGAGGAAGTAGCCGCGGGTTGGAACCCTGCGGCCATCTAGCCGCTGGCACAACGGACATGCATCGGCGTTCGCTCGCCAAACGAGTGTTCCAATGCCGGCTATTTGCCACGCCCACCGCGCGGCGCCCGCGGCCACCCTCACCACTTCGTTGTTGGCCACTTTCCCGGGCCGCTTCTCTTCCCACTCATCGGCCCGGGTGGTCAGCGTTTCTTCGAGCGCCTCCACAGCCGTTTCGGCGATGAGAGTCCGCAGCTGGCCAATGGAGGAGTTAAGCTCCCGCTGCGCCAGGTGGTCCGTGTACGCATGGGCGAACTCGTCGACGGCCGCCGGCTCGGCGCCTACCTCATCGAAAGCCACCTCGGCTACGGCGGCCGCCAGCGCCGTCACAAGCGGCAGCATGACCCGGTAAATCGTTTGCCGGTGGTCAGGATAGAACGTGTCGATCCAGTCGTTCAGCGCCCGCCTCGGGTCGCCGCTTTGGACAGCCCTCTTGATGGCCCGCCGCAGCTCCTGGACCTCCGGCCGGACGAAGCGGCGCGCACCATCCTCGAAGGCCGCAAGGTGCGCCTCACGCAGCCGCTGCCGAATCGCCAGCGACCGCTCCTCCGTGTACTTGGAGCGGCGCACGGACCGCTGGGGCGCCGGCAAATTTTCTGCGGGCCGATCCATTATGTCTCCGATAGGCGCCATGTTCAGCGGCATGAAGTACAGCTTCCCCTGCCCGCCCGGCAGCGGGTTCCGCTCCGTCAGCTCACGCCACTCGTCAGCGTTAATGATCCCGTTCCGGCGCTCGATTTCCAGAATCTCGGCCTGCGTCTTCAGGTCGCCACGGAGCAGCGCCGCCACGTTGTACTTGCAGTAGAAGCGGTCTCGCTCTTGCTCGGAGAAGAGATCATAATTCAGGACGTCCTCTTCCCGCTCCAGCCAGGGCGTAATGGTGAATTTCGCGAAGGCCACTAGGAACTGGCTAATGGCCGTCCCCCAGGTCGTCGCCCCGTCGGTTTTCTGCAGCAGGATTGGATTGATGTTGAGAATCCGGGCGACCTCGTCGATCTGCATCGACCGGGTCTGGAGGAACTGGGCGTCCTCGGGCGGCATGGTAATGGGCTCGAACTTCAT
>CALKAQ010000103.1 GCA_937983075.1 uncultured bacterium | reverse complement strand
CACATGTCTACCACTGGTCTGAGCCGCGTGCTCTTACGAACCGAGAACGGGCGCGGCTACAAACCTTCCCGGATTGGTTCGTCTTCTGCGGCGGAAAAGAAAGTGTGCGAAAGCAGATTGGCATGGCGGTGCCTCCGCAGGGCGCCAAGATCATCCTAGAGGCAGTACTGCATTCGTTTGCCGGCCACAGCTATCCGACGGTACCACCGAACCTCCGGCATCATCTAGACACTATGGGTCAGGAGGTGCTCCCAGGTGTATCATAGCGACCTCTTCAATGAAGTGCTTGTTCGGCCCGCGGCGGAGAAGGGAGCCGACCGTCTGTTGATCCTGTCCGGCTACGCCACAGCTGGAATGCTTTCCCGCCATAAGAGTACATTGCGAGAGCGCGAGCTTGACGTTGCCATAGAGCTGATCGTGGGAATGACGCCGCGGGACGGCATCTCCTTAACGGATCACGAAGGTTTTCGCGCGTTCCTCGACGCGGACTTTTCTTGCAGGTATGTGGTGACTGGATACGCCGTCCACTCGAAGCTATACATTTGGCTCAAAGGCCGCGTCCCTTGTATAGCGTATGCGGGATCGGCCAATTATACTCAAACCGCGTTTTTCGAACAGAGAGAGCTAGTCGCCAACGTCGATCCAAGCGCAGCCTTGGATTATTTCTATGCTGTCGAGAAGGATTCGCGCCCCTTAACACACGAAGATATCCAAAGCTTTGTTCAAATCCATGGCAAAGCATCTGACTCTCGTCTAGAGACCGAAGCGAGGGCCCGAGTCTTCAGCAAAGAAGTGTTGAAGAAACTGGAATCCGCCACTGTTTCCCTCCTAGCTTCGAATGGAACAATGCATAAGCGAAGCGGTCTAAACTGGGGCCAGAGACCAGAGCTCAAGCGCAATCCGGATCAGGCGTATATTCCAGTCAACTCCCCTCTAAGAAACACCGACTTTTTCCCGGAGCGTGGAGTACATTTCACGGCCTACACCGACGACGGTCACGTCCTCGTCCTGAGCAGAGCGCAGGACGGCGGAAAAGCGATTCATACTCCATGGGACAATAGCCACCTGGGCCAATATTTCCGCCGTCGTCTAGGCGTCCCCTCCGGCGAGCCTGTCCTCCGAGAGCATCTGGAGCGTTACGGAAGAACTGATGTCACTTTCTACAAACTCGACAAAGAAACATACTACATGGATTTCTCTGTACCAAAGTCCTCCTAGTCCTGGCACGGGGTGCGCGGCTATTCCCCTACCTCCTTCGTTGCGAGTTGCGCACCATTTGTTCTATTTCTGTTGCAACTCGCTCCACATCCTCGGTGATTTCACATCCCCAGTACCGCAGTACGGTCCAACCCTCAGTTTCCAACTGGGTCACAACTTGCTTGTCCCGACGCTTATTTCGCTCGATCTTGGGGAGCCAGTAATCTTGATTTTGCTTCGGTACAAGGGAGCATCTTGGGCAGCCGTGCCAAAAACACCCATCGCAAAAGACCACAATCTTTCTTCCCGGAAAGATAATATCGGGCCTGCCCGGAAGTGTGCTTCGCACCAGGTACCGCAGTCCCCTCCGCCACAACGTCTTCCGAAGAAGCAGCTCGATACCCGTGTCGCGGCTCCGAATAGAGGCCATCGTTCGGCTTCGAGCCTCTGGACTCATATTATCCATGGCGCAACACTTCCCTCAAGAGCAACGCATCCGGCACATAGCACTGCATGATGAATCGGACGTCACCTGCAAACCGTTAGAGTACCAGGTAGTGGTGTAAATTCCAGGATGTGGTCCCCCTCTTGACAGAAGTGGCCACAATCGGGTTCCATGCGTGTAGGCAAAACACACCGCAAGGAGGTTCCGATCATGGCCACCAACTTTATGATCGCACTTGAGGAGCTGCTTGGCAAGACCGGAGCAAATGTGGACTTCCTTCGGGAGGCGGTGCGGGTCCTGGCAGAAGCCTTGATGGAGCTCGAGGTGTCCGAGCAAATCGGCGCGCAGCGGCATGAAAGGACCCCGGATCGAGTCACGTACCGCAACGGGTATCGGACCAGGGAATGGGACACGCGTGTGGGGACGATCGAGCTGCGGATCCCGAAACTG
>CALKAQ010000102.1 GCA_937983075.1 uncultured bacterium | reverse complement strand
CCGGCAGCGCAGCCGCCGCTTCGCCTCGCATCGGCGGAGGCTGCGGATAAAACGAGAAAAAAGGCGGTGCTCTCCGCAACGAATAGAGCACCGCCCTTTTTCTTTTTGTCCCGGTTGCAGCGCATGTCGTTGACCGGGCAACTGGGTATCCTTATGCTTCAGACGATCTGTATGCCGGATTTTCGAGACAGCCGAGCAGCAGCCCGACGTAAGCCGCCATCAAGTCGTCAAAAAGAACGTGTGTGCCAAAAGCGACGAGAATGGCCCACATGATTTTCTGGTACGGCGTCAATCCCCGCAAAAGGCTGCGAATCATCACCCACGCCTGCCAACCGAAAAACAACACACCGCCGATGACGCCCCAAGCCGCCGTAAAGTACAAGTAGTTGTTGTGCGCACTGCCGAATTTCGCCACCGATTCGGTGACCGCATACGAAGGATAGACGCGGCCGAAATTTCCCGGGCCTACGCCAAACCAAAAGTGGTCCCGGATCATGCGCAGCGTGCTCTGCCAAATACCGATGCGCGCCTCGTGTGCACCCAGGTCAAGGATGGACAAAAAGCGCGTGCGCACCCGCGGCGACACCGCCAACGTGCCCATGCCGGCGAGCACGAACGCGAGCAGCGAACGCGGCGTCAACAACAGCCCGAGTACCGCTGCGCCTACCGTCATGCCGACCATCGCACCGCGGGAAAGCGTAATCGCGACCGCAGCGAGGCACAAGACGGCCATAACCGCCGCTTCCATGCGCTCCCGCACCGTGCGGGCGAGCAAGAGCAAGCCAAACCCTCCGACGACGCCCGCTTCGAGGATGACGGCAAGTCCATTTGACTGAATGCCCAAGACGTTGCCGCGCTGCCCCGGCCGGGCAAACGCGCCCAAAACCGTGAAGTCGCCTACAGCAAATTCCAGCTTGAACAACCTTGCCAGGACGATCACCAAGGCGAGCGCCGCCGTGCCTCGCAGCATGGCGCGCAAAAATCGGGACGGCGCTTGGACCGCCCAGCGGCCCAAGGCATACAGCCACAAAAAGAGAAACGGCGCAAACCATTCGATGGCAGCCCGTCCCGAATCGTATGCGCCCACGACGCTGATGACCCCGGCGAGGCCGAGCAACGCCCAAATCGTCAAGTCCGCCTTTTGTTCCCGCAGGCCGGCCCAAACGCGCCGCACCCGCAGCGACAGACCGATCAAAGCAACGAATGCGGCAGCCGGATGAAACGGCAAAATCCAAGCTGCGATCGTCTCGAACCGATTGTCGACCTCGTTCCGTTCGAGTTCAATCGGTTCGGCTGCGTCCTTCAATCACACAACGTCCTTTCAAACAGCACAGCTTTTGCGATGGCTCCGCGACGCCAAACGCGGCGGCGCTGCATACCGCCGTCACGGTCCGGCGTCGATTTTGACCTTCGGTGCGAACTCCAAATCGACGCCCCGCACGACGTCATGCGTGAATTCGTATCCACCCGTCGGATCGCCGAAGTCGAACCGGAAATCATAAATCGCCACATGGCGCAGCCAGTAGCCGACGGGTATGGCCGCCCGCGTACGCGGATCGTACATGCTTCGGTAGTACACATATCCGGGCTCAACGGGCGCCGTAGCGAGCCACTCCTGCGGAGCGTCCCAGAGCAGGATTTCGTTCACGCGATACGGCTCTTCAGGCTGGGGCGTCTCTTCCCAAGCGATGGGCAGCTCGGCCCATACGCCTTCGACGACGTAAAGCAAGGCACCGTCAGGCTCGGCGGACGCGCTGTGCTTGTCCGTATTGTAGTGAACGCCGCAGATGTACTCTTCATCTTCGAGGAAGCGGAAATAATGCCCTTCGATCGGCCCGAAAAGATAGATGCGGCCATCGATGTTGCGGCGCAGTACGGCCGTCCAGCCTTCCGGCGGATCCTCCGGATACATGGCCGGCAGCTCGGCCACCCACATGGCGCACAATTCGCCGACCTCTTCGGGCACGTCGATTTCTTGCGAAGCGCTCGGCCAAAGGGCCCCGACGACGCCCACTAAAACGACGATCCCCAACAACGTTCCCCATCGTCCGATTTTCATTGCCCAAACATCCTCACTGTCGCACGAATTTCGTTCTGTCAATTTTCGCCGTTTCCGCTTCTTCTCCTGCGCTGCGGCAGGATGTACTCCTTGCCAAGACGAATGCCTCTTCCGAAGGTCCGAAGGAGGCTATGCAGCTTGCGAACCCGTTTGGTCAAGCCGGACATCGGCATCAAGCGTCACCTGCTCATCTGGTTTCTTGGCGCACTGGCGCTCTCACTGACGGGCTGCTTTGGCCTTCTCGGCTCAGGCATGGGACCGCTGCCGCCCGGCGCCGGAAATGAGCACCGAACCGTCATACGGGGCGTCGTCGTTTATGACCTGCATTCGCCCGTCGAAACAGCCGCCATCTCAAGCGGCCGCGACGCGGCCAAGCACGCCGCCACGCCGAGCTATCCAACCCAGCCTTTCGCTTATCTGGCCGCGTCTGACGGCTCCAAGCTGATTGTGCATCTCGACGCGGTTCAGCCCTCGGATACGGTGCCCCCGTCGGTGCAAGCGCTGCTTGCGGAGCTCGGCGGGTCCGTGGACCGTTGGATCGGCGCGCTCAACAGCTTAGTCATCCAGCTCCCCGCAGGCACGGATCTCCATCAGGCCGCCGCCAGGTTCGAGCGGCTGCCCGAGGTGCGTCTCGCGGAACCGAGCCAAACGGTGTATCCGCTGCAAGTGGCGACGCTCACGCCCAACGATCCGGACTGGCCTTCACAGTGGCATCTCCGATACATCCACATGCCCAAAGCTTGGGCGATCGAAACGGGCAACTCGGATGTCATCATCGCCGTAATCGACACGGGCTACAGCACTCACCCCGATCTGCCGCAGGAAGGCGATCCCCGGCTCGTCCATCCGTACAGCGTTTTTGAAGATTCCCCGTCGTACTTCGACGACGGGAGCGGCCACGGTGCCGCCGTAGCCGGTGTCGCCGCAGCGACTACGCACAACCAAGCGTACGGCGCCGGAGTCGGCTGGCGGGTGAGCGTCATGCCCATCCGTGTGCTGCGCAAGAACAGCGCCGGCCAAGAAATCGGCGACGAAGCCGACGTCGCGAGCGCGATCGTCTGGGCCGTGGATCACGGCGCGCACGTCATCAATTTGAGCTTTGGCATTCCGGGCGAATCCCGTGTGTCCACCATCATGCGGCAAGCCATCAACTATGCCCTCGAGCGGGGCGTCACAGTGGTCGCCGCCGCCGGCAATGACGGCAACAACTATGAAGTGGTCAGTCCGGCTTCACATCCCGGTGTGATTGCCGTCGGCGCCGTGACGCAGCAGGGGCTTCCGGCTCCCTTTTCCAACAGCGGCAATCGTTCCGGCGGCAACTCCCTGGACGTTGTCGCACCGGGAACCGCCATTTACACGACGTCGACTCAACTGAGCGGGACTGCCGCCTTCCACCGCACCGCCCCCTTCAATGGCACTTCGTTTGCCGCCCCGCAGGTGTCGGGCGTCGTCGCCCTCTTGTATGCCCGCGGCGTATTGTCTCGCAGCATGGGCTCAGCGGCGCCGGCCTTGGCCCAGTCGATCTTGCGCGAAACCGCTGTGCCCCTTGAACCGGGCAGAGCGTACGACGACGCCTGGGGCTACGGCCTGGTCGACGCCTACGCCGCCTTGACATGGGATACCCGCCCGCGGCTCAGCGAGGTGCACGTGTTTGCCGCGCACGTCGACTCCGGCCAACTGCACGTCGTCGGCGACGTTGTTCATCCCAATCGTTACGGCGAGTTCCAGCTGATCAACATACCGCCGGGCCGGCAGACGCTGTTTGCCTGGGCGGATGTCGATCGAAACGGACGCATCAATCCGGGAGATTACGTCGCCCGTCTGGACAACGTGCTGATTGCGGCTGACAACGTCATCACCGGTTTGCACTTCCATTTGCGGGAAACCGATCTTCACTTTGAAGTGATCCGGTAATACCGGCAGTGATGGATGCTGCCATTTCAGCCAGATGCTACATGCCGCATTTCGGTGCGGCGACGCAGGAACCTGCAGGCAAGAACCAGAAGTAGACGGCGATGAGAAGCAGACTGAGGTGAGGATTTACATGCCGAATGCGACCATTGACGAAGGGCGGCCGATCCGCTTTGGCGTCATCGGCTGCGGCACGATAGCCGAACATCGGCACATTCCAACATTAATCGAGCTGCCAGGTGCCGAGCTGGTCGCTTTGGCCGATCCTCGCACCGACCAGTTGGAACGTCTCAGCCGCAAATTTCAAATCGACGCGGTATACGCCAACTACCACGAGCTGCTCGCACGTGACGATATCGATGCGGTCACCGTTGCCACACCCGTCGGCGCACACGCACCCGTTGTCCTCGATTGTGCGCGCGCCCGCAAGCACGTATTTTGCGAAAAACCCCCCGCGGACGATGAAGCTGCAGCTGAACGCATGTACAAAGCCATGCTTCGGGCGGGCCGGCTGCTCGCCTTCAATCTGGAAGCCCGGTTTCGCAGTGACTCCCAAACCATTCGGCGTTGGCTTGCCGAAGGCCGCATCGGGCGTCCGCGCTATTGGCGCTTCATCCACAACTGGCGAGGCGGGCGCTGGGCCGGCATCGACCGCTACCGCAACCTCATCGGACCCGGTATGGGGCCGATCGTCGATTGCGGCATCCACGACTTCGACTTGCTGCTGTGGCTTTCCAACGCCGATGTCGTCGACCTGACCGCCCAAGGCATCTGGATGGAAGGCTATGAAAATCCGGATCACGTGGTGGCAACGTGCCGACTCTCCGACGGCGGTCTCGCCGTCATCGACCACAGCTGGGTATACGGCCACCGCTCGGAAGAGCCGGTGGTTCGCAAATGTATTGAAATTGAAGGTACCGACGGGCTGATCGTCTCGGAAGGCGACACTTGCACCTTGTACGCTCCCAACGGTACCGTCCGTGAGCACGTTGAGAACGAGCGTCCATTCCCACAAATTTACAGCGCATTCATCACGAAGCTGCGTCAAGTGGCCGCTGCCGACTTGGGTCTCCATGCGGTGACGATCCCCGCCGACAAAGCCGTGGCGGCCCGCGATCTGCCCGTCGGTGAGCAGGGTATCCGCGCTTTGCGCTTGTCGCTTCGAGCCCTGCGCTGCGCCACGGAATCAAGCCGCACCGGACGCGAAGTCGCTGCAGCCGACGAAAGCACCAGCCTGAGCACCGCCGCCGCGCAATGAGCTGAGCGGTTCGGTCAACCGGCAAAAACAGGAGGGTTCCCCATGCATCGCATGCTGAACACGCTGGCGATCGCAGTTGCATTGCTGACGCTGTTTTCAGCCACAGCCGCCGCAGGCACCGGGTTGAAAATCGAATCGGAAGGCGCCCATCGCTACAACGCGGCCGGACTCGACTTTGAACTCGGTCTTCCGTTCGTGCCCTTCCGTATTTTCAGCGACATTTTAGGTTGGTACGGCAGCACCGACAGTCAAATCACACACGGCCAAGTCGGCGTCGGGGCGCGGGTTTTCTTCACTGAAGCGAATCAAGGTTTCTTTGCGGAAGGCAAATATCGATACATTTTCGGCTGGGACAAGCAAAACGTCGAAACGTCCACGGCCATTTCGGCGGGTTTGGGCTACCGCCTGCGCGCACTTCTCGGCGGCCTTGACATCGTGGTACAAACCCGCCTGACGGACAACGAAATCATCCCGCAGTACTATTTAGGCATTCGACTCGGCTTTTGAGCACCCCGGGCTGGAACGCTGTCACAGACTCTAGCCCGCATTCATTTGACACTCTGACCGGTATTCACCCGCTGCGCCCGGCGGATGGCCAATAGCTGCGCCGCCATGCGTTTTGCCGCTCCCGGCGGCCCCATGCGCTCTCTGCCGACAGCCTGCATGTGGCGCCGCAACGCCCCGTCGGTAGCCAAACGGAGAAGTGCTTGCTTCATCGCCTCGGGATCGGGTGCCACCACCCACAGAGCGTCGCCGAGCAGGCGCTTCTGCACCGCTACAAATTTCGGACTGAATTGAATCCCCGGCCTCGGGCACGTCAACACCGGGATGCCCAAACCGGCCGCCTGCTCATTCGCCGTGCCGGACGTGCCGATGACCACCTGTGAAGCGTGCAGGATGGCGGCAAACCGGTGCCGATAAACAGGAACAACGTGGTCTCCCTTGGCCAGCGAACCGACCCAGCCGCTCACGCTGTCTTCATCCGACGCCTCGGCTGGAATCCATTTCCAGCCGCTTTCTGCCGCCCGTTCCGCTGCCCGATCCGGTTCCAATTCGCTCGCCAGCGCCACGGGGAAAATGAACGCTCGCGGGTCCGTGCGCTCCACAATGCTTAACATAAAGGCCAAGTGATCGTAAGCTTCCACGCGAGAACCAGGCAAAAGTCCCACGATGATTTTGCCCTGAGGAGCGTCGAACGGTGCGTCCACATTCTCCACGGCATCCATCATCAAATTGCCTAGGTTGAAGGCCGGGACGCCGCGGGACGACAAATTGGCCGCAGTGATTCCGTCCCGCGGGAAGACGGCAAAACACCAGCGGCGCATCGCCGCCACTTCCAGCCTTAAATGAGACCGAATATAATCAGATTTCGCCGTCGGCACAAAAGCTACCGGTCGGGCCAAAACCGCGCCGCATAGCCATAACGGGTAGATGTCGCCGATCGCAATGGCCCAATCGAATTCATTGCGGAGCTGACGCAAAGCACGCCATTGGCGCCAACTTAAGCTCAGCAAGCCGGCTCGCAAGTCTTTCGCCCAAGCCCGCCAGCCTTCTCTGACAAGCCCTCCCGTGGGCATTTCCTGCTGCACGCCGACGACCGGCCAACCGTCTTCGTGGTATCGCAAGCCTTCTCCGACCACCGGAAACGCTGCCACATGGAGATCGGGTGCCGCCGACTTCAGCGCCCTGGCCAGTATCACGCCCAGCAGATCTTCGCCGTGGCCGTTGCTCACCAGAACAACCCGTTCACCCATCCTGCCACCCCTGCTTCTTTTCCGCTTGCTTCGGGATACCCGCCGACTCCTCCTGTTCGAAACCAAAAGAAAGCAGAGCCGTCCGTCAAGACGACCCTGCTTTCCTTCCCCAGCATGCTTCGTACCTTATGATTAGTTGAAGCTCAGCTTGATTTGCGTGGTATTCGGATTCAAGATGACCATTCCGTCGGCAACCTGACCGTCGCTGTCAACGCTGTAATTGCCGTTCGGAAGGGCGAGCACGAAGAAGCTCGCTTCCGGCAGTTCGCCATGGATCGTAATGACCCGAAGCCAGTTGGCTTTGCCGCCTTCCACAACGACACGCGGGCTTTCGGTCACTTCAATGACCTGATCGCCGACGGTGACGTGGTAAATCAGCTCAAATTCCGCTCCGCCCTCGATGAAGCGATGGCCTCGGAACTCGATATTGGCTTCAGACAGCCGACCTCCTTCGAAGAGCCACCATTCCGCAGGAGTGATTTCAGAGGCCAAAACCGCTCCGCGAGAAGTGGGCATCGGACCGTGCGCCCAAGTATACATGGGGCCTCCCGTCAAGTTGACACCACCGGCGCCGAGCACCTTAAACACTGCCGGCCGGCTTACATCGTAGGTGACCCACAAGTCATTGTGAAGCGCCGCCACCAAGATGTGAGTGCGACCGTCCAAGGTCGTGCGCAGCACCCATGGATCATGCGGTCGCTGCTGCGCCTGAACTGCGACACTGGCAACGAGAAGCAGCATCACGCCGATGAACACGCGTAGGCTATATCTCATCTCAATTCCTCCAGTTAAGAATGTCAGGGGTTTGAATTGCAAAAGCTGCGCTTAGGGTTCCGGATTCCAGCTCCGGGGTATCGACCGACCAAGCACCCCGGAGCTGGCGGATTTGCCCTAATTACTGAATACCCCCGCCGACGAACTGTACCCAATCCACAAAAATCTCAACCTCTGAGCTGCCGGCAGCCGGTTTGGCAACGAGGTAGAGATCGTGAATGCCATCGGCCTGGCCGACAAACATCACCATATCCCATTCGCCGCTGCTGACCTCGACGCTCGACAGAAGTTCGCCTTCCACCGGATCGTCAAGGCGCAGCTCCAACGTACCGGGTACGTTGGCCTTTACTTGAGCGAACATCGGGAGTCGGCCCGTCAGATTGACATCGAACCAGCCGATAAAGGCACCAGGTGCAGTCGAACGTACAAAGGAGTTACCGTCCTCATGGCCCAGACGGAAGCCGGAGCGGTAGTCTGCCCCTTCTGCCTGGAGGCGAGTGAACCGTACCAAATTCCAGTCGAACCAGCTGAGACCCTCGGAGTCGGTAGCCACCAGTTCGACGATGAACGCTACGTCGTCGCCCCATGCGAACTCAGCCGGAATGGTGAGCGTTGCCGCATCTCCCGGAGCCGTCGCAATGGGTTCTCCCTCGGTACCACCGTAAACCGGGTACAAGATCCACTCGAGTCGATCGGCGGACAATACACCGTCTTCAGCGTCAACAGCGCTGCCCTTCAGAACGATGACGCCATCGTTGCCAATCATTTCACCCATCTGCGGACGCTCGATGATCGGCTCCGGATAGGTATTGCCGACAACGACGACAATTTCATCCGTGTCGCTCAAGCCGTTGGCGTCAGTGACGGTCAACGTTACGGTATAAGCCCCTTCTTTCTCATAGGTGTGAGTGACGATCGGCCCGTTGCTCGTGGTTCCGTCACCGAGATCCCATTCGTAGGAGACGAGTTCCGCACCACTGATGCTGAACGAAGTGGTACCATCGAATTCAACCGTCAACGGAGCGTTGCCGGACGGCGGGTACGGAGTCGAATCGATGATGGCCCACGGCGGCATCATGCCGTAGTCGTCTTCGGGGATGACGTTCAGCGTGTACCAAGCTTCGGTGGACCAGAGCTTTTCTCCGTCTTCGCTGACGAAGACGTTATCGTTCAAGCGGAAGTAAACAACGTAACCCTCTTGATGGCTGTCCATCTCCAAGAAGACCTTCTTGCGGTCCGGCGATACGTAAACATCGAGAATTTCGATGCTCTTTTGATCGACCTTCGGACCGCCGTAGTTGGCCGTCGGAACGTAAGTCCACTGCGAGACCGAGTAATGTTCGGGCTTCGTGCCGACACCAGGAGCAAGCGGCTTCGTGAATTCAATTTCGAAACCGTTGGTCTTCACCCGGATGGCAAGCATCTCGAACGTGATCTTGCCATTGAAGGTCATGCGCTGCAAACCGTAGGAGCGGCCCATGTGGTTCCAGTTGCCGCCGCCACCGATACCGCCCAGGTAGAGCGAGCCGTCCGGTCCCCACACGACACGGTGCATACCGGATTCGAGCCCCTGGCTGTGGCGGAAGAGAGCACCTTGCTCGACACCGTTCACCACTTCAACGAACACACGCTTCAGGCCGCCGTGGTGCACGTCAGGATAGTAGATTTGGCCGCGATACGGGCTGTCATCTTCCACGCCAATGGGCTGCGTGGGCGAGTTGCCGATTTCACCCTGCGGCATCCAAACAACCGGCGGAGCTTCTTCGAGATCAGCGTGCAACACGGGATCGACGTCGCGGAACCCGTAGAACTTGCCTTCTTCTACGAGGAGCAGCTTCGATGCAGGCAACCAAGCACCTTGGTTGTCAGTGACGTAAACTTTTCCATCGATGACGTTGATACCGTCGGGAGTGCGGAAGCCACGTGCGAAGACGTCCCACTCGCCGGTTTCACGGTTGATCCGAATCGTGGTGCCGCGGTCGAGACCAGCTACCGCCGGCTTCTGGCTGGCACCACCCGGAAGAACCGGACCGGACAGCGTTGCGTAGAAATAACCATCGTGGTAACCGAGGCCGAAGCTGAATTCGTGGAAGTTGTCGCTGACACCCCAGCCCGTGGAGACAGTGCGGTATTCGTCGATAATTTCGTCGCCGTCATGGTCGACGAGAAGCGTCAATTCGTGGTTCTGGAGGATGTAAATTTGGTCGTCGACGACCTTGAGGCCCAAGGGTTTGAATACACCCGAGCCGATTTCTTTGATGGTAATGGCGTTGGGATCATCACCCGTCACACCATCGAGAATAACGATGCGACTCTGGGGTTCGTACAGAGCGATGACCAATCTGCCGTCGGATAAGAAGTCCATGCCACCGACGCTCGCAGGCCAACCGTCCGGCCGCACCGTTACGAGATCGTAGCTCGGGTGCACGGCATTCAGCGGCTGTCCGTCACCCGGACGCTGGGCCAGAGCCCCGGGAGCAAAAACGGAAAGCAAAAGCATGATGACTAACAGGGGGATATGAAGCCCTGAAAGACGTTTGGTCACGTTCATGCTTGACCTCCTCAAGAACAAAAGTGTTAAGACGCCAACTAATTCCTCGAAAAGGCGTCCATTTCCTTCTGAAAAATCGCTCCACTGTACAAGGGATGAAGTTCACACGATAGAAGCGCACTTCAAAAGTTCAGGCTTCAGAACGCTTTTTTCGGTGTTTTGCCCTCGATCACCACCCTTTCCAACCATAAAATTCCTATTTTACCAGCACAGGTTGATTCTGACAATAAGCGCGGAGTGATATAATTATCCAACCGAACCACAAATTCCTCGGTGAACTTTGTTTTACATTGGTTGTTCCTTTTTGGGCTCATCCCAATTCTTTCCGGGAAAACGGCCATTTTGTTTCGAATATGCAGGAAAAGATCAACAGAGGAAAGAAAGAGTCAAGACCGAAAGGAAATACCACTCCGCAACTCCAGCCGGCATATCTGGAGCACTATTCTCAAGGAGGGAAATTGATGCGTCGTCGAAGCATATTGCTTTTGGTCACTCTCATCGGTGTGTTGGCCGCAAGTGCGGCTGCTGCGTCAGCCGCCGGCCCGGGCATCAAGCTGGAAACTGTCGGACTGCACAGTTATACAGGCGTCGGATTTGACTACGAATTCAACATTCCCGATATCCCGGGGGTGTACTTCGGCGAAGCCGTCGGCTGGCTGAGCTTGGCCAAGGGGCAGCCGACTCACGGGCAAATCGGCATCGGTGCACGCTTCTTTTTAGATGGTTATGCCGATGGTTCTTACCAAGCTTCAAGCGGCTTGTTTGCCGAAGCCAAGTTCCGTCTCTTCGCCCGCGGTTTCCATCCCAAACACGAACTGGAATTCTCGAGCGTGCTGTTGTTGGGCGGCGGCTTCCGTTCTGAAGCGGTGCTCAACGGACTCGATATTCTGCTGTCCGCCCGGGTCACCAAACACCACGTCGTACCTGATGTCATCCTCGGCGCTCGGGTTGCATTTTAAATCCGGTCGGTTAGAGAAACGGTTGGATGATCGTTGGGGATGGGGACGGGCCTGACTCAAGGAGTCGCGTGAGATGAGCTCACCGCTGTCAGGCCGCCCTTTCACCGCACGTTTGCAGGCGCAGCAAAGTGCCAAGGAGGGCAATCAGCTTTCATGGCAATTCGGTGTATCACGTTTGACATCGGCGGCGTGTTGCTGACACTCGGCGAATCCGTCTATCGGCTGGAAGTTGCCAAAAAGCTCGGTTTGCAGCAGCTTCCAGACACCTACCAAGAGCATATGCCGGATCTCCAGCGGGGTGAAATCGACGAATCCGCCGTATGGGAGGAAATTACCGGGCGTCCCGTCGATCCACACGAGTTTGATGACGCGTATCTCGCTCATTTCCGCCCCATTGAAAGCATGATTCGGCTGGCCGAACGGCTGCGCAGCCTAGGCTACATCACGGCATTGTTGTCGAACACGCAGCCTTCGCATGCACGTCTGATGCGTGAACACCGAACATTTATCTTCGACTTCGATCCCATATTGTTTTCCTGTGAGATCGGGCATCGCAAACCCGAAATCGAGGTTTATCGCTTGCTGCTCGATCGACTCGGTCTTGAGCCGCACGAAGTCGTGTTTATCGACGACGAGCCCGTCAACGTAGCGGGTGCGTTAAACGCCGGACTGTACGCCATTCACCATCGGGGCAATGCTGCGGACACCGAAAGAGCTCTCCGGCACCTGCTGGAAGACGTGAACCAACACGCCGAACCCTTTTAACAACCGCCGCCGGACCAAAGGGGGAATGCGCACATGCGGTCACACTCGCGGCCAGTGTTCTTCCGCTTGCAACGCTCAACGGCTTCACCCAAGCTCTGGTGCCTTTGGACCGCGCTGTTTTTCGTCATCGTGCCCTGTGTGGCCGCAGCGGCGGTGGAAGGTACGCCCACTGCGGATCCGTCGCACAATCTGCTCAAAAGCCAATATTTCCATCCGGAGTTCAGTCCCGGAGAATGGATGCTTCCTAGTTATAGCCACATTGTTTGGGATTCCGCACTCCAGCGGCACGTGTTGGAAGTCCGCAGCGCATCCCCGACCTATCAATTTGCGCAGCAAGACATCGCCTTGGATCCCGACATGCGAACCCTCACCGTATCTGCGCTCGTCAGTTTCGACAATGTCACGGTGACCACCGAACCGTGGAATGCGGCCCGTATTCATATCACCTTTCACAACCGCTACGGTGAGCAGCTCGGCGAATGGCCTGAACTCGCATTTTGGGAAGGTACTCACGACTGGGCCTGGTTTAACCGCACGTTCGACATCCCCGCAGGCGCTCACATCGTCACCGTTTATGCGGGGCTGCACCATGCATCAGGCACGGTCCGTTTCGGCGAAATCATTGTCAACGCATACGATGCTTCCGGTGCCCCCATGACCCGTCACGACGACAGTCGAACCGATACAACGCATTGGCTTCCCTTCAACCCCGTTCCGGACAGCTTTGCTCCGACACCAATCGACATGAGCCGCCTGCTTGACAAGCCCGCCGGCAAACACGGCTTTTTGCAAGTCAGTCCAGACGGCAATTTGGTTTTTGCCGACGGTACGCCGGCACGGTTTCTCGGTGTAAACATCGTCGGAGGAAATGCCTTTCCAACACACGAAGAAGCCGAGCGCATGGCCCGGCGCCTGGCCAAGTTCGGTTTTAATCTCGTGCGGTTCCACCATCTCGATGCGCCTTGGGCCAGTCCAAACATTTTTTCGGCGGATCGCGACGACACTCGCCATCTTTCTCCCGAGCAGCTCGATCGTCTCGATTACTTCATTTATCAGTTGCAGCAACACGGGATTTATGTGTTCCTCGATTTATTGGTCCACCGCGGTTTCCGTCCGGGAGATGGCGTGCGCGACCACGAGCAAATTGAAAACGGAGCGAAGGTCGTCGCCCACTTCGACCCACGCATCATCGAGCTGCAGCAAGAATACGCCGCACAGCTGCTGACACACCGCAACCCGTACACCGGCCTGCGCTACGTCGACGACCCGGGAATCGTGATGGTCGACATCATCAATGAAAGTTCCCTCTTCTGGCAAGGAGGCATCGATGCCTTGCCGGCATCCTACGTTGCCGACCTCGATCGCCTTTTCAATGCTTGGCTGCTGGAACGCTACGCCGATCGGGCACAGCTCGCCGCAGCTTGGGGAAACCTTCTCTACGCCGACGAAGATCCGGTCCTGGGCACGGTTCGCCGTGCTTCCCTGTACGACGACAGCACGAGCCCACGTTATCAAGACACGTTGCGTTTTTACTACGACTTGCAAGTCGGTTATTTCCAAGCCATGCGTGATTACTTGCTCGATCTCGGGCTGCAAATTCCCGTCGCTGCGAGCAACCACTGGCAGCGTGAACTCATCGAAATACGCAGCAACCTCGAGGGCATGGACTTTCTCGACCGCCACGCCTATTGGGACCATCCACAAGGCGGTTGGGGCTGGCAGGGTGCCTTTCATAACGTGCCCGCGGTCATTCGTCCCGAGTCAAGCCTTGTTGTCGAGCTCAGCAAAGCCCGAACCGCAGGCCTGCCGTTCACCGTGAGCGAATGGCAGCACGCTTGGCCCAACGAATACATCGCCGAGGGCCCGCTCCTTACAACCGCCTACCATATGCTGCAAGGCTGGGACGCCCTGCTGCAGTTTGAATTCGCAGGCGGCGGCTGGGGACCAATCATCGAAGGCAACTTCGACATCGGCAACAAGCCGCATGTGCTCGGCCTTTGGCCGGCAGTCGCCTTGATGTTTCACCGCGGCGACGTGCGGCCCGCTGAACATACGTGGCAGTTCGTCGTCTCCGAAGAGCAGTTGATTACCGGGCAGACGTACGATATCGTGCCGAGTTATCTTCCGTTGGTCAGCCGCACCGAACTTCTCTTCGAAACCGGCGCTGAATTCGACGTCCAAGGTTTGCCGCCAAACGCCACGGCGCCGAAAGGGTTCACAACGCCCGAGCCGTCTCCGCCTGCAGATCACGTTGACACCGCATCATCACGCTATGTCAGCGACACCGGCGAACTCGCTTGGGATGGATCCCGCGGCCTTTTCACCGTTGACACGCCGTGGACTCAAGGCGCTGTCGGCTTCATCGGCGCCCTCGACGCCCCCGTCACCCTCAGCGACGTGATCTTCGATTTGGAAACGGAATTCGCCGTTGTCATCGTCTCCTCCCTCGACGATACACAGCCCATTGCCACAAGCAGCCATTTGCTCGTTTCAACCGCCGCCAGAGCCGAAAACTCCGGCCTGCTCTACAATTCCACCCGCACGAGAATTCTCGACCCAGGCACGGCCCCCATCCTCGTCGAACCCGTGCTGGGTGACATCGTCTTCCCGGGCCGACATGCCGCAACGGTTTACGCGCTCGACGAAAACGGATATCGCATCGCTGAAATTCCAACCGTCAGCACCGAAAACGCACTCATCGTCCCGTTGCGCGGCCAAGCTCCTCTGTGGTACGAAATCGTGTTCCAATAGGCACTGTAACCAAAAGAAAAGGATCCGCCTTGGCGCTCGAGGAATAAAACCGTCAACTTCAACGTAAATCGGCTCAGCATTGGCGTAGGCATTGGCACTATAACGCCGGCATGGCGCCGCGTTGCGCAAGAATGCCGGCGGCTTGCGACGCGGCAAAAGCGCCGGCTTCGGCTAATGCCTGATGATTCAAGGAGGCCAACGCGGCTCGTTCTGTCATGCCACGTTGCCGCAGTGCGATGAGCAGACCGGCCGTAAACGCGTCACCCGCACCCGTCGTATCCACGACGTCTACGTCAGGTGCCGGAACATCCACACGAGCATGATGTGAGTATAGCGTTGCCCCTTCCGGTCCGCGGGTCCAGCAAATGAGCGTCGGACCCCAGGCCAAAAGGTCGGCCGGCTCTTGCAAAGCGGGAGCGTGCCGGGCCGCAACGTGGTACCGAAACCACTCGAAATCCTCATCACTGATTTTGAGCAGATCGATCGAAGACAGCACGTTCCACAAAACGTCGGTCGATACCGCCGCTTCCTGCCAGACGTCCGGTCGTATGTTGAGATCGCAGGAAATCAGCACTTGCTGCCGCCGCGCCTGCTCGAGCAAATGAATCGTCGTTTGGTACGGCGCTTCATACGCCATGAGCAAAGAGCCGAAGTGGAACCATGCCGCCTGTTGGAATAGGTCATCGCGAATGGCGGACGGTGCCAGCCGCTCCAGGACACTTCCTTTAAGATAAAGCCGAAACGAGCGCTCGCCGGCTGCGTCGGTCTGCACGATGGCCAATGGCGTACGTGTACCGGAAAACGTGACGCTGCAGCTTAAATCGATGTTTCGTTCCAGCAAAAGCGATTGGAGCGCCGGTCCAAAAGCATCGTCGGCGAAAGCCGTCACGAGAGACACGGGAACATTCGCAGCGGCCAAATGAGCAGCAACGTTGCACGGAGCTCCGCCGGGCACGCCGACTAAACCAAAACGCCGGTCTCCCGGTCTCGGTTTGCTTGCCGGTTCGGCGAACACGTCAATCAGCACTTCGCCCAAGACAACGACTTTCTCGCGCCCAGCCAAGTGTTTACCTCCTCGCCGGCCATTCGGCACTCCACATTCGTCCGCGCTTCATCGTCCTCTACCGCAGCGCACCTTCCGCGCTGGTGCCCGCCCACTCAGCCAAAGCACCCACGACGATTTCCGGCGCCAAACCCGAACGCGTGGCGATGGCGTCAACCCAAAGCTCCGCATTGCCGCCGGCCATATCCATGGGCTCCTCGACAACGCCCGACGGCAAGCGCCAACATGCACCCTGAGGCGTCCAACACCAAACGCCCCAGCCGCCGTCCTCACGGTAAATCAGTCGGCGGAGCCACGGCTGAGTCCGCCTTCGGCGAGCGGCGTTCTCCGCCCGTTCAATCAGCTCTTCCGGTGGAATACCCCGCAGATCAAACACGCGCCGCTCATAAACATAAGGATCGTGGCGATTTGCTCCTGTGCGCTCGTCAACCCGAATCCGCCGAGTAATGGTACAGCGTTTTTCCACGACCTCGATGCTCACTTCGGCTCCCGGATCGAAGCCCGAGAGAAATTCCGGCGTAAAATCGGGGTTGCGTGTCGACACCAAAATCGGCTGGATCCACTGTTCGCCCAGATCGCAGAAATAGCGCCGGCCAAAACGGTCTTTCGCAACCACGGCAATGGCATCCGACGTTTTGTCCGGGTCAACGTCAGGCGGAGGAGCCACCGGATCCGCTAATATACCCGCCTCGTGGAATTTCGCCAGCAGCCAAATCGCCAAATCAAACGCGTCGCCGCCCGACCCGTATTGAGCATGGTGTTCTTCCATCAATGCAACCGAACGCTGCAGTGCAGAACCTGCCGCTGTACGACGCCACCATTGATACGTCAGAGACTCCGCCGGCACATCGGCGAACTGGCGCCACACGTCTAAAATGGGCTCCGGTGCCTGCATTGCCACACACTCCCAACCATACTCGAGCAATATGTAAACCGAACATTCCACTACATGTATGCGCTGAATCGGCTCATTTTCTTCGTATCCGAGCGACGACATTCCTTCTATACATCACGCCGGCATGTCCCCCTCACCCCCCGCCGAACGAACGAAAACCCGCATCAATGCTGCGTTTCCGATCGCACCATCGTCGCCGTTGGGACATTCGCCCGTATCGAATCGACGTTTGATGTGGTAAAATCGTCCGGGGACAAATCTCGGTGTCGGGGCGGAGCTCTTTTCCGTTTAATGTCTGCTGCTGCAGGAAATCGTACCAATGAGACCTTTGATAGCCCTGCCGCACCCCAAATGCACCGAAAAAGTGCCGCAAGGAGGCTGGACGTTCCATGAGTCAAGTTGGACAAATCCACGAACTACACCCGTTACCGATCCCACAGGCCCCCTACCTCGATGGGCCTATTTTGCTGAGGGATGGGCATCCGGCATATCTTCGCCAAGCCCGGCCCGAAGATCAGGAGAAGGTAGAAGCACTCATCGACCGGTGTTCCGCGGTTTCACAAGCACTGCACTTTTTCCGGGATTTAGAACGCGACAGCGCGTCGATTGCCAGAAAGCTCATTTCACCCGGCAATGAAGTCCCTGGTATCAGCCTCGTGGTCACCATTGGGAGTGGGCCGACCAGCCGGGTCGTCGGCATCGGCAGTTCTTTCCAACGCGAGAACCAGAAATCTGCCGAAGTGGCCTTCCTGGTTGAAGACGCCTACCAAGGCAAAGGCATCGGCACGCTGCTCGTCGAGCGGCTGGCCATGGCAGCGGCGGAAGCGGGTCTCAACTATCTCGAAGCTTACGTTATGCCCGACAACCGTCAAATGCTCGACGTATTTCGCGACAGCGGCTTCCAAGTCGAACGAGAGCTCGCCGAAGGCAGCTGGTACATACGCTTGCCGCTGGTCACCACCGAAGCCGGAATCGCTCGCATGGAAGAACGCGACCGTCTCTCCACTCGTGCGTCGCTGTATCCGTTCTTCCACCCGCGAGCAGTTGCCGTCATCGGAGCTTCACGCAATCCAAAGAGCATCGGTTACCAAGTGCTGGCCAACTTGATTCAGTCCGGCTTCCAAGGCCCGGTATACCCGGTCAACCCGAATGCCGATTACGTCATGTCCATCCCGACATATAAATCGGTGAAAGATATTCCGCACCAAGTCGACTTGGCGGTCGTCGTCGTGCCGCAGCCGCTCGTCCTCGACGTCGTCGACGAGTGCGCGGAAAAAGGCGTCCGGGCGCTTGTCGTCTTGTCCGCAGGCTTCGCCGAAGTCGGCGAACAAGGGCGTGAGCTGCAAGACGAGCTCGTTCGCCGTGTGCGCGGCGCCGGCATGCGTATGATCGGGCCCAACTGCTTGGGGCTGCTGCATACCCACGAAGCGGTACAGTTGGACTGCACCTTTTCGCCGACACGGGCGCTTCCCGGCCGTGTGGCGATGTCGTCGCAAAGCGGTGCGCTCGGACTGGCCATCCTCAACTACGCGCGCGACTTGGGCGTCGGGCTTTCCTCCTTCGTCAGCGTCGGCAACAAGGCCGACGTATCGGGCAACGACTTGCTGCAGTGGTGGGAGGAAGATCCGAACACCGATGTGATTTTGCTGTACCTCGAGTCGTTCGGAAATCCACGGCGTTTCGCCCGCCTGGCCCGACGCATCGGACGCAAAAAGCCGATCGTCGCCGTTAAAGGCGGCCGCACCGAGGCCGGCCAACGTGCCGCCGGTTCGCACACCGCCGCATTGGCCGCAAGCGATGCGGGGACGGAAGCGCTCTTCCGGCAGGCCGGCGTCATTCGTACACGTACACTCGAAGAGATGTTCGACGTCGCTGCCGTCTTGTCGAACCAGCCGGTGCCGCCGGGGAACCGGGTCGCCATCCTCACCAACGCCGGCGGTCCTGGCATCTTGTGCGCCGACGCCTGCGAATCCGAAGGGCTCGTCCTGCCCGAACTGAGCGAAGAAACGCAGGCCCGGCTGCGTGAATTCCTGCCGGCGGCAGCGGGTGTCGGCAACCCCGTCGATATGGTCGCGTCGGCCAGCGCCGACAATTACCGCCGCTCCCTGCAGATTCTGCTGGAAGACGAAAACATTGATACGGTCATTGTCATCTTCATCCCGACCGGCGGGCCGGATGCAGATGCGGTTGCCCAAGCCATTCAAGAAGGCCGTCAGGCTGCGAACCAGCCTCACAAAACGGTGGCTGCCGTGTTCATGGGCGGCCAGGTAACCGCCGATTCGCCGCTGCGCACGGGTCCGGAAGTCATTCCTGCCTTCCGCTTCCCGGAATCGGCCGCCATTGCAATTGCCCGTGCCGTCGAATACGCCGCCTGGCGATCCACGCCGTTGGGTCTCATTCCCGACCACCCGGGCATCGACATTCAGGCAGGACGGCGCATTTGCCGCCAGGCTCTGCAAGAACGCGGCGAAGGCTGGCTGACCCCCGACGAAGTCAGCGCACTGCTGCGTGCGTTCGGATTGCCGGTGCCTGAGTCGCGTGTCGCGACCACGGTGGAAGAAGCCGTTGCCGCTGCCGAAGCCATTGGCTATCCGGTCGTTGTGAAGCTCGTATCGAAGACACTCGTGCACAAGACCGAATGGAACGGCGTCCACCTCAACATCCACGATGCCGACGGCGTCCGCAAAGCCTTCGAGGCGATACAGGAGACGCTCCGGCAGCACGATCGACTTCATGAAATGGACGGCGTGTTGATTCAACCGATGATCGGAGAAGGTAACGAAGTCTTTGTCGGTGTGACGCAAGACCCGATGTTCGGTCCTTTAGTCGCCTTCGGGCTGGGCGGTGTCAACGTCGAGGTTCTCGGTGACGTCACTTTCCGCATTACACCGCTTACCGATCGAGATGCGCGCGAGATGGTTCGCTCCATCCGCGGGTACAAGCTGTTGGAAGGTTACCGCGAAATGCCGGCGTCGGACGTTGCTGCTGCGGAGGACATTTTGCTGCGCATTTCCCGCCTGGTCGAAGAGGTGCAGGAAATCGCGGAAATCGATTTGAACCCGGTCCGCCTGTACGAACCCGGCAAAGGCGCCGTCATCTTGGACGCCCGCGTCTTGGTTCGGCACGATCCTCAGGCGCCGAAGCATTTCAGCCGTCAAGCGGCTCAATATGCTGCGGATCAACCGTCGGTTGAATAAGTCGGCATGACATAAAAACAGGCGGCCGGTACCCGATGCTCCAGCTCCGGCCGCCTGTTCCTTTCCGAAAGCACATCCGGGAATGTTCACGAATACGCTGTAACCTACCCGACCATAGCCTTGCGAGGCAAAGAAGGTGCTTACGTCGCTCCGATTTCTCCCTGTTCTCGCCTATACTGTTCTCCTGATCGTGCTCGCTACCGCACCGCCGATTCGGCTCCCGGCGCTGGCTGCCATGCCCACACTCAAATGGCATCATGTCAGTGCGTTTGCGGTGTACGTTTTTTTGTTGGGATGGGCGCTCCATGCGTTTCCCCGACTCCGCACCTGGCTGCGCTACTTCATTACGGGCACGGTTGCCTTTTCATTTGGCGTTCTGATCGAATTCGTGCAGCGAGACATCCCCTATCGATCCGGCCAATGGATCGACTTGTTTCCGAATTCGCTGGGGATCGTTGGCGGGCTCATCATTCTTGCGGGATGGGAGATCACCGTGCGCCAACTGCGCCGCAAACGCATGCACCGCGATGCGAACGAAAACATGCAAAAGCAGCAGCCGACATACAGCGATCGCAGCACGTAACGCAACGTCACCGAAGTGCATACCAAACTGCATCACCGCCGCTGCCGGAACGATTAACCCAACGACTGCACAGTCGTCGGTGACCAGTCGTCCGGCCGCTCTGCCAAGCCGAGCCGCCACGCCACCGCTTGGGCCACCCGAACCGCCGCTTGGCCGTCGCCGTACGGATTCACGGCTGCCTGCATGCGCCGACGCTCGCTTTCCGACGCGAGCAGCTCGCCAACTACTTCGATCAAGCGCTGCGGATCCGTACCCGCCAACCGCAGGATGCCGCTGTCCACACCCTCCGGACGCTCGGTAACGTTCCGCACCACGACAACGGGTACTCCCAAGGCTGCGCCTTCTTCCTGCAGACCGCCCGAATCCGTGACAATCAGCGTGCTTTCACGCAGCAACACGGCCATGGCGCCGTATTCAAGGGGCTCGATGAGCCAGACGTTGCAGATGCCGTCCAAAACCGGATAGACACGTTCTCGCACGATGGGGTTCATGTGGATAGGATAAATGAAGGTAACGTGAGGATGCGCACGTGCCAAGTAGGCCAGCGCTTGGCACAACGCACGCAGGTGAGGCCAATTTTCCCGCCGGTGCAGCGTAATCACTACATAGGGGCTTGGCGGCAGCTCACCGGGATACGTGCCCAGCCGGGCAGCCTCCAATATGGCATCGATTCCGGTTTGCCCGGTAACCACGATGCGATCGGGATCGACGCCTTCCCGCAGCAAGTTGTGCCGCGCCGCCGCGGTCGGGGCGAGATGTACATCGGCAATCACGCCGGTGAGGCGCCGGTTGGCTTCCTCGGGAAAAGGCTCTGCCAAATTGGCACTCCGCAGCCCGGCCTCAACATGCCCCACCGGAAGTCGTTCCAAAAACGCCGCCCAGGCACAAACGAAAGTTGTGAGCGTATCGCCGTGGACCAGCACATAATCCGCTTCCAGTGCACGGAAGCTTCTGGCGGCGTGCGGCAAGATGCGGGCCGCCAGATCGGTCAGCTCCTGCCGTTCGGTCATAACGGACAAATTGTGTGCCGCGGGAATTCCGAAAAAATCGAGCGCTTGTCGCAGCTGCTCTTCGTGCTGACCGGTCAACAAGACGACCGGCTCAATCCCCGGCAACGATTGCAGCGCCCGGTACACCGGCGCCATTTTGATCGCCTCCGGCCGTGTGCCGAAGGCCATGACCACTCGCTGCGGCCTACGGTCGGTTCGACGGTTTCCGGGCAAGCTGTTCATCCTCCGTGTTTAAGCGTCCGTAACGGCGTTTTCCAGACCCAGCTTTTTCAGCAGAGCCTTGACCGTTTCTTTCTCCGTTGAGGTCAACGGTTTCATCATGTCGTGCACAGCTTCGGCATGCCGTGGGAATTCGGCCTGCATGATGGCCCTTCCTTGTTCGGTCAGCACGGCATAAATGATGCGCCGGTCATATTCGCATCGTTGCCGTTCGACCAGTCCACGACGTTCCAAATTGTCGATCACGTAGGTGACGCTCCCCGTTGTGATCAACACTTTGCGGCTGATATTGGCTAAAGGCTGCCGCCCCTTGTGGTAAAGATACTCGAGGACTCCCCACTCCGTGAGCGAGAAACCACGTTCACGAATATCGCTTTCGGCACGCCGGGTCAGCGTTGCCAGCGTACGGTGCATGACCACCCAAAGCGATAGGGATTGACGAACCTGTGGATCCAGCGGCTGGGGACTCTCTTTCAAGGAACGAACTCCTTCCCTGCAAAGAAACATACTTGTTTGAGTCCAGCAAATACTATTTTATCCTACCCACAGGGCCTTTTTCCGTCAATCCTGGCCCCAATTGCCATTCGCTGCCTCCCGCAGTCACCGCCGCTGCAATCACACCTTGACGCCGCTGTTCACGGCCGGGGCAGGGTACGCACATGCCCAAGAGAATACTACCTATGGAACATTTCATCAGGGGTCTAAGACCAACGGCAGGAGGACCGCAATCCAACGATGGCAAGCATCAAACGGGGCACGACGCTGGAATTGGAGATCGAGGCATTTGCCGACAAAGGCAAATCG
The DNA here is from genome assembly GCA_937983075.1 of uncultured bacterium. Classification (GTDB taxonomy): domain Bacteria; phylum Bacillota; class Limnochordia; order DTU080; family JAAYLA01; genus CALKAQ01. The sequence goes on along the minus strand of CALKAQ010000102.1, from coordinate 12,117 downwards.
GTGGCGCGTGTCGGTGATATGGAGATTCAGGTGTCAGGCGCCGTCCCTGGCGACAAGGTGCGAGCGACCGTCGTACGCACTCGGCGGAAAAAAGGCTTGGCGGAAGCCCGCCTAGAAGAAGTTTTGGAAGCAAGCGATTTGCGGACGTCCCCCCGCTGCATCTACGCCTATTACTGTGGCGGCTGCCAATGGCAGCACGTCGCGTACGAAGCGCAGCTGGTGAGCAAGCAGCGTCGCGTCGAGGAGATCTTTCAGGCGCACGGGCTGGATCCGGCCATCATGCGGCCGACCATCGGCTCCGAGCAAATCTTTTACTATCGCAACAAAATGGAGTTCTCATTCAGTGCGCAGCGCTGGCTCACTCCCGATGAAATCGCGTCCGAAGCGACCTACGATCGAGATTTCGCGCTCGGGCTGCACGTGCCGGGCCATTTCGACAAAGTGCTCGACCTGCAAGTGTGCTACTTGCAGTCCGAACTCAGCGTCCAACTGGTGAACGCGATCCGGGAATTCGCTAAGGAACACAGGTGGGAACCGTGGGACATTCGCCGCTCCGAAGGATATTTGCGTCATCTCGTCATCCGTCAAGGCGAGCATACCGGAGAAGTGATGGTCAACCTCGTCACAAACCGTTACGATCCCGAGCGTATGGAGCTCTTAGGCGCTTATCTGCAAGAACGCTTTCCAGCGGTGACGACGTTCGTCAACACCATCAACAGCAGCGTCGCCCAAACTGCCTTCGGCGAGACCACCCATGTGATTTTCGGTCCCGGCCACATTCACGACCGCATCGGACCGTATTTGTTCCGCATCGGGCCGATGGCGTTTTTTCAGACCAACACCCGGCAAGCCGAACGCCTTTATGAAGTCGCGCGGGAATTTGCCGAACTGCAGTCCGACGATCTTTTATACGACCTTTACTGCGGTGCAGGCACCATCTCGTTGTTTATGGCGCCGCACGTCAAGCACGTCGTCGGCATTGAGCTGGTGGAAGAAGCCATCGAAAACGCCCGCACGAACGCCGAGCTGAACAACATCCACAACTGCACTTTTTATGCCGGCGACACGCGGGACATTTTCTCCGACGCCCTCGTGCAGCGCCACGGCGCACCCGATGTCTTGATCACCGATCCGCCCCGTGCCGGCATGCACGCCAAGGTCGTCGAGCAAATTGCCCGCTTGCGTCCGCCACGCCTCGTTTACGTGAGCTGCAATCCGCAAACGCAAGCGCGGGACATCGCGATGCTCGCCGACATGTACACCGTCGAAACCGTGCAGCCGGTGGACATGTTTCCGCACACACACCACATTGAAAGCGTGGCCAGCCTGCGGCTCCGTGAATAATGAATAAACCGCTGCGATCGTTCGCAGCGGTTTGTTCTTGCGTTCTTGCGTTGTTCGGCTCCGCCTACGCTTCGATTGCCTGATAGGCGAGCACTTTGAACTGGCGATCGATGGGATAGAACAAAAACGGCTGGAACTGGGTGAAAAGCAGCAGGACCAATCCTTCTTTTGGGTCGGCCCAATAAAACGTGTTGTTCTTGCCAGCCCAGCCATACTCGCCTACGGAGCCTACAATTCCGGTGGCCGGCACATCGCGCACGACTCGCACACCTAAGCCAAAGCCGCATCCTTTGGTGTAATGCTCGAGGTTTCGCCACGGCAATTCAAAAGGAATCAACGCCTCGGGCAAATGATTTTGCGTCATGAGTTCGACCGTTTTGCGTCCCAACAGGCGAGTGCCTTCCCACTCTCCGCCGTTCAGCAGCGCTTGCGCAAAGCGGAGATAGTCGGCAGCGGTAGATACCAGTCCTGCGCTGCCGGAAAGCAACTTGCGCCGTTGGGCAAACGGACTGTCGTGACTCGATTCAACCACTTGCAATTCCCCGCGGCGTGGCCGCCCGTATACAGTCGCCAACCGATGAAGCTTTTCCTCAGGAACGTAAAATCCCGTATCGTTCATGCCTAACGGTTCAAAAATGCGTTCCTGCAGGAAGACGTCGAAAGGCTGACCCGACAACACCTCGATGAGGTACGCCAAGACATCGGTGGAGTCACCGTAACCCCAATGTTCGCCCGGGTGGTACGCAAGCGGCAGCTCAATCCACCTGTGGACTTTTTCTTCTAACGTTTGATCGTAATGACCGAGATTGGCGGCTTTGAACAACGGGACCAACGGCGAGCCTAGCGGCGGCTCCAAAACGAGCCCCGCAGTGTGCGTGAACAAGTCGCGCACCGTAATCGGGCGCTTAGGCGCAACCGTTTCTATCAGCCCTTCTCGTTGACCCGTGAACACCTCGGCATGCCGAAACGCCGGGATGTACATGGACACGGGATCATCGAGCTGAAACCGCCCCTCTTCGTACAACATCAGGGCAGCTGCACTGGTGATGGGCTTGGTCATTGAATAGATGCGGAAAATCGCATCGGTTGTCATGGGCACTTCGTTTTCCGCATCCAACCAGCCTACGGCTTCGACGTGTACCAGCTTTCCATGACGAGCAATGACTGAAACAACGCCCGCCAGCTTACCGGAATCGACGTAATGCTGCAATAGAGGCCGAATGCGCTCCAAACGCGCAGCAGAGAGGCCGACTTCTTCAGGCCGAACCTCAGGGCGCAACGATGTCATTCGCACTACTCCACACCTTTACCGCCATGTTACCGCAGTACAAGCAGCCGTGCTTGACACTGCGACGATGTTGCCCGCTCGAACCAGGCACGGATTACCAATGCCCAATGCGCCGTATTTTCACTCGGCCAAACTTGATCCACCACGAGCGGTTGCGATCGCGGTAAAGCCGAACGCCCACGAGCCGAAACGGATTCCACACTTCTACGAAGAAATGCTTCTCCTTCACGGTATCCCAGCCTTTGGCAAAGCGTGCAACATCCCAGTTTGTTACACACCTATTCAACAGGAATATCGCCCGGCCCTGCCGGCTCTTCGCTCCGCCTCAGCCCTGTGCCACCATTGGCTGATTAGCGAAAAGAGACCAATCCGACCCCCGTGAACGCCCTCCTATACAACACCTATGGCGATGAGCCAGCGGCTAGTTTCTCTCCACGGCGAGAAGGGACGCCACTGCCTGTCGGATTTCCGAAGCGCTTTTTTCGCCGATACCGTACAGCGATTCGATTCCGCCCTCAATAGCCGCTTTTTGCTTGAGAGCCCCTATGGTTCGGATTCCGCTTCGCACAAGGGCATTCCTTGAGCGACGGGACAATCCCAATACGTCAATAGAAACATCGTTGCTCAGACGGGGTCCTACCATCTTCTCCACGTTCTCCGACGTCAGCGCATTGTTTTGAACACGGGAATACATGACGATGGCTACCTCCTTTGAAGTCGTAGCCCCGACCCCGTTAAAATTTACACTCGCCATAAATTTAGTAACTGACCCTGCATAATCCTTCTTCTTCTCTCATTTTCGCGGCGATTTTTTCCACAAAACTGTTTGACAAGGCGCCGCCGGCATGTTATTCTTCTCTCAGCAACATACCCGGGTATTCTGATCGTAATTATAAGCATTAAGGAGTGATCATCGATGTCCCGTCGACTTACCCAGTTGCTCACCGTCTTGTTGCTCGTCATCAGCGCCTTTGGCGTGGCTGCTGCACACGACTATTCGGGCAACCCGTTCATCATCACCGCAGCTGAGCTCAACGAACTGCTCGGGAGCGAGAACCTGCGCATTCTCGATACGCAAAGCCGGGCCGCATACGAAAACGGACACATTCCCGGCGCCATCCACTGGGATGTCAACGTTCTCATCACCAACGACAACTTCGACTTCGAATTCGCCGGTGTCGAAAACGCCGTCGCTCAGCTCTCCGCGGCCGGTATCGGCAACGACGATCTCGTGGTGATTTATTGGGGCAACCGTTCGGACGCCACGTATACGTTCTGGGTATTGGACTACCTCGGCCATGAAAACGTCAAGATCCTGAACGGCGGCATTGACGGCTGGATTGCCGAAGGTTATCCGGTAGAAACCACCGTGAACACCTACGCACCGGCCGAGTTCGTACCGAACGTCCAGGAGCAGCGCTTTGCCAGCATTGAATGGGTTCAAGAACATCTGGACGACACGAGCTACAGCTTCATCGACGCTAGAAATCAGCGTTCTTTCTTGACTTCTCGACTTCCTGCAGCCAACGCTCACGTCACCCCAGCGGATGAATACTTCATCGACGGCACCGCCTACCTCAAATCGCCGGAAGAGATTGAAGCCATACTCATCGACGCTGGGGTTGACCTCAACAATTCGTTGGTGGCATTCTGCACCCGCGGCCGACTTGCGTCGCAAATCTACTGGGTCTTTCGAGTTGCTGGCTTCGAAGACGTTCGCAACTTCGAAGCATCGATGACCGGGTGGATTGCCGCGGGCTTGCCGGTTGCCTCCGGCCCCGTTGACTAAAGCATCATGCGCCGGCCACCAAGTCGGCGCATGATGTCGGGGCCAAAGCCAGCGCTGCCTGTAGCTGTGCCTATGGCTGGGCTTGTGGCTGGGCCTGCGCCGGTGCCTTTAGCGGTGCTGGCGGACAATCGGCGGATTGCATCGGGGGCATCATGCCAGGCGGATGTTGTATAATGCTGGATAAATGCTAAGCGCATGTGCCGGCAGTTTGCTGAGCACATTGCGCGAGGCGGCAGATTACGGCAATGCCACCGAGCATACGCCGGTCGTTAGAAATAGGGTCTGTCCCGATTTGTCGGGACAGACCCTATTTTCCTTTTGACACGTGCAGCGCACGGCCGCTCGCCGGCGAAAACCGGTCACTGCAATCAGCTATGGGCGCTTCTTCAATCCTCACGCTCACGACCGTCCAACCTCAGGAGAAGCAGTAAAAAAAGAAGGCTGCCCCCAAAAGGAGCAGCCATTCGAAAGGGTTGCCATCGAGATCCTAAAAAGCCAAACCTGCGCCGAGTGAAATGCCGACCTCACGGCCGAAATTCGGCAAAGGTACGCTGTCGACTTGAGCCGTCAAACGCACGGGCCCCAAGTTCAGCGCGGTGCCCGTACTCAGCGACCAACCGCTGGAACCCGAGTACGTCACACCAGCAGCGAGCGGCAGGAACGGTACCCCTTCCCATACGACGTTTGCGTTGAAATCCGTGCGGTTGTCGGAAGCGCTGCCATCTTGGTTGAAATACGTTGTTTGCGCAATCCCTGCGCTTACAAACAGCGTATCGCTGGCACGAAAACCTACCGTACCTTCAACACGGCGCGGCAAGTACCAGACAACCGTTTGGGTTTCTTCGGACACCAGATCCCAATCCAACTCGAAGTCGCCGGTTGCGGCATCCCAGGTGATTTTGCTTTCAAGGCGCTGATAGTGCACATCGTCCCATGACAAGCGACCACCGAGATTAGCTACGGCTACGCCAACACTCCAGCGGTCGCTCAGCCATCCTTGGACACCGACGTCGAAAGCATAGCCTTGACCGGCAGTCCACAAGCTTGTTTCCGAAGGACGCTGCCACAATTCGCCGACGAGCACTCCATCAACTTGATCCTGCTCGATTTCAATGCCGCCGCTGATTTCGGCGCGAACGTATCCGACACCGGAAAGCGCTTGAACACGCACACCGATGCGAAAATCATCCCAACCCAAACTTTGGGCGACCGCGGGGAGTCCAAGGGATCCGCCCGCCGCAACCGTTGTGTAGGCACCCAGCGTGACGTCGGTTCCATCGGCGCTATATTTGTCGCCAACTTTGGGCTCGTTGACGGCGAGGGCAAGCAAATCGGGCATCACTTGCACGGCACCCGAGAGATTCACGCTCGTGCGAATTTCGATGGAGCCGACGCCAAGTTCGATGCCGTTGTCATTGTCCAGCCAAACGCGCAGTCCCCCTGACGGCAGCAGATCGAGCAAAGCTTGGTCGAGATCCGGATTCTCGACGAGCTTCACCAAGTCGGTCGACGGCAGCACGTTATTGCCCAATGCAACGTTCCCATAGCCAAACAGGCGCAGAAATCCCTCTTGCCCTATCTTGGCGGGATTCGAGGTTGACAGCTGCAGCTTGGGCTCATTAGCCGCTGCCATGCCTGAGAGGGCAGCCATCAGCGCCGCTGTCAGAGCAAACCATAAGAACCAACGCTTGCGTTGTGACATATTTCCACCACTCTTTGAGCGCCACTTGGCGGGCGCTTCACATCCACGAAAAGGTTCGGCCAACGAGAACCCGGCTTAATAGCCCATCGCCCACTCCAGGCGATAAAACGCCACGTCAGACAAGTCGCCGTCGAAGAGGCGCTTGCGGAAACCACGTTCCTCACCGGCTCCGACATGTTGAATCAGCAGCGTATGATGATCGATAAAGCGACCTTCGTTGTCGAACAGCGACAAACCGAGGGAAACCCACTGGTACGATTGATCACCCGAGTTGTAAAGCTGCCCCGAGATTTCAGGGGTCTGAGCGCCCGCACGGAAGGTGACATCCTGCACCGCCACTTGATCGTTCAGCCAGAACCGCCCGGCTTCCCAAACATCCTTCTGCATGGCCGGATGGGGTTGAATGTCGAGCTTTTCGTAAGGCAGGACACGCTGTTCCGGATCAGCGACCACGCGGATGGTCAGCGGACCGTCGAGCAAGCTCAAGAAATTGACCGTGACGGAATGCACATTCGGCTGTCCGGGCAACGTTTCCCCGTGGCTCGCATAGACCACCTTGCCGGGCATCCGAGTGATCAGGTTATATTCAAAGAGAGATTGCATCCGGGCCCCCATCAACCCCCATGTAAAGGGATCGCTTCGCAAAGCCTGCAGCTCGGCAATGAACTCTTCAAATCCGAACTCCTCTTCTTCGAAGAGCTCGTCGCCAAACATCTCCGCCAAATCGAACACATATTCAACATAAACGTGTCCGGTTTCCGGATCTTTTCCGTGGTCCCGAATGATCGTGAATTCTTCCCAAAAGTCTTCAGCTTCGAGGTCCAGGCCGGCCTCTCGTATCGGATTCAAGTTGACGAAGAATTCGACCCCCGCCACCCGATCGCGGCGAAAGCCCGCAAGCTGCTTGGTCATAGCCCAAAACGTGGCGTACTCTTCAAGCTGTTCTGCCGGCACATTCACAAGTGAAAGCACGGAAGCGTCATGCAGAACGATGCTGCTGCGCATTTCTTCAATCACGCCGTCGCTGTTCAGCCGAATTTCTGAATCGACTTGAACACAAGCCGTGCCCACCAACAGCACCATGAGTCCGACAAGCCACAACTTGACCTGCTTTCGCCGCAACGGAATCCCTCCTCATTGTTCTAAAAACCGTAGTTCCATTCGATACGGTATGTAACAGCCTCTTCGATATTCGCTTTGTAAAGATACTTCTTGAACCCACGGCGCTGGCCGGCTTCCACGTTCGGAATCATCAACGTCTGGTATTCGACCAGCTTTCCGTTTGCGTCGAAGAATGCAACACCAAGCCCAACCCAGCTGAACGAATCGGCGCCTTTGTTGACGATTTCACCGATAATTTCCGGACCAATCAAGCCGTCTTTGTGGAGAGACACGTCTTGCACGAAAATCGTTTCGGTCAGTTGTACACGAGAACTGCCGATGAACGGTTCTTGAAACAAGCGAGACCAGTTGCCTTGTTCAAGGACGATAGGCGGTTCAGGTGAACGTGCAAACGGTTCCCAGCCGCGTCGTTCCACTCCGCCCGTCTCACCATGGTCAGTCTCGGATTCAACTGATACCAGCCTGGTTTCCGGCGCCGTCTCCGTTTCCGTGACTGGGCTTGCGTCCGCAGTTTTCCGGTCCGCAGGATCAGACTCAATGCGCATCGCCACCGTGCGATTGAGTTCGGTCAGAGAGACTTCCGTTTGCACACTGCTTGGCGTGAGCAGCGTGACGTATGCGTCATTTCGGTTTACATCGCTGACGATTTCGCCAGGCATATGCGTAATGGTCCGCATGACCGGACCGGCGTAGCCCATGTCAGCCATGAGCATGCGCAAAAGCGGATCGCTGAACTCTTCGCTCGGATGGAAAACGTAATCGGCGTAAACCAGACCGGTTTCCGGATCGGTTCCGGTTCCCTCCAACACCTCGTGGACCACGTTAAACGCAGACGAATTGCGGGTATACGCCTCTAAATCGACGCCGGATTGACGAGCGCCTTCGAAATCGGCAGCGACTTCAATCACGTAACGGTTGCCGTCAGAATGGCTGTTTACCTGGAGATAAGGGGACAATGCTTCGAACTCGGCACGTTCATTCTCTAGCTCGCTTTGAAGATCGTTCCACGCGTCAGCAAACAAATCTTCATTATCCGTGATAAATCGAAACGCTGTGTGCTCAACATCGCCGTCGGGCCCGACAACGGTTTCCCATTCCATTTCAACACAACCGGCGACGAACAACATGAAAGTCAGCAACCCAAACATCCATGTGCGTCGAAGCCTAGCCACCGTTTTCCCCTCCTGAGGATGTAACCGCATTTAACCGCAGACACGGTGCCATCGTGTCCAAAATAGTCCAGAAGCCTCTTAGATTATGGGATTTCTTTCCCCTCGCTGAGCAAAAAGTCCTTCTGTTCAGCGAACATTTCCGACAAACTGTTATTTGCCTCTTATGATCGCGTGTTATGATGGAGGAAAGCGAAAATGGGGTGCCTAACCATGAGTCGGATGCCAAAAGGCGATCTGCTGAACTGTCCTGCCTGTGGAAGCGACCGTATACATTGGAGTGCTTCGTGCGGGTGTGAACGAAACGGTTCCCATATTATCAGCTCGGTGTGCGCTGAATGCGGCTTCGCCTGGAGCGAAGCCCGCAACCCGGAACAAGCGCCGTCAAGTTCCGAACGACCAAGAAGGTGAATCAAACGTGAAAACGTATCTCAAGTTTTCCATCGGCCTGCTCGTCGTCTTGTTGGCCATTGTCGTGGTGGTTGAAGCCCTCGGTGTGCCTATTTTGACCGACCCGTCGCCGTGGTTCGAAGAAGGCGGCTTAGCTGCCGGTGCCGTCGGCGTCGGCTTATTGGTCTTTGACGTTTTCTTGCCGGTACCGTCCAGCTTCGTCATGGTCGCCCATGGCGCGCTGTACGGCGTACTCGTCGGAGCACTGCTTTCGTTCGTCGGCAGCCTTGGGGCGGTTTGGTTTGGATTTGCATTGGGCCGATACGGCGGCCGCTTTTTGTCACGCCTGGTTTCTGATGAAGAACGGGCACAGGTCGCACAGCTCCTCGAACGCTGGGGACCTGTCGCCATTATTGTCAGCCGACCGATTCCGATTGTCGCTGAAGCAGTTGCCGTGCTTGCCGGCACATCCAACATGCGTTGGACCACGGTCACCTGGGCAGCCGTCGTAGGCTTGCTGCCGTTTATTTTGCTGCAGACGTTCGTTGGCGCCGGCGCCGCAGCGACGGGCAATATCGCGCTCGTAGCCGGACTTGCGGTCTTGCTCGCAACCGTGTTTTGGTGGATCGGCCGACTGTGGCGCAGCGGGCATCTCAAACTCGAATAGTCTTTCCAATCCGCCGCGCCGGACACGATCAAAGGCGCAGACCGACACCACAGACCGGCGGCTCTTTTCAACCCGAGCCGCCGGTCTGCAACTTTCGATATGCCCGATGGTTCCCGCTCACACTACGACCCGGCCGTGACTTCCTGAGAGGCTTTTTCGCTTTGAGCGACTTCCCAGCGCTGGCCTCGCTGGATTGCGATCGTTGCCACCCAAAACATGACCATGGCGCTCACCGGGTGGAAGGCGGAAAAGAGGCTCCCCATGCTCGACCCACCGGTCACGTATTGCACCATAATCAGGGCCAAAAGGGCTAACTGCGGCCAATACAGCCCTTTGCCGCGAGGCGCCCGTCCAATCAGCAGCAACAACAAAATGACAATCGGGATGTACTCAAAGAACTGAACAAAGACTCTATGTTGAATCCAAAAAGAAGCCCGATAAAACAGGGCCAGCCCCGCAAAAAACACCTGCACAACGACACACGCCGCCAAAATCCACGCTAGCACCGTGTATGCAATCTTAAACCAGCGCGTACGCTCATCAGCAACTCGAGCGACTCCCACAACGCTCCCCCCTCGATGCTTCCCGCAGATTATCATACCGCCAACTTCCGCTTGCAAGCGTTGGCTTCACACACGTTCCGACTGGCTGCGCGCCCTGCATAAACGCTTCAAATATCCGGCTCGCATTTCCTGCAATGCGCGTCGCAATTCAGCCAGACGTTTGGGATCGTCCGTCCTGTGAATTTCCTCCTTGACTCGCCTCACCCAATGAGCCTGTAAAAATCGGCGGTTGGAATTCGCCACTCACCATCACCTCAAACCAAGTTTAGCCTGCGGGTGATGGCACAAATTCCATCCTATGTTAAGTGAATCGAGTTGCTCTCCTATTCGTCAGCGGCATGACGGCTCCTTCGCTGAATTAATCGCGGATCACTTCGAAGTTGCCGAGGACCGCATCGACGTACACTTCAATGGTGCGCTCGCTTTGTTCATAACCGGGCGTCTGCCACCAGTTGTTTTGACGCAGCAAGCCGGCGGTTGACAAATTGTGTTCAATCAGCTTGCGGTTGATGTATACACGCAAGCCCACTTCCCGTGGCACTTGAAGCCGAATCGAGGCGATACGGCTGTCCGTCCGAACCGTCGTATGCGATCCTGCAGCGTCAAATTGCAAATCGAAACGAGCGGCGCCGCCTCGCAGCACCAGCGACCGCACGTCGAGTCCCCGCAAATCGAGGTCAAAGACTCCGGCTCCCCCGTCCAGTTCGAGAGCAACGGGCACGTGCTCAGGCACGAAAACGTCCCAGCGAGCGAGTCCGTCAAACAACCCGAGCCATGGACGCTGTTGGCTGAGTGTAAGGCGAACATCGTTTCCGAGCGTTCGATGCGTCACCACGGGCAACCGGCTGCCGACGAGCCGCCCCGACACGCTGCCGTCATCACTGCGCCGCAACGCCAAGTCGGCTGCTCCGACATCGATTCGGATGTCGAGTTGTTCGACTTCAGGCTCAACGGAATACTGAAATGCCTCAACCACGCGTGTGTTGTTTGTCAAAGGAATAAAGGGGATGTCAGTCCCAAAAACAAAAATCGCTCCTGCCAAGGCAACACCTACCAGCGCCGGAACCATCCAGAACATGGTTCGGCTCAGCACGAGATGAAGCCCGAACACAATCAATAAGAGCGGCCACAACTCCAACACGGCAAGCCAAAACGTTCGATCGAGCCAACCCAAGTTGGTCAGCACAAGCAGCGTGCCGATCACCACAAGCCAGAGGCCTAAACTCATGCGTCCGCGGTTCATCGCCTCATCCCCTGCACCAGAAGAGCGACGCCCAGTATGATGAGCGCAAACGGCCACAAAGCACCGATCATCACCAACATCAGCGGAACCAACTTGAGGAGCAGCACCACAACGCCCACGATCACCAATATCCAGCCAAGCGCTTGACGTGGGCTGCTGGTTCCGCGCGCCGTCTCGATGACGGTTTCGCCCCAATTTCTCGAGCCTTCAACACGCGCATCTACCGGTTCGTCAGGATTCGGCGGAATGAGGATCCAAGCAATGATATACACAAGCAAGCCGGAGCCGCCGATAAAAATCATAAGCAGCCAGATCAACCGGACAATTACCGGATCGATGTCAAAGTACTCCGCAATGCCGGCGGCGACACCGCCCAACCATGCATCTCTACGTGAACGATACAACCGTTTGTTCACATGTGCTCCTCCTTGTCATGCAAGACGTCCCGCAAGCACTCTTCCTTAACTCTTCCTCATTTTCATCATGATTTCTTCTTTGACGTCTCGCCCATCGCTCACCACAAGCGTTCTTAACTTTCCGACGCGAGTTGTTCCAATCCATGACAATGATATTTCAAGTTGCGGCAAGTCGCAATGCGAATTCCCCATTCAGCCTGACGGGAAGGACGGCCGAGTAAACGCAATGCCGGGCGTGGAGAAGTACTGCGGTGGATGAAGGAGTGCTAGGTGCTGGTGGTTGATGACGGCCGAATTGCGGGTGGTTGGGCGAATGCCGATGAAGGACTGGACGGCTGATGGCCGAGAGGGCACCAGAAATGAAGCTCATCGCCGGAGAATACAAGCGGAGAAATGGATTTCACCTCAATTTAGCCTATGCTGG
>CALKAQ010000101.1 GCA_937983075.1 uncultured bacterium | reverse complement strand
ATTGAACCCGTCCTTCTCCCGCAACAAACTCTTAGCTCGCTCGACGATCTTTGGAAGAGGGTCTGGAAGCCGTTTAATCCAATCCGGTCCTTTGACCAAATGCGACATGGCTCTCATATGAGCGGCGGGCTTGGACCTATCTAAGAATAAGTACTTGTACCAAGCAAACAACTCGTATGTTTCCGGAGCGTACTTGGAAGGAATCTCGTCCCGGGCGTCAGGCCCGAGAACGTGCCGTACTCGCTGTACCAAAACCTTGGTTCGCCCTGGTTCTTTGTCGGGAAACTGCGGCCCGCGGCCAGGGGACGCGAGGGCTTTGTAGACATCGGGGAATGTCTGAAGCATCGCCCAGTCCAGGTCGAGGGGAGCCACAAAAAATACGTTGTACTTGTCCCGCAAAAGACGGAGCAGGGCTCCTGCGCGGTCGTCCGGTTCACACTCAAGCGCCCTTGAAACTTCGTCACGCACAACATCACCGTGCAAATCTACTAACTGGTCGATAATGGCTTTAATTCGAGCCTCGCCACCGTGCTTTTTACCGTAATCAAAGTCCAGAACCGTAATGTGGGGGATGTTTAATCCGTTCAGAAGTCGCCAGAAGTGATGCACGTGGCGGCCGCCCAACGGAACAACCGAGATAAACTCCACATCCAAAGGAGCTCCGCTCGCGTCGAACACTTTCCGGAAAACGATTTCTTCCGACGGTCCTTCCCCCAGCACAACTAGTCGCGAAAAGTACAACTCGGGATATCCCCGGACCGCCTCTCGAACATAGGTGTATGCTTCGCTTTCATTCTCGTCGGGAAGCGGGATTGGCAAGACCCGAGTCGAGGCACGATTTTCTCCACCTAGAAAGTAACGGACATTGTCGGGTTCGACGCGCTGCAGGATAGAAGGAGAATGGCTTGAAAGCACAACTTGCGCGTGTTCGCCCGAAGCGATCTCTTGCAGAAGTCGTACCACTCTACCAAGGTAATGAGGAGAGAGGTGGTTTTCCGGTTCTTCAATGGCGAAAATCGTCAAGACGGGCAGCTCATCCAGCACATGATCAACAAAGCCCGGGTCCGTTGAATTCCAAAGCTTCTTACTGACCGTGTACAAACCGACGGGAAAAGCCAGCGAGAACAGTGCTCTCAGGCCGTCGCTCAACTCAGAAGTCCTTATCGTGCCTCCCTGTTCATCTGGTTCAAACGTGACCTCGAGACGTTCCAGCAATCGAGCCGCCTCCGAACTCGCTGGCCCGATTTCCACGCGCCGTGCCACCCTACCGGGATAAAGCTCATCCCAA
>CALKAQ010000100.1 GCA_937983075.1 uncultured bacterium | reverse complement strand
ACATCACTTGATGAACTCCCTGAGTTATGGAATATTCTTAAAGGGGATATGAGTTTTGTGGGACCGAGGCCTTTGTTAGTGCAGTATTTGTAAGCGTCAAAGTGAGTACACCTACCAACTTCTTGTATGCGATGAGATAATGAATCCATCATCGTAAAAGGAGTTGGTTTTTTGGCAAATAAGGCAAAACAAGAATTGTGGGAAGAACGTATTCGGTCCTTCCTAGCTAGCGGCCTTAGCCGTATAGCATGGTGCCAAGAGCAAAACTTACCGGAGCACCAATTGGGCTACTGGGTGCGCAAGCTTCAACCCCAAGAAATTGAATTTGGTAGTAACCGCTGGGTAGCAGTTGAATCAGGCTGCTTTTCGGACACCGGTGTTTCCATTCAAATCGGTGATGTTGTGCTCACCATAAAGCGAGGCTTTGATCACCAAGTGTTGGCTGACGTGGTCCGCGCCTTGATGACGGTATGCTAATTGGCATCCACGCCAAAAGGTCTATCTAGCGGTTGGTGCAACCGATCTACGTAAAGCCGTTGATGGTTTGGCAGCCATCGTCCAATTAGACTTCGAACTGAATCCCTTTGATCCTTGCCTTTTTGCTTTTTGCAATAGGATGCGAAACAAGGTCAAGATTCTAGAGTGGTCTGAACGGGGATTCTGGCTCCACTATTTCCGTTTGGAAGAAGGTAAATTACCCTGGCCCCAGGAAGGCGAAGAACTTAATCCCTTAGACATCACCTGGCAAGACCTGCGCTGGCTCCTTGAGGGAAGCCCCTTAAAATCCGTTGAGAAGCGTGCTGTGAAGCTACCTAAATATGTTCTCTAGGCGCTAATTTCTTTAGCGCTTTTGTCTTTTTCCTGCAGGAATTGGAGCCTTAACCGCGAACTCTTCATGTATGAGAAACACTACTAAAACCCCGACCACAACTGAACAATCTTGGCAAGCACGTGCCGAAAAAGCCGAAGCCCAAGTTACGACCCTCTTGCAAGAGATGGAGTACCTTAAAGCTCAAGTGCGTCTTCTAACCGCCAAGCGTTATGGTGCTTCCAGTGAAAAGAGCAAACAAAACAGTGACCAACTGTCTTTGTTTGACTCTGCCTTCAATGAGGCGGAAGCCTCAACAGAAGCCTTTGCTCCAGAACCTGAGCTTGTCACCGTTCCAGCACACAAGAGGAAAAAGTCCAAAGGCAAAAAAGGACAGATCCTTGACGGCTTGCCAGAAAACATTATCGAATACCATCTGTCCGAGGAAGAGATGGTCTGTTCGTGTTGCGGTAACCAAAGACATGTTATCCGTCAGGAAGTCACCCGGGAGCTAGCTGTTGTACCTCCCCAATTTTCTGTCAATGTGCATGTGCAAGATGTTTGTGGTTGCCGCCATTGTGAATCCAACGGTGATGGTAGCGAGCAGGTTATCGTCACAGCTCCTAAACCCAATAGGGCGTTTCCAGGGAGCATTGCTTCTCCATCGGTGGTGGCCCATGTGATAGAAGAAAAATATGTCATGGGAGTGCCACTTTATCGTCAGGAAAAGCAGTGGGTCAGACGTGGTGTTCTGCTCTCAAGACAGAATATGGCTAACTGGGTTGTCCATGCTTCCCAAAACTGGTTTAAGCCCATCTACGATAGAATGAAAGAAACCGGTTTGACCCCCCAATTTTGGAGAATATCTGCTTAATGTTTCAACTATCACATGGTTGCCCTTTATTTAGGCCACCATCATTGCTGGTTTGACATCTTGGCCAACATTACTGCGGTAGAACGCCATGGGTGCTTTATTCTTCAGACTGCCATGACGTCGCCGGTGATTGTAGTAATCCATGAACTCACTGACACGTTTATAGGCTTCAGCATAGGTTTGAAACTCATGGCGAGACAGGCAGTCGCTTTCTAAAATTGAGTGAAATGATTCAATATGAGCGTTCATGTTCGGTGTGTTGATTGGTATACGAGTGTGGTTAACCGGCAGCTCCGCACAGCCATCCTGGAATGCATGGGCGGTGAATTGCGGGCCGTTGTCTGTACGCAATATCAGTTTGTCAGAATCCCCTACTCCTCGGAGTAAAAGGGCTTGTCTAAGGGTTCTCAGGGCATCTAGAGCCAAAGCATTAAGCCCAATGTGATAGCCGACAATACAGCGGTCATAAACATCGATAATTGACATCATGAAAAAGAATCTGTCCATGCCGGCAATATAGCCGTACTTCAAATCCATCTGCCAAAGCTGATTGGATCCGGTTACCTCGATTCGTTTGGCCAGTTTGCGCGGATGCTTAGGATTCACTTTCCGCTGAGGAAGCA
>CALKAQ010000099.1 GCA_937983075.1 uncultured bacterium | reverse complement strand
GCAACATTGGGTTCCACGTTATCCGCGAGGCGCTTATCGCAGGATTGTCCAACCCGGCCAATGGTCGCGGTGCGGCGACTAAAGCCATTCAGAATCTCGACGTGACCCGATTTGACTATTACATCGACAAGGTGTTTGAGGGGTTGGAAGCCGCAGGGCTTATCAAGCCCAACGACCCCGAAAGCGGAGACGAGGCGGGAGAGGATGCCGAGGGGGAAGTGTAGTGCCCCCGGAGGGGCAGAGCCTGCCCTACGACGAGTACCAGCGCCTGTGCTGGGAGCATGATATCCCGCTTGATACCTTTTGGGGTATGACCCGGCGGGAGTTTATATTAGCGCTGGAAGGGCGGGCCAAGAAGCAGGAGCGGGAGCTTGAAAGGCTGGCAATCCACGCTGCGTGGATCATCAACAACCGCACGCCCGCGTTAGGTGAGAAGCGCAGGAAGCCTATCACGCCGGCGCAGTTACTCGGAAAGAAGCAGGATGGGACTACATCACTCGAAGCGAGTGCGAGACGCTGGCGGGATTTTCTCGCCGCATTTAAGCAGCCAGGGGCGAAGGGCGCATGACCTTTCGCCCCTCATGTTTGAAAGGAGGCCGTACGGGTGGCAACACGCATTGCAGGATTGCAAATCGATCTAAGCGCAAGGACTGCGCGTTTTTCCGAGGGCCTCCAGCGAGCGCAAAAGCGGATGAAAGATTTTCAGAAGCGGGCCGTGTCGCTCAATGAGACGTTTCAGCGCATGACCGTCGTAGCGCAGAAAGCGGCTGTAGTGTATGGCGCGCTTTCAGGCGTGGTCACGCTCGCTACCCGCCGTGCAGGGCAGTATGCCGCCCAAATTAAAGACGTCGCTGAGCAGACGGGCTTTGCTATGGAGACAATGCAGCAACTCAGGTTTGCGGTCGAGCAGTCGGCGGGCGATTTCCAGTCACTCATGAGCGCGCTCCGGGCGTTTAACCGTCGCACTGCGGAGGCGGCTCGTGGCAACCAGAGCTTCCTCAGCGGCTTTGAGCGGCTTGGCTTCACGCAGGAGCAAGTGCGGGCCGGACTTCAGGACATGGAGGGCTTCTTGCTCCAAGTCGCGGACCGCGTTGCCGAGCTCGGGACGACCGCTGAGCAGTCGGCCATCCTTATGACGGTGATGGGCGACGCCGGGCGTCGGTTGGTGCCATTCATGGCCCAGGGAGCGGCGGGAATTCGCGAATTGATGGAGCGGGCCCGTGAGCTTGGTCTTGTTATGGATGAGACTCAGATCGGGCGCCTTGCCGCTTTTAATGATCGTGTGGACATCCTCGGCCGGCGCTTCGCTGCCACAGGCAGAGAGATTGGATACATGTTCCTCCCTGCCGTAGAGGCGGTGATTGGGCTTATTGAGGATGCGACATCCGCTATACAAAATATGGACCCAACTTTGCGCTCCCACGTTGTGCGCTGGACGGTCGTTGTCGGAGCTGTGCTTGGCGCTATCGGAGTTTTCGGTACGCTTGGGCGAGCCTTGTCGGCGGCGGCCAGTGGTCTTGCGACGTTCGGGCAAATCGTTCTTCTCGCTTTCTCTCCGCTTTTTCTGAAACTAGCTCTCGCCGGGGCGGCGATCTACGCTTTTTGGCTGGCGTGGGAGCGGGATTGGGGCGGCATCCGCAGTGCCGCCGAAGCTGCGTGGGAGAAGATTGAGCCCATCATCCAAGCGGTTGGCGCGGGGTTGCAGTCGACTTGGGAGTGGGTGCTCGACGTAGCCCCGGATCTGTGGGATTGGGTCAAGGGTACCGTCGAAATCATCGGCGATCATATCAGCACTGCATGGGACTGGACGACAGGGCAGCTATCGACGTTCGTCCAGTGGATTCGGGATACTGCCGCACCTTGGTTCGGAGCGGCGGTGTCTACGGCCTGGGATTGGACGGTGTCAGCGACCGGGTTGGCATACGAGTGGGTCCGGGATAACGTCATGCCGTTCATCAACCGGGTTGGCGAGACGCTAAACACCACCTGGAGCTGGACCGTGGAGATGAGTGGCCAGTTCTTCGACTGGTTGAGGGACACCGCCTGGCCGCGTCTGGTCTCCGTGACGAGCACTCTCTGGCATTGGACCGTTGACTTCTTCGGGACGTTCTTCCACTGGCTGAAGGACACGGCGTGGCCTTGGCTTGGTGAAACGGCCAAGACGACGTGGGATTGGGTGGTTGGAACGGTATCCAACTTCCTCAACTGGATTCGGGAAGAGGCCGCGCTGTGGGTTGACGGTCAGGTTTCGACGGGTTGGGACTGGACCGTGGGGGTCGTTGACAGCTTCCTGACTTGGATCAAGGATACGGCTGCCCCGTGGATCGGTGACACGGTAAGAACCGTATGGAGTTGGACGATCAACGTTCCCCAATGGTGGGAGCGGTTTCTGAACTGGATCACTGGGCGCGCTGACGCGTCGACTCTGGGAGCGTTGGAACGGATCGAACGGGCGACGGGCTTTGCCGGCATGGCCGACCTTTTGGCGGCCATCTACCGCGCCGAAGGTGGCGCAGCTGCCCGCGTCCCCTACGGCATGACCGGTTTCGAGGAAATGGGGCGCCGGTTCGAGCGCGAGATTAACCAGCAGCGGTTCCAGCAGATCCTCGCCGAAACGGGAATCCAGGAGGGGTCGGAGGATTTCTTCGCTGCCGCTGCGGCCGTTAGTGTGCTCCATTACTGGGACACCTTTAAGCAGCAGTTCCCCGAGATCGGGGAACGGACCTTCGCGGAACTCGCGCCTGAGATGCAACGACTGTTCATCGAGCACATGGGGCG
>CALKAQ010000098.1 GCA_937983075.1 uncultured bacterium | reverse complement strand
ACTCATACTCCTATTTTACATTGGAAGATCATGTTTTTGAAATAGCTTGTAAAGTTGGACGCCGGGTCTCTCACGATGCCCATTTGCAAACGCACTGAGATAGCGGAACTTTACAATGATTGCTCATCGGCGATTTTGACCGAAAAAAGCTCTGTCTCACAAGTGGCATTTTCAGTACATACCTGAAGCAGATGCAAATCTTTGTTCTGCCAAACATAAACTACCTCCGCTCCGGATAACGAACTCTGAAGTACGCCGGGAGTGTCTCTTTCTTCTCTAAACCCACTAATCCCAAGAAACACCAGACCGCGAATACAAAAAGTCGTAACCCGTGCTGGGAAGATGTCAAGGAATGGTACGAAAAAATCGATTAAGTGAGAGAGGGAAACAACTTTATAATAAGTGACGCGGCGAAACCATTGAGTGCAGCTTCGCTGATACCAAAGAGCTTCATGGACTTCGCTACGAACGATACAAAGGTTTGCGAAAACAAGGAAGAAATGCTTTCTTATTACTATTGCCCAAAACAGCAAAAATGGCTTCCTCTTTGACTGATGTACCCGCTTCAATTCCTTTATTTGCTTGTTCCCTCGAAAATGTAAACCCTTGACCTTTTCTTGCGAAAAGAGTCAAGGGTTTGTCATCAACCTCACGCAGCTAAAAGCCGCGCGGAATATGAGTTATCACTAATGCGAGTTATTTTTTCTCACATATTTGACCCTTTTATTTTATCAGATTATAATTACATCATGGAGGAGGTGGTGTAGACCAGTTCGGCGTTTTCCCAGACTTCCGTGTAGGTGAAGGTACTCTCCTTTACCTCCGAGGCAGTAACATAGTCGAGTACCATGGGCCACGACATTCCGGTCATTGCCAATCTATGATACTGCAATTGCTGGGGGCCTCACTACGTGGTGCCGATCGGTTCCCATCAGGCGGCATCCGATGGCTCGCTCCTCAACCACCAGTGCTGCAGACACTCCAGGGTTAACCACGAGAGAATAGGAGGAGTCAGATATGCGCATCGCAGTGTTAACACGTACAGCTGCGTTGGTGATTCTGCTCTTGTTCTCTCTCTTGCTGCCCCCTGTCAAGACCAATGCGGCCTCGTATTCTCCTCTGCCTCCGAAGTTTCCCCTTCCCAAGCCGTTCCAGATGCCTAAAGAGATCTACGGTGGCGCATGGCCCACCAGCCACGTGCAAGGCATCGCCATCGACATGAAGAAGAAACACATGTACTTCTCCTTCACGCAAATGCTGGTCAAGACCGATTTCCAAGGCAACGTGATAGGGACCGTGGAGGGGCTTACAGGTCACCTTGGCGACATTGACTTCAACCCGAGAGACGGCAGGGTCTACGGGTCGTTGGAGTATAAGGACGCCAAGGCGTTCTACATCGCTATTTTCGACGGCGACAAGATTACCCGGACGGGAATGGACGCAGAAGCCGATAACGTCATGACCACTGTCTATCTCAAGGAAGTCGTCGACGACTATACCGCCGACATGGACGGTGACGGGAAATTCGACGGGAATACCGCGGACACCCTGGATCATCGCTACGGCTGCAGCGGCATCGACGGGGTTTCCTTTGGTCCTGAATTCGGCAAGAAGCACGGGCCGCAAAAGCTGATGGTGGCTTACGGCATCTACTCCAACACCGAGCGGGAGGACAACGACCACCAAGTGATCTTGCAGTACGACGTCAGCCGGTGGAAGAAGTACGAAAGGCCGCTCAACCAAAGTGATCCGCACACCAGCGGACCGGCCAAGCCGGAAGCCAAATACTTCGTTTACACCGGAAACACCACCTACGGGGTCCAAAACCTTGAGTACGACACATACACCGGCAACTGGTTCATGGCGGTATATGAAGGGAAAAAGGAGCAGTTCCCCAACTACTCATTGTTCATCGTCGACGGGTCAAAGCCGCCCGTGAAGGGCGTCATTCGCGGCCAGAGTGAACCCGAGAAAGGGCTGCTGCTTTCTCTCTTGGAAGACGGCCTGTATGACGAAGCAACCGGCATCTACGGCTGGGAGTTTTCAGGGCTGCCGCGTCCCGCTACCGCGCCCCAGTACGGACTGGAGTCTCTGGGCAACGGGTACTTCTACATCTCTCATGCCGGATCGGCCAGCGAGGACGGTGTAACCAAGCAGACCGGTACCGCCGTGCTGCATAAGTGGACCGGCGAGGCTCCCACCCCCTTCGAGAAAATCCAATAAGGAGGCGACCCGCTGGCTGTTCGGTGGCAAGGAAGCGGATAAGAAATGTTCCGGGGCAATACCAGCTTCCATCCGGCAACCGCTCCTTCGCCCCTCACAGGGAAAGAAAAGGAAAAGAGAGATGGTTGTTGACTGGTAAAAGCACACCCCCGCGGCTGGGGGGTTATTTGTTTACACGTTGTATTGCTGTAATACGGAGCCGTGCGGCCGGTGGGGATAATCCCGTCTGTCAGCGTAACAAGGGTGTCTCGCGCACGGCGTTTCCGCCGGTTTATCCGTTTCAACTCATCAGAGGCACGCCCAACATGGAGTTGGGAAAAGAAAACAGTGAACTCCAATCCCAGAGCGTGCTTGTTCCTAGGGTGTGTCTGATGTACCCAAAACAAAAAAATTAGCGGAATAACTATCATAACGCTCCCGATGCCCACCGATCCACAAGCTGTTGAAGATATGACTGGGGATTTTTCTGAAGCGCAACTGTTTTCGATGCTCTTGTATCCGGTTGTACCAGCATTCCCACTCTTCGCGGTAATCCTCATAGCTTACAGACAGCAGCCGGGATAAGACATGGGGATCATTGATGGCGTTTCCCACAAAAACGATCAATTCTCCATGTCGCAGGATATAACGATTCCACCGACGCAGGCCGGTAATCCTGCGATGCTTCCGTTTGATCCCTTTGATAAACAGCTCCAAATCATTGTTGGTTCGAGGAATCAGAGGGTGGTCATAGCAAGTAAACAACCCTCCCAAAATCCTTGGCTTTAATGCCCCTTCGCCTTCAGCTCATCCTCAAGAAGCATAACAAGTTCCTTTTCATC
>CALKAQ010000097.1 GCA_937983075.1 uncultured bacterium | reverse complement strand
CGGTCCCGCATGATCTTGAGCACGGTCTGCGACGCCGCCCGCCAGCGGTGGTACTCATCCGCCGGGACGTCGGGGTACACCCCAGGAGCCGGGGCGTTGGTGAGCTCGCGGGCGACAACCGGCGCGTTCATGCGGTGTCACCTCGCGGTGTGGCGAGCTTATCCCTGATTTCTATGGCCCGCTCTTTAATGAGGGACACACTCGCGAAGTGTGTGGTGTGAGACCCGTCAGGATCCTTCAGGACCTGCCAAACAACATTCCACAACTCCCACACGGCTTTTTGAGCATCTCTAATCGGGATAACACCCGAGGTCTCTAACAATTCAGTCGGGATACCGGCGCAGGCGTTGACGCAGGCCCGCTGGCGCCGCTCAAGCGTGTCCAGAACCTTCCGTCCGACCGCCTCGTTCGTGTACCTACGCACATCCAACCCTCCTTGTCGAGGGTTGCGCCCCGTGCTGAAATGGAGACGCAACCAGTCACCATGCCCATCAGGGCACCGGCCGCCTCGCCACAGGCGGCCTACTCCTTTACCTGCGCCTCGTCCATGACAGCCAACGTCTCCGGCCGCTCGCCCCGGTGTCGGCGCTCCCGCTCGGCCTCCAGCATCGCCAGCGTCCGCTCGGCGGCCCGGCGGTCGAGGTATGCGTCGGCTTTCGCTACCATCTGACGGATCAGGTCGTCGTGCATAACGAGCACGACCGCGTTCTCGCCGCACCGCACCCGAACCATGCCATCATGGGCGCCCTCAGGCTGGATGTCCACTTCGCCGCCATACGGAACGTGCATCACCGCAATCACGCCGCCTCACCTCCCCTCAGACCTTGATCCACTCAACGACTCGCTCCAGGTTGTCCGCCGCCCACTCGCTGAGGCAGCGGACGTCGCAAAACATCTCGTCCCCGCCGCTCCACCCGACCGCATCGTCCAGGTCCACGCGAGCGCCGCACTGGACGCACTCGACGGTGTGGTCGCCCCCGATGTCGTAGACACCGACACCGGGCGGGTAGCCACCGGGGAGCATCACCGCACACCACCCAACCACTCCTCGACACCGCCCCGCCGGCGATATGCCGACCGTACCTCGTACCGTCGGCCCGGCAGGCATCCGTCCACCAACTCCCGCAGCTCGTCACGCGTCCGCGGCCTGCGGCTGGTCGGCTCCAGCGGTCGCGCGTCTCGGGCCGCCTCGACGGCTGCGGCTAGGGCCGGGTCACGCGCCGGCTTGATGCGCTTCATCCCCAGCACCTCCCATGTCCAGCCCGGCCATCCAGCGGTCGAAACGCTCGGCGTTGATGTAGTAGCTCCACCGCCCGCCCGGCATCTGGACGGCCGTGCCGAACGGGAACTTGCCCGCCCGCAGTCCCATGCGAAGGAACTGCGGATTGACGCCCATCCGGGCGGCGGCTTCGGTGACCGAGATCTTGGGCACTTAGCGCACCTCCAGTGTATCTCTTTACGATACACGCTGGGTAAAAAAAATCTCGTCCACTTCCTCCGGCGTGAGCCCGTACCTCTCCTTGATCCGCCAGATCTCGTCCTGCGTAAACTGGCTCTTGCCGGTCATCTTCTTGGAAAGCGAGTTTTGGGAGATGCCCAGAGCTCTCGCGAGTTTGACCCCGTTGTCCCCATGTAGCACCATGACGCTTCGAAGCTTGTTGGTATTCATCGGATCACCTCGCTTTTTTGTATCCTTTCAAGATACATCCTAGCACAGTCTATCCACTTGTGCAAGCGCGACTTGTATCCACTCGGTAACACACTGTATCTTTTCTTTCGCGACATGGTAGTATATGATGATACGGGGAGTATGACTCTGACAAAGGGCGGGATGGGAGGGGGAATCTAATGGGGCGGCGTATTCGCGAACTCCGCCTTGAGAAGGGTCTATCCCAGGAAGAGCTAGGGCGAATTGTCGGAGTGAGACGAGCGGCAGTGAATAAATGGGAGACCGGTCAGGTGAAGAACCTCCGGCGCGACACTATCGAGACGCTTAGTCGCTTTTTCGACGTAAGTCCGTCGTATCTCATGGGTATGACCGACATCCGACGCCCGGATTCAGTACGTGTTCGTCGCGTCCCCATTCTCGGATCAGTGGCCGCAGGCAACCCGATTCTAGCGATGGAGGAGCATCACGACTACATCGTGGTCGACGGGAACATCCGAGTTGACTTCTGCCTGCGGGTGCAGGGCGACAGCATGATCGACGCCCGGATCCAAGATGGCGACTTGGTGTTCGTCCGCCAGCAGCCGACTGTCCAGAACGGCGAAATTGCTGTGGTGCTCATCGACGACGAGGTTACTCTAAAACGCGTGTACACCACAGAGAAGGGCGTCATTCTTAAGCCCGAAAACCCCGCCTACGAACCGATGTTCGTCGGCCATGACGATTTCCGCCAGGTCCGCATCCTGGGCCGGGCCGTGGCGTTTCAGTCCAAACTCTAGGGGGGATGGGATCATGCGGCTGCCAAACGGTTACGGCTCAGTGTACAAGCTCTCCGGCAACCGACGTCGGCCGTGGATTGCCCGAGTGACGACCGGCTGGAGCCCGGAAGGCAAGCAGCTCTATTACACGGTTGGTTACTACAAAACCCGCGCCGAAGCTCTGGAGGCTCTGGCCGACTATCACAACAACCCCATCGGCGAGCTCCGCGACACGACCCTGGGTGACATTTACGAGCGCTGGTATAACAGCAAGGTTGACGCCGTAGCTAAGAGCCAAATGGACGCCTATCGGGCCGTCTGGAAGCGGCTGTCCAAGTTGGCCAAGGAACCCATCCGCAACATTCGAACGTCCCACCTGCAGGAAATCATCGACGACATGCGCCGGGAGGGCCTGAGCCGCTCGACGCTGGAAAAGGCCAAGACGATGCTGGGCCAATTGTTCGAGCTTGCTGTGGCCGATGACATCGTGCGGCACAACTACGCCCGGGCCATCAAGCTGCCACCAGCCCGCAAGCCCAAGAAGGATGTTTTCTCGGACTTGGAGATTCACCAGATTGAGCAACTTGCCCAGGCTGGCGACGTATGGGCGGGAACCATCATGATACTGTTGTACACGGGGATGCGAGTGGGCGAACTCGTTGCCTTGACGCCCTTCCAGGTGGACCCTGAGAAATGGGTGATTACCGGTGGCATTAAGACAGACGCCGGACGGGATCGGGCAATGCCCGTTCACAGCCGTATCCTGCCCTATGTGCGATACTGGTACAACACGAAGGGACCGCGCCTCATCCACAGGAACGGCCAGCCGATCTCAACGGATTACTACCGCAAACACATCTTCTACCCGGCGCTCCAGCGGGCTGGCATCAACCGGCACCTGACGCCACACACTACCCGTAGGACGTTCGCCACCCGGCTCAACTCGGCAAAGGTGCAGCCGAAGCACATCCAGGCTCTCATGGGGCACGCCGATTTCGCGGTCACGGCCAATGACTACATTATGACGCCAATCGATGAGTTGAAGGAAGCTATCGAGGCCATCCCATAGTGTTAGTTGTGTGTTAGTTGTGTGTTAGTTACGACCCCGTTTTTGGGCGATTTTGGGGCACTTTTGGAGGGCCCCAGAAGCGAGCGATGGGGACCGCAAACGCAGTCCCCATCGCATTTTTCGTGGTGGAGCCGAGCGGGATCGAACCGCTGGCCTCCTGCGTGCAAGGCAGGCGCTCGATGCGGTGTAATGGGTCTTTTGGATTGTTTTGTTAGTTGCGTGTTAGTTACACACGCGTTCTCTGGCACTCCACTACAAAAGTAAGCGTCCTCGCCGGGGATCGGCCGCGTGGCGATGAGCAGGCGGTAACAGCAACTTTTTCTTCCGACCCTGCTAGAAGGCTTGCCATTTTTGTAATTTCCCGTTGACATGTGCACACGTGCACTGTATAATAGAATCAGAAAGAAACAGGGAGGCGACGGAGATGATCCCCTACCACGAGGTTCGAGATTACGATCACGTCAAGAAACTGATGGAGAGCATGGAGGCCAATGGTTGGGTTGGTGCCCCGCTGGTAATTTGGGGCGGCGAGTACCTCATCACGGGTTCTCATCGCTATGCCGCCGCCATGGAGTTGGGATGGTCAGAGCGCGAGATTCCGACGATTGAGCTCGC
>CALKAQ010000096.1 GCA_937983075.1 uncultured bacterium | reverse complement strand
CTCAAATCGTGGGGATTGTGCCTCCCAGCGAGTAAGCGGGGGAGGGGGGAGCGAATCCCTACCGACCCGAGCGGCGCGACCGCCCCAGCAGCCGCGCTCGCGCCGGCGCGAAATTCACCGAGTTTCCACGGGTCCGGGGCGGGATTCCCTTGCTAACTGTTACCCCGCTGGCCATGGCTCGTTAGGGCCGGTAAACAGCGCAAGCTGAAGGGCAGCGCGGGACGTTACATCCGGCGACCGGATTCATCACAACCGAAAGAAAAGTTTGCCCCGCTTCGGCGGCGGGGCATGGGCTGGCAGTTTCCTCCGTGGCTGCCAGCCCTTCTTTATGCCGACACGGAGGACACCACACGGAGGGGTGATTTTGTTGGAGTGGAGTGTTACCGGACTAAAGCCTCATCCGCTGAACCGGAAAATCTACGGGGATGAGGCGCCGCCGGCGGATTTCATTGAGAGCGTGCGGCGGCATGGGATAATGGTGCCTCTCGCCATCATCGTCTGAAGAGCTTGAATCACCGCCGCATGCTCGCCCTCGGTGGCTTGGATGTGGATCTCGGCCTCCAGCCGGTGCAGACGCCCGTCAATCTCGTCGATGGCACGCAGGTACTCCTGGAAAGCCATCTGTTGGGCGGCATGGTCAAAGCTCAAGCGGTCCAGCCACTCCCGGTAACGCCGGCTCCACGGGCGTACCCCTGCTGGGGACCGCAGGCCGTGGCGCAACAGGAACTTCAAGAGGCGCTGACGGGCTCGATGTTGATCCTCCTTGGCGTCCTCTCGGGCTCGGGTCAAATCCCGCAGCGCCTCATGGGATTCGTCGGGCACCCAGACCGGTTGCAATTCCCCTGCGCGCAACAGTTGAGCCAACCGCACCGCGTCCCGGCGGTCGGTCTTCACCCGGTCGCCAACTCGAACAGGAATCAGGGTGGGCGCCACAACCATGCAGCGGATACCCATCTCCTTCAGCAGGCGATACAACTCGTAGCCCGTTGGGCCCGCTTCGTAACACGTAACCAGTTGCTGCGGCTGCCCCAGCTTTTTCATCAGCTTGCGCACCGCCTCTGGCGTGTGCTCAATCTTCCCGTAGTAGCGGGCCTCGCCGCCACGAGCATCAGCGATGGCCACCGCAATGTCGTCCTTAGAAACGTCCAGACCCACAAACTTCGTGTTATACTGCATGATGCCGGCCCCTTTCGTATGTGGCTCTGTGCTGGTTGACCCTCTTCCAGCATAACCCACGTTGTGCGAAACGGGGCCGGCCTCGTTCATTATGACTAGCATGCGGGTCCGCACTAGGCGGTTCGCCAAAGCTGGCGGATTTCAAGGTAACGATCCACGAGGCTGATTAAGCCCTGAGCGCGCCAATAGGCGTTCGTCAGGACGCTGTTCAAAGGGCCGGAGGCCATGCGCCACGGCCCTTTGCGCGCATTCGCCAGTTCGTGCACCTTCCACTCGGGAAGGTTGACCGAGCGCAACGTACGGTACCGGGTGCGCACCCGCTTCCACTGGGCCCAAACGCACGCCCGCAGGCGGTGGCGGAGCCAGCTGTCGAGGTGGGTGAGTATCCCCTTGGCATCCGCAAGGGCGTAGTAGCCTAGCCACCCATCGACGTAACGGGTAATCCGGTTGATACGCTCCGCCATCGGAACTCAACGGCCCCCTAACAGATTTGGACACAGTTGCTTAATGGGGTAGAGTCATGGGTGAGGAGAGAGATGGACCCGTGACTCCGAAGAAAAAGTACACCCCAGAGTTCAAACTGCGTGTCGTCCGAGAAGCCCTGGAGGTTGGCATCTACAAAGAGGTGGCGCGACGCTATCAGATTGATGCCAGCATGGTGGGCCGATGGGTCCGCCAGTACCGGCAGGAAGGCGAATCGGCCTTCGACCGGACCCTGCGACGACAACAAACTCCAGCGCCGACCGATGTACAGCAGCGTCTCAAGGAACTGGAGCGGGAGAACGACTGGCTGAAGCGCATCGTGGGCGAAAAGGATTTGGAGATCGCTATTCTGCGGGATCTCCTCAAAAAGGGGAGCCCACGTTGAGAGAACGTTTAGAAGTGGCCGCACGATGGATAAGCCGCGGGTTCCCGGTCCGGCGAGTTCTACGGATAGTCGGTGTGGCTCACTCCACCTATTACGCATGGCGCAATCGGTGCCCCAGGCCACACCCACGCCGAGGTGGACGGCCGATTCCAGGCTACAGCCGCACGTATTGTGGCAAGAAGGTCAGTGATGAGGGCATCAAAGACCTCCTTCGCTCCGCCATCGGCGGTGATGGCTACCCCTACGGCTATCGGAAGCTCACCCACTGGTTGCGAAGGGAACACCGGCTCGTGATCAATCCCAAGAAGGTGTACCGCTTATGTCGGGAGATGGGCATTTTGCACCCACACAGGCGCCGGCGGCAGCGTTTCCCCCGTCGCGTGGCGGCGACCCGGGAGGTCAGAGGAGTCAATCAGGTGTGGGCTACCGACGTGAAATACGGGTACATCGAGGGAGAACGCCGCTTCTTCTTCGTGCAGACGATCTTGGACGTGGCCGATCGTTCGGTGATTGACTACCACATCGGCTTGACGTGCACCGGCGCCCAGGCCGCCGTGGCCCTCCAGGGCGCGCTCGAACGCCGGGCAGCGGAACTGGGAGATCGCAGGCCCGTGGTCCGTTGCGACAACGGCCCCCAATTCACGAGTCAGGCCTTTCGAGAGACGTGCCACAAGCTGGGCGTGGAGGTCGAGTACATCCCGGTGCAAACGCCCAACAAGAACGCGCACATCGAGGCGTTCCACAGCCTGTTGGAGCGTGAATGTCTCAGCCGACACCAGTTCTCTTCCTTCGCCGAGGCCTATATGACGGTGATCGCGTACATGGAGTACTACAACAACCGGCGAATCCATAGTTCCCTGGGATACCGGACTCCGAAGGAGTATCACGAAGCGATCCTGAGAAAAACGGTGACTCCTACCCCGATCAAGCTATAACTGTCCAAAGATCGGGGGCCAACGCGGTGGATTCAAACTTTGCCTGCTGGCAACGGTAATGTAAGCGCCTCTCAATCGTTAAAAGGTAACTTCTATCTCATCAACCGTAAGGGGCACTGGTTGATCTGGGGGAGCGAATAGTCCTTGCATCGGGCAAGAGCGCTCCGGGCGGGGCTTGCGCCCTACAGGGGTCGAGGCCGGGAGCGCTAGATGGACCTGGGCTGTTGCCCCCTTGTTGCCCCCTGCGACGTGCAGGGGCGAAGGCGGTTAAACGGAAGGACCGGTAACCAGGGCCAGACGCAAAACTACATGAGAGGCGGGGT
Organism: uncultured bacterium; assembly: GCA_937983075.1. GTDB lineage: Bacteria > Bacillota > Limnochordia > DTU080 > JAAYLA01 > CALKAQ01. The sequence goes on along the minus strand of CALKAQ010000096.1, from coordinate 3,644 downwards.
GGACGAAGAAGAAGATTACATTCGAGGTGCGTGGGCCTAGGACTGGCGACCCGTGTCCGAAACCTGACGGGTTAATGTCGCTCTTGCAGAAAATGTTGGCACAGTAGAGCCTGTTTCGTGGACCCAGGTATTTCCACAGGGTCGGACTCGGCCTGACGAAAAGAGATCCCATCGAGATTCCAAGATCCTGAGGTGTGCTGATGGCCTACAACTTCCGACCGGTGAACCGGGATCAGCTCTACCTCCTGCCTCCGAGTCTCCGCGACTGGCTACCGGAGGATCAACCTCGCTTGGTTCCTGATCGACGCCGTGGAGCAGATGGATCTGGGGGCGTTTCGGCGCAAGTACCGCGCCGACGGATGGGGCGGCGAGAGCTACGACCCCGCCATGATGGTGACCCTGCTGCTGTACGCATACTGCGTCGGGGAGCGGTCCAGCCGGCGGATCGAGCGGCTGTGCCTCGAGGACGTGGCCTTCCGGGTGATTGCCACCAACCAACGGCCCGATCACGTGACCATCGCCCACTTCCGCCGGCGGCATGAGCGGGAGCTGGCCGACCTGTTCACGCAGGTGCTGCGGCTGTGCCGCGAAGCGGGGTTGCTGAAGGTCGGCGTGGTGGCGCTGGACGGGACGAAAGTCAAGGCGAATGCCTCGCTGGCAGCCAACCGAACCTACGTAGCGATTCGTGAGGAAGTCGAGAAGATGCTCCGGGAAGCGGAGGCCACGGACCGGGAAGAAGATGAGCGGTACGGCCCCGGTCGCCGGGGGGACGAGTTACCGGAAGAACTGCGTCACCTCCAGAGCCGGCTGGAGCGGCTGAAGGCATGCAAGTGGCGGCTGGAGGAAGAGGCGGCCCGGGAAGCCGCCCAGCGGCAGGCCCGCGTCAACGAACGGAAGGCGCAGGAGCAGGCGACCGGTAAGAAGCGGCGGGGGCGCAAGCCGAAGGCGCCGGATCCCTCGGTGGATCCGGCAGCGAAGGCCAACGTCACGGATCCGGACAGCCGGATCCTCAAGACCCGCAGGGCTTTGTGCAAGGTTACAACGCCCAGGCGGTGGTGACCGAGGATCAGCTCATTGTGGCCGCGGCCGTGACCCAGGAGGCCAACGACGTCGGCCAGCTGCACCCCATGCTGGAGAGGGCGCAAGCCAACCTGCGGGCCGCGGGCGTGGACAAGCCCATCCGGGGGGCCGTATCCCCAAGGGGCTGAGCCTGCGGGAGCGGATGGAACGCAAGCTACGGACCCGGGGAGGGCAGACGATCTACGCGAAGCGCAGCCAGACCGTGGAGCCGGTGTTCGGGCCGATCAAGGCCGTGCGAGGCGCCGACCGGTTCCTGCGTCGCGGTTTGGCGGCGTTGTGACAGCGAGTGGAAGCTGCTCTGCTTGACCCACAACTTGCTGAAGCTCTGGCGAAGGGTGACGGAGGGGTCCGCGTCCTTACCCCTTCGTTGCACTGCTGCGGCGCCGGCGTAGAAGGGCAGCGACCGGGGCCCCCTCACCGACGCGATGCTGACCGCCAACCCATGCGATGTTGCTGTATCGACTCAGTACCTTCCAGCCCGTCCCGATCAAGTCAGTGTCCGTGAAACAGGCTCCCTAGTGGGTCACATTTTACGACCGGCCGTGACATTCCACGGCCGCACCGCGCCAGGGTGGTGTGCTGCGGCAGCACCCCACGCTCGCGGAACTCGAAGATGCGGCCCAGTGGCTTCGGGCCCGGATGCCGGCGCTGTACGGGCCCCATTCGGACCGCGAGTGGGTCCGGGGCTTGCGGCAGCTCGCTGGCCTTTTGGTGGCGTGACAGGCGCGAACTGTCGGGGATCCGCCCACCGAAGCTTGACGCGGTCCAACGAGAGAGGCATCTACCCAGGGTCGTGGTGGTGTGATTTACTCTTGGCAACCAAGACGGATCGTAACGAGGCCATCTCCGTCATCACGCAAACCGCTGCCTCCAGCAAATGAAAAGCGAGCACTTGCGGCCCAGGGCGGGATCCGCCCCGTCATCGCGGCAAGGCGAGCTCCCAGGGTTTCCAGCTCGGCCAGACTGCCCGGCGGTTTGGACAGCTCGTCAAGCCGAGCCTGTGCCCTGGTTCGAGCCTCCTCGTCGGGCGATGGGACGGTTACCAGCCTGCCATCGCGCAACAACCCCACCACCTCCTGTCCGGTCGCGGCGTCGCCGGCTGAGCTTTGGACCATGTGGTCAGTCGAGCGAGGCGTGGTCATAGACATGCGCCACCCATAGAGTCGCCAAGCTTCCAATCCGTCGCCGGGGACCCGGCCTTCATCATTTCTTGCCTTACCGGATGAAGGCGCAACAGCGGTCGGCCAAAGCATCCTTTAACCACATCGGATGCATCGGAAGCATATCTCTTGGAAGCTCCGTGACTTTAAAGAATTTGACCGCTTCGGATTCCTTTTTATCCGACCGTAGGACGCCTCCCTGCACGTTGCAAAGAAAGGACAATGTCACGAACTGAACGATGTCCCCGGAGGGGTACTGGAAGACCTGCGATGTAGGGTCAGAATATACGCCAATTAGGCGTTCGACGTTGACCTCAAGCCCTGTCTCCTCGAATACCTCACGCTTAACCGCCTCTTCGACCGTCTCCCCAGGCTCTACATGTCCTGATGGTAGCCCCCACAACCCATTATCCACCCGCTTCATCAACAGCACATCGCCATCATGGTTGAACACCACCGCCGAAACACCCGCTTTTACACGTTCGGGCCATGGAAATGACGGCTTCTGCCATATGCGAACCGTCCGATCAGAATCAAACAGGGCCACCAAATCCGGAATTGTTGCATCCGGAGCGCGAAAGTCGTTTTTGGATGGAAAAGCAACAGGCCTTTCGGAAATGAGAATTGCCGTATATCCCATGATGTGCGCACCGAGAACGTCAGTGTCGGGGGAGTCGCCAATCATAACGACGCGTATGTTCGGCGGCAGACCTTCCGTTGCAATCCTAAAAATCGTCGGACTCGGCTTCCCGATCACCACAGGCCGTCGTCCGGTTGCGGCCTGCACGGCCTGAACCAACGATCCTGTGGCTAAACTTCGGCCAGAAGGTGTCGGAAAGGACGTATCGGCATTCGTTGCGATAAAAGTTGCGCCTTTTTCAATGAGCTGTACGGCTGTGTTAACATCGCTCAATTTCAAATTATCGGCGTAGCCAACGACCACGGCCTCGGCGTCTGATCCTCGGTTGATTGATACACCGGGTAGCTCATCGATCATCTCCTCCAGCAATTCACGACTACCCAAAACAAAAACCGATGAATAGCCTTGTTGTTGAATATAACGTATTGTTGCCCATCCCGAGGTGATTACCTCATGATCATCTACAGCTAGCCCCATCGCCTGCAACCGACAAACCACTTGATGGCGCGCGGGACGTGGATCATTGGTTAGAAAGCGAATGGTCTTCCCCATTTTTCGAAGCCGACGAAGGGAATCTTCGACGCCTGGCAGCTTTTCATCCCCCAAGTAAATCACGCCATCAAGGTCAAAGAGAATTACATCGAAATCATTGGCTATCATTGGTACCTCTCCGTCCTTGTTCCGCTATGATTTTCTGTGGGGATGTTAAAAGTGCTGTGAGAAACCCTTAGCTAACTCGTCGACGCCAGAGCGGGGCACAACCC